>CAZZWS010000036.1:5098-23776 GCA_964657795.1 Beijerinckiaceae bacterium
GGCGCAGCTGTCGGACGGATCACCGAGGACTATCGCGCGCGCCTGTCACGGCGCTTCACGCGACGCTTCACGCTCTATCACGCGGTGCAGCGACATGCGCTCGCCCCGGCGCGCACGCCGACGCTGCTGACGCAGGTCGCCGGCGCACCAGCGTTGCAGCGGCTCGTGGTCGATGGCCTGTTCGGCCGTGCCCGACCCGCCCACTTGCTGCGGCCTCGCACGCTGTGGGAAGTCCTGCGGCTCTTCGCGGGCGCAAAGCCGCGCATGGCCTGAACGCGCGCCCGGCCTGACGGCTCACAACCCCAGGGCGTCTAGGATCGGCTTCTCGTAGATGTCTTCCTCGGCGGGATAGCGCAAGTCCGTCGCGCCCTGCTGCTTCGCGAGCGACCACAGCACGCTCTCGCCTGCCGGCAGGGTCGACGGCTGCATCGAGTGCGCCGGGTCGTCGAACGCATCGCCGGGTCGCACGATCGTCCAGCCCTGCGCGCGCAGCATCTCGATCACGTCGGGCAGGAACGCGGCGTTCAACGCGTTCGCATGCAACAGCATCACGTGCTTGACGTCGCCGCGATGGAGCACCTGGCGCGCGAGCGCGTCGTAGTACGAGACGCGACCCGCGAGATGCGCCAGGTATGCACGGCAAAACGCGCGGCGGAACGGCGTCGGGTCGCTGCCCGGACGGGCGGCCAGCCCGGCGCGATAGCGGATGTCGTAATACCAGTCGCTGGTGTCGATGGTGACGGCGCCGGAGCGATAGTCGTGCGCCGCCAGCCACTCGCGGACGGCATCCCGTTTGGCCGCGACCTCGCCCTCCTTCAGATACGGGAAGCGCAGGCGTCGCGTGAAGCCAGGCATGCCTCGCAGCAGCGTCTCGGCGCGCACGACATCGGCCTCGAAGGCATCGGCCGTCGTCGACGGCACGCCGAGACTCGCGTGCGCGTACGTGTGGTTGCCGATGGCGTGCCCCGCGTCGCCCCAGGCCTTGACGAGCGCGAGACCCTGCGGGGTATCGACCTGCTGCCCGGCCGGGAACAGGATGGCGCGAACCTCGGCATACGCGAGCGCGTCGAGCATCGCCGCGTTCCACGTCGCGGCTTCCGGTTGCGTGCGCGGGTCGAAGCCGTCGTCGAACGACAGCGCGATGCTGCGTTCCTGCGCGAGCGCGGCGAAGCTAGCGACGACGAGCGCGATGCATACGACCAGATGGCCCGCGATGCGCGCCATGAAGCGGGGCGCGATGGCAGACGCGCGTGGAGCAGCCGTCATCACCGCACGCATGCGATCAACGCGCCGCGTTGGCCTCGATCACCGTCAGCGCCGCCACGTTGACGATGCGTCGCACCGTCGCCGACGCCGTCACGATGTTGACCGGCATCGCGCAGCCGAGCAGCACCGGCCCGATCGCGATGTTGTTGCCCGCCGCCGTCTTCAGCAGGTTGTAGGCGATGTTGGCCGCGTCGATGTTGGGCATCACGAGCAGGTTGGCCTGGCCCGAGAACGTGGAGTCGCCGACCACGTCGCGCCGCACGTGTTCGTCGAGCGCCGTGTCGCCCTGCATCTCGCCGTCGACTTCGAGGTCCGGTGCGCGCTCGCGCAACAGCTTGCTGGCCTCGCGCATCTTGATCGCCGACGCCGCATTGGACGAGCCGTAGTTGGAGTGCGACAGCAGCGCGGCCTTGGGCAGGATGCCGACGCGACGCATCGCCTCGGCCGCCATGATCGTGATGGAGCACAACTGCTCCGCGGTCGGGTCCTCGTTGATGTGCGTGTCGACGATGAACAGCTGGCGGCCCGGCAGGATCAGGCCGTTCATCGCGGCGTAGACGTTCTCGCCGGGCGCATGGCCGATCACCTCGTCGACGTATTGCAGATGCCGATGCACGGTGCTGATCGCGCCGCACACCAGGCCGTCGGCCTCGCCCTTCTTCAGCAGCATCGCACCGATCAGCGTGCTGCGACGGCGCATGTCGAGCTGCGCGATGGCCTTCGTCACGCCCTTGCGCGCCGTCATCTGGTGATAGGTCTGCCAGTAATCGCGATAGCGCTCGTCCTGATCGGTGTTGACGATCGTGTAGTCGATGTCGCGACGCAGCCGCAGGCCCTGACGCGCGATGCGTTGCTCGATGACCTGCGGACGGCCGATCAGGATCGGGGTCGCGATCTTCTCGTCGACCATCACCTGTACCGCGTGAAGCACCCGCGACTCCTCGCCTTCGCCGAAGACGATGCGTTTCCGCTCGGGGGGCACGGCGCGCGCCGACGCGAAGATCGGCTTCATCATCGTGCCGCTCTGATAGACGAACTGCACGAGGCGCCCCCGATACGCATCGAAGTCCTCGATGGGTCGCAACGCCACGCCCGAATCCATCGCGGCCTTGGCGACGGCCGGCGCGATCTTCACGATGAGACGCGGATCGAAAGGCTTCGGGATCAGGTACTCGGAGCCGAACGACAGGTCCTCGATGCCGTACGCCGTGGCGACGATGTCGCTCTGTTCCTGACGCGCGAGTTCGGCGATGGCGTTGACGGTCGCGATCTCCATCTCGCGCGTGATCGTCGTCGCGCCGACGTCCAATGCGCCGCGGAAGATGAACGGGAAGCAGAGGACGTTGTTGACCTGGTTCGGATAGTCGGTGCGCCCCGTGGCCATGATCGCGTGCGGCCGCACCGCCTTGGCCAGCTCGGGCAGGATCTCGGGCGTCGGGTTGGCGAGCGCGAAGATGATCGGCTTCTCGACCATCGTCGCGACCATGTCCTGCTTGAGCACGCCGCCGGCCGACAGGCCGAGGAACACGTCGGCGCCGACGATGACCTCGGCCAGCGTGCGCATCGAGGTCTCCTGCGCGAAGCGTTCCTTGTCCGGGTCCATCAGTTCGGTGCGACCCTTGTAGACCGCGCCGGCGAGGTCGGTGAGCCAGATGTTCGTGATCGGCAGCCCGAGGTCCACCAGCAGGTCGACGCACGCGAGCGCGGCCGCGCCGGCGCCCGACACGACCAGCCTGATCTCGTCGAACTTCTTGCCGGTGACGATCAAGGCATTGGTCAGCGCCGCGCCGACGATGATCGCCGTGCCGTGCTGGTCGTCGTGGAACACGGGGATCTTCATGCGCTTGCGCAGCGCACGTTCGATCTCGAAGCACTCCGGCGCCTTGATGTCCTCGAGGTTGATGCCGCCGAACGTGGGCTCCAGCGACGCGATGATCTCGATCAGCCTGGCCGGGTCGCGCTCCGCGATCTCGATGTCGAAGACGTCGATCCCCGCGAACTTCTTGAAGAGCACCGCCTTGCCTTCCATCACCGGCTTGGCCGCGAGCGGTCCGATCGCGCCGAGCCCGAGCACCGCGGTGCCGTTGGTGATCACGCCCACCATGTTGCCGCGCGCGGTGTAGCGGAACGCGTTGGTGGGATCGGCGACGATCTCCTCGCAGGCCGCGGCGACGCCCGGCGAGTAGGCCAGCGCCAGGTCGCGCTGGTTGATCAGCGACTTGGTCGGTGCGATGGAGATCTTGCCCGGCGTCGGGAACTCGTGGTATTCGAGCGCCGCCTTCCGCAACTCGGCCGCCTTGTCAAGCAGCGGATCGCGTGCGGTGGCGCCGGTCAGCGTGGTGGCCGCGCTTCCCCCGCTGTCGGGGGCATGCATGACCGCATCCTTGAGTTCGTCGATCGGGGTTGCGTCGTTCATGGCGGCTTTCGTGCGGGTTTTCGAGCGGACCGTGCCGGTGCGGCGCGGCCGGTGATTATCGCGCCGTCGCGCGTTGCCACCAAACGGGCGGCCATAGTCGATGCCTCTATCATGAACAGGGGTCGGCTCGCCGTGCCCTTCACATCCATCAGCGCGTCCAACCCTCGATATCCCGATGATCACCAATGCCGCCCTGCGCGTCGCCGCGCGCACCGACCGCATCGAGCCCTTCTACGTGATGGAGCTGATGAAGCACGCGCATGCGCTCGAGCTGCAGGGACGGTCGGTCATCCACATGAGCGTCGGCGAGCCCGACTTCACGGCGCCGGCGGCCGTCGTCGCCGCACTGGCCGACGCGATGAGCCGCGGGGACACGCACTACACGCCCGCGGTCGGGCTGCGCTCGTTGCGGCTGAAGATCGCGGCGTTCCTGAAGGCGCGTCACGGCGTCGACATCGACTGCGACCGCATCATCGTCACGTCGGGCGCCTCGGGTGCATTGCTGCTGACGATGGCGGCGCTGGTCGGACCGGGTCAGGAGATCCTGATGCCGGACCCCTGCTATCCGTGCAATCGCCACTTCGTCACGGCCTTCGACGGCGTCGCGAAGTTGATTCCCACCGGACCAGGGGAGCGCTTCCAGCTCACGGCCGCGATGGTCGACGCGCACTGGACCGCCGAGACGCGTGGCGTGCTCGTCGCGTCGCCGTCCAACCCGACGGGCACGTCGATCGCGCCGGACGAGCTGCGCAGCATCATCGAGACGGTCGCCGCGCACGGCGGCGTTTCGATCATCGACGAGATCTATCTCGAACTCACGTACCACGGCGACGACGACATCCGGCATCGCTCCGCGCTCGAGATCAGCGACGACTTGATCGTCGTCAACAGCTTCTCGAAGTTCTTCAACATGACCGGCTGGCGTCTCGGCTGGGCCGTCGTGCCGCAGGCCTTGGTGCCCACCTTCGAGAAGCTCGCGCAGAACCTGTTCATCTGCGCGCCGACGCCGGCGCAGTACGCGGCGCTCGCGTGCTTCGAGCCGGAGACGCTCGCGATCTACGACGAACGCAAGGCCGAATTCCAGCGACGCCGCGACTACATCGTGCCGGCGCTGCGCGAAATCGGCTTCGACGTGCCGGTGATGCCGGACGGCGCGTTCTACGTCTATGCAGACGCGAGCCGTTTCCTCAGCGCGGAGCTACCGGACAGCGACGCGCTGGCGCTGCACATCCTCGATCATGCGGGCGTCGCGCTGGTGCCGGGCAAGGACTTCGGCCATCACGAACCCGGCCGCTGGCTGCGGCTGTCTTATGCGACGTCGATGGACAACCTGCGCGAAGCGGTCGCACGGATGCAGGTGCTGCTGGTTCGTCGATGAGTCGTAGTCCGTCGATGAGTCGTGCTAAGTCTGTGAATCGACGGAATGCCGGACCGTCCATCGGGACATGACGACCGAAGCGATGGTCAGAGCGCAGCCACGCTGCCTGTCGCGTCCAGCTTGATGTTCGCGGGATCGACGTTGTCGAAGCTGTGATCGATGTCGGGCTGCCGCGCATGCGCCTTCGCCGTGGTCGTCGACGGGGTCGAGGGAATCGGCTCGATGCGCGGCCGCGCGTTGCCGCGCACGACCTGGGCGAGCCTGTCCTTCTCCTGGATCACGCGCACGCCGTAGCCGCTGTCCGCGCCGGTGCCGGCGCCGACGTACAGGCGCAGGCCGTCGGCGATCGAACCGCCGCGACGGATGCAGTCCTTCAGCACCACGGCGCCGACGCGCAGGCTGACGACCGGGTTGAGCGCGATGTTGGCACCGCCGAAGTCGGCGAGCTTGTCGCGATGGACCTTGGCCATCAACTGCATCAGGCCCGCTGCGCCCGCGCTGCTCTCGGCGAACGGGTTGAATCCGGACTCGACGCCGATCACGGACAGCAGCAGCAGCGGGTCGAGATCGAGTTCGTGACCGGTCGTGTAGGCGGCGTCGACGAGCATCGCGACCGCGTCGTTGTTGACGTGATATTTCTTCGACAGGTAGGTCGCGGCTTCACGCTTCTCGCGCGCGGTGGCCGGCCGTTCGACGGCAGTCACCTTCTCGAGCTTCACCGCCGAGGGCGCATCGGCCTGGACGGTTGGCGTCGTGTCCGCGGATGCCTCGCCACTGACGAGCCCCAGCATGCGACCCGCCTCGCTGCCGCGTTCGACGAGGCCGGCGCCGAGCGGCGGGGCTGCGGGCTGCGTCGGCTGCTGTGGCACTGCCGCGCCGGGCATGAACCAGTGTCCCAACGCCCGCGCGTATTCCGGATGCATCACCACGATGGCGACCGCGGCGACCGCCAACAATCCGACCATCGAAAGACTCTGCTGCGTGAGCCGTAAAGAGGCTCGCCTGACCGCACGCCATTCGGCGCGCAACAACGCTAAGTTCATGTGTACTCCAGTCTCCAACACCGCTGGACGGCGCTGATGACGTTCGGCGCGCGGGACGATCGGACCGAAGACGGGTCCCGTCACCACGACCTGCAACGAAGTCGGATGCGATGGCGAGGAGCCATCACGACGCTTCCGTGACGAGACGTGTTCGCGGGATCGACCGACTACTCGAACCCCCGCTTCGACGACGTGCGCTTGGCGCATCGTCGACACGACCTCGTTCGGTCGCTCTACCTTGGTACCCGGACGAGGCTACGCTCGAAGGTTGGACATCATGGGCGTCCGGGAAGCCCGCTCAGCGCGGCGACGCTCCGGGGGGCGTCGTCCGCTTCAAACAGGCAACGATCGCGTGATGACGCGCCTGCTGCCTGGTGTTCTGCTTGAGGTGTACGACGGTCGTCTCGGACCGCGACTTGAAGGGAGCGCGAAAGGTACGCAACGCCGTACGAGGTGGTCAATCAGGGAAATGTTAACTTTGATATCCGCCCCATGCGCCATGCCGTTCGACGTCATGCTCGCAGCACCAGGCCCCTCCCACATCCTCCATGCCGATGACCCAGAAGTACGAAGACCTCCGCGACTTCTCGGCGCAACTGCAGTACAAGGGCGACCTGAAGCGCATCGTCGCACCGGTGTCGCCGAAACTCGAGATGACCGAGATCTGCGACCGCACGTTGCGGACCGGCGGACCCGCCCTGCTGTTCCAGAATCCCACCGAAGGATCGATGCCGGTCCTCGCCAACCTGTTCGGCACCGTCGAGCGCGTCGCCGCGGGCATGGGCCAGACCTCGATCGCGGCGTTGCGCGACGTCGGCACGCTGCTCGCGAAGCTGAAGGAGCCCGAGCCCCCGCGCGGCTTCAAGGACGCGGGCCGATTGATCGGCATGATCAAGTCGTTGCGCGACATGGCGCCCCGCGTGATCAAGCGGCCGCTCTGCCAGCATCGCGTCGTCGAAGGCAGCGACGTGGACCTGGCGATGCTGCCGGTGCAGACCTGCTGGCCCGACGATGCCGGACCGTTGATCACGTGGGGGCTCGTCATCACCCGCGGGCCGCGCGACGTGCCCGACGCACGCAAGCGGCAGAACCTCGGCATCTATCGCCAGCAGGTCATCTCGCGCAACGAGACCATCATGCGCTGGCTCGCGCATCGTGGCGGCGCGCTGGACTTCCGCGCGTTCGCGGAAGCCGACCGGAAGCGTGGCCACGCCGCACGGCCGTTCCCGATCGCCGTCGCGCTGGGCGCCGATCCCGCGACGATGCTGGGCGCCGTGACACCGGTGCCCGACTCGTTGTCCGAATACCAGTTCGCGGGTCTGCTGCGCGGCGGTCCGACCGAGGTCGCGGCATGCATCGGCTCCGACCTGCAGGTGCCGGCGCGCGCGGAGATCGTGCTCGAAGGCACGATCCCGACGGCCGGGGCGGGCTACACCGGCTTCAGCGAACACGGCGTCGAACTCGCCGAACGCAACGGCTATCTTCATGCGCTCGAAGGCCCGTTCGGCGACCACACCGGTTACTACAACGAGCGCGACTGGTTCCCCGTGTTCCGCATCGATCGCATGACGCTGCGAGAGAACCCGGTCTATCACTCGACCTACACCGGCAAGCCGCCCGACGAGCCGGCCATCCTCGGCGTCGCGTTGAACGAGGTCTTCGTGCCGATCCTGCAGAAGCAGTTCAGCGAGATCGTGGACTTCTATCTGCCGCCCGAGGGCTGCAGCTACCGCATGGCGATCGTCAGCATTCGCAAGAGCTACCCCGGCCACGCGAAGCGCGTGATGTTCGGCATCTGGAGTTTCCTGCGGCAGTTCATGTACACGAAGTTCATCGTCGTGGTCGACGACGACGTGAACATCCGCGACTGGAAGGAAGTGATCTGGGCGATCACGACGCGGATGGACCCGACGCGCGACACGACGCTGGTCGATCACACGCCCATCGACTACCTCGACTTCGCGTCGCCGGTGTCGGGGCTGGGGTCGAAGATGGGCCTGGACGCGACCAACAAGTGGCCGGGCGAGACCATGCGGGAATGGGGTCGGCCGATCGCGATGGATGCGGCGGTGGTGGCGAAGGTGGATGCGTTGTGGGTGGAATTGGGATTGAAGTGAACCCGCGCGGGTCGAGACGTCCGGTGCAGTTCGACGCTGCCTCGATCCACCAGCGCGACCGAGGCGTTTAGCATGTCGCTTTCCATCTTCGACCGGTCAGGGGGGAGTCAAACATGCTGTTCATCCGTCGTCACGGCCACGCCGCCACCCACATCGTGCTGGGCATGCTCGCCTGCGCCGTCGCCCTCGGCGCGACCGCAGCGCCACCGACATTGGCTCCGACCAGTCCCGGCACTGTCGGCTCGACCGGCGTTGCCATCGCCGATCCCGCCGTGCCACGCCCGCCCGGCCAACCCTGCGTCGTCACGCTGTTCGCCGGCACGGTGTTCAACGACTTCTCGGCGCGGCCCTTCAGCTACGCGCCGCCGGCGGCTTCGTGTACGGGCCGGTGGGCGAAGGTCGTGCTCGAAGCCGACTTCGCCGTCACCGCGGGTCGCCAGTTCGACCGCACCGCCTCGATCTGGCTGGGCGGCGTCAACCTCTATTTCGGCACGACCCAGGAGCCGTCGGCGGCAGTCGCCCCGCACTGGCATGTCGAGCGCGACCTGACCGACTACAGCAAGCTTTTCACGAAGGCGGGCAACGGACAGGCGGTGCTCGCCAACCTCGTCGACGGCACCTACACCGGCGTAATCACCGGCAGCGCGAAGCTGCTCTTCTATCCGGCGTCCGCCCTCGCGCCGGCGCCGCGCGTGCCCGACAGCGTGATCGCGCTCGGTAGCGATCCGCTCGGCAGCCCGACCACCCTCGACACGTCGAGCAGCCAGCTCGCGAAGACCCTGACGCTGCCGCGAAACGTCGAGCGCGCCTATCTCGACGTGTTCATGCAGAGCCAGAGCGGTGACGAATTCTCCTGGACCTGCGTGCCCGACGCCTATGCCGCGCAGGTGCAGGACTGTGGCGGCGGCAGCTACCGCGAGGGCCAGATCAGCATCGACGGCCAGGCTGCCGGCGTGGCGCCCGTGTATCCATGGATCTACACGGGCGGCATCGATCCCTATCTGTGGCGACCGACGCCCGGTGTCCAGACGCTAGCCTTCATGCCGTACCGCGTCGATCTGACGCCGTTCGCCGCGGTGCTGAGCGACGGCCGACCCCACGTCGTGGCGCTCAGCGTCGCCGGCGCCAATCACTACTACGCGGCGAGCGCGACCCTGCTGCTGCATCAGGATCCGCACGCCGCATACGTCACCGGTTCGGTCCTGCGCAACACGCTCGCCGGCCAGGGCGCGATGCCCGTGATCTCGAACACGCTGACGACCGATGCCGCCGGCAACGTCAGCGGCGGCGTCACGACGCAGTTGTCGCGCCACTTCGTGATCGAAGGCATGGCCTATACCTCGCACGGGCCCGTGCGGACCACCGTCGACCAGACGGTCGGGTTCAGGAACGCGCAGACGTTCGCTATCACCGCCGCCACCTACGGACAGGTCGTCGACCAGCTGACCTCGGTCAGCGGCTCGAGTCGCAGCGTGACCGGCCTCGTGATCGTCGGCGAGCAGCGACTGGACGCGAGCTATCCATTGCGCCTGGACTATGCGTTCGCGCCGACCGCCGCCGGCTATGCGCAGACGACGAAGATCCACCAGGGTTACAGCAACGCGACCGAGTTCCGCCTCGAGGGCATCACGCTGTATCGCGCGACGGTCGACAATGTCGTCGATGCCGCGGATACGCTGAACTTCGACCCGAACGACGCGGTTACCGGCCGCAGCGGCCAGCAGAGTCGGCAAACCTATGCGTTCGCCGACACGGCCGGCGGATGTTATCGGGCCGCGGTCGCCAGCAGCGGCGGCGTGGTCACCAGCTTCGGCACCGGGACCGGTTGCGCCGACGGCAGAAACAGCGCCTGGTGGTTCAGCCACCCGGATGGTTCACCCGCCAGCGACCCGACACCGCTGCCCTGACCGGGTCTGGGCCTGCCCGCGATGGCGGCACGCGTCGTCGCGGGCAGCCTGCGGTTCAATCGACCTGGATCGAATCCGGTGTCAGGCCCGTGCGATTCGTCGACGAGCGCTCGTCCATCTCCGCAGGTTGGGCCGGGTCGGACGTCGACGGCTCGTCGGACCCCGGCACCAGGAGGCCGGGATCGACGTCCGCGTCGGTGCCTGCGTCGTCGGGCACGGGGTCGTCGTGTTTCGGCGACGTGTCGGGGGCATTGGCCATGTCGATCTCCTGAATATCGTCGCGGCTGCGACGGCGAGGATGACCTTAGCCGCCGCGCCCACGCGCGTGTTTAAGCGACCCGTCGATCACGCTGTCGGTCGACAGGATCACGCGGCTCGGCCGATACCCGTCGGCCCGGCACCTTCAAGCCATCCGTGGCAACGCCGTCACGATCTTGTCGAGCGTGACCGGATAGTCGCGCACCCGAACCCCGCAGGCGTTGTAGACCGCGTTGGCCACGGCCGCAGCGACGCCGCAGAGCCCGAGTTCACCGACCCCCTTGGCCTTCATCGGCGACGACTTCTCGTCGAGCTCGTCGAGGAACACGACCTCCTGGTGCGGCAGGTCGGCGTGCACCGGCACGTGATACTCGGCCAGGTCGTGATTGACGAAGTAGCCGTAGCGATGATCGACGACCGCGTCCTCCATCAGCGCCGCGCCGATCCCCATCGTCATCGCGCCGATCACCTGGCTGCGCGCGGTCTTGGGATTGAGAATGCGACCGGCCGCGAACACGCCGCTCATGCGCCGCACGCGGACTTCACCGGTCGCACCGTCGACCCCGACCTCCACGAAGTGCGCGCCGAACGTCGCCTGCGCATACGTCTTGGTCAGCTTGCCGAACTCGATCGAGTCCTCGACGGACAGGCCCTGCGCTCCCACCGCCTCGCCGAGCGCGACGTCGCGACTCCCCGACTTGACGCGGCCGTCGGCGAACACCGTGTCGGCCTCCTTCACGCCGAGCTTCTTCGCGATCGTCTCGCGCATCTTCATGCAGGCCGCATAGACGCCCGCCGTCGAGCTGTTGCCGCCCCACTGCCCGCCCGAACCCGACGACACCGGCGAGTCCGAGTCGCCGAGCATGACGGTCACGCGTTCGAGCGGCACGCCGAGCATCTCGGCGGCGGTCTGCGCGATGACCGTGTAGCTGCCGGTGCCGATGTCCGTCATGTCGGTCTCGACGCGCACCCGACCCTGCGCGTCGACCGACACGCGCGCACCGGACTTCATCGTCAGATTGCCGCGGAACGCACTCGCCATGCCCATGCCGACGAGCCACTGCCCGTCGCGGACTTGGCCCGGTGTCGCGTTGCGCTTCTCCCAGCCGAAACGCCGCGCGCCTTCTTGCAGGCAGCCGACCAGGTTGCGTTGCGAGAACGCACGCTCCGGCTTCTCGGGATCGACCTGCGTGTCGTTGACGATGCGCAGTTGGACCGGGTCCATCTTCAGCGACTCGGCCAGTTCGTCCATCGCGATCTCCAGCGCCATCAGGCCCGGCGCCTCGCCCGGCGCCCGCATCGCATTGCCTTCGGGCAGGTCGAGCACGGCCAGGCGCATCGCGGTCATGCGGTTGGCGCCCGCGTACAGCAGCCGCGTCTGCATGACGGCGGTCTCGGGCTGGCCATCCGGCAGGTCGCCGGACCACGACTCGTGCGCGATGGCCTGGATGGCGCCGTCGCGATCGGCGCCGATGCGAATGCGCTGGATGGTCGCCGGACGATGCGTCGTGTTGTTGGGGATCTGCGGCCGCGCCAGCGTGACCTTCACCGGTCGTTTGGCCGCGCGCGCGCCGAGCGCCGCCATCACGACATCGCTGCGGATCCACAGCTTGGAGCCGAAGCCACCGCCGACGTACGACGAGACCACGCGGAAGTTGTCCCTGGACATGCCGAAGGTCTCGGCCAGGTCGCGGCGCGCCCAGTTGATCATCTGTTTGGAAGTCCAGACCGTCAGATGGTCACCATCCCACGCTGCGATGGTCGCGAACGGCTCCATCGCGGAATGGCTCTGGTCCGGCGTCGTGTAGGTCCTGTCGATCGTCACCGGCGCGCGGGCGAACGCGCCGTCGAAGTCGCCGACCTTCGTCGCGGGTGGCTCGCCCTTGCTCTTGCTGGGGATGGGCGCCGAACCCTTCGCCGCGGCCAGGTCGTAGCTGCCCGGCTCGACGTCGTAGCGCACGCGGATCAGGTGGCTCGCGGCACGCGCTTCCTCGAAGCTCTCCGCGACGACGATGGCGATGGCCTGGTGGTAGTGATCGATCTGCGGGCCGCCCATCAGCTTCGTGGTGTTGGCCTTGGCCTTGCCGACCTTGCCGGCATTGGCGGCCGTGACGACGGCCAGGACGCCGGGCGCGTTCTCGGCGTCGCGCGTGTCCATGCGCGCGATGCGGCCCTTGGCGATGCCGGCGCCGAGGATCACGCCGTAGGCCTGATCGGGCACGACGTCGTGACGCTCGTACGCGTACGGCGCCTTGCCGGAAACCTTGAGCGGACCGTCGATGCGATCGTGCGGACGACCGACGACCCGTCCATTGTCGATCGGATTGCGTGTGGTGGCGGGGGTATCGAATTTCATCTTCAGGCCTTCGCTTCCTTCATGACCGCATCCACCGTCCGCTCGACCAGCACGACCTTGAACGCGTTCTGATCCGTGGTTCGAGCAGCGCGCAGCACGACGTCGGTGACCGCCTTCGCACCCTGCTTCATCCGCCGCTCGCCGTCCTCGACCCGCCACGGCTTGTGGGCGAGGCCGCCGAACGCGAGGCGACCGCTGCCGTCGGGCTGGACCACGGCGGCGACCGAGATCAGCGCGAATGCGTACGACGCGCGGTCGCGCACCTTGCGGTAGACGTGCGTGCCGCCGATCGGGGACGGCAACACGACCGCCGTGATCACCTCGTCGTGTGCCAGCGCGGTCTCGACCTGCGGCGTCGTGCCGGGCAGCATGTGGAAGTCCGCAATCGGGATGCTGCGAGTCGCTCCGTCGGCCCGGACCGTCTCGACCTGCGCGTCGAGGACGCGCATCGCGACGGCCATGTCGCTCGGATGCGTGGCGATGCACTGGTCACTCGTCCCGACGATGGCGAGGTTGCGATTGAAGCCGTCGATGGCCGAGCAGCCCGTGCCGGGCGCACGCTTGTTGCACGGCTTGGTGGTGTCGTAGAAGTAGGGGCAGCGCGTCCGTTGCAGCAGGTTGCCCGCGGTCGTCGCCTTGTTGCGCAACTGGCCGGACGCACCGGCCAGCAACGCGCGGCTCAGCACCCCATAATCCTTCCGCACGCGGACGTCGCTCGCGAGGTCGGTGTTGCGGACCAGCGCGCCAATCCGCAGCCCGCCGGTCGACGTCGGCTCGATGCGATCGAGGCCGAGGCGATTGACGTCGACCAGATGCGTCGGCGTCTCGATCTGCAGCTTCATCAGGTCGAGCAGGTTGGTGCCGCCGGCGATCAGCTTCGCGTCCGGATCGCGGGCGAGCGCCGCCGCGGCGGCCGCGGGCGTCTCGGCCCGCTCGTAGGTGAACGCCTTCATGCCTTCGCCCCCGCCACTTCGTCGATCGCGTCGAAGATGTTGGAGTAGGCGCCGCAGCGACAGATGTTGCCGCTCATGCGCTCGCGGACCTCGGCCGGCGTGGCGCGTTGCGTGACGGTGAGGTCGGCGCTGACGTGGCTCGGGATGCCGCGCCTGATCTCGTCGAGCGTCGCGACCGCCGAACAGATCTGTCCGGGCGTGCAGTAGCCGCACTGGAAGCCGTCGTGCTTGACGAACGCCGCCTGCATCGGATGCAGGCGTTCGGGCGAGCCCAGTCCTTCGATGGTCGTGACGTGGTCGCCTTCGTGCATCACCGCGAGTGTCAGGCAGCTGTTGATGCGGCGTCCTTCGACGAGCACCGTGCAAGCGCCGCACTGGCCGTGGTCGCAGCCCTTCTTGGTGCCGGTCAGCTGCAGATGCTCGCGCAGCGTGTCGAGCAAGGTCGTGCGCGTGTCGACGTCGACCGACACCGGCCGGTCGTTGACCGTCAGCGAGACGCGCATCGTCGGCGGCGCCTGGTTGGCGAGCACTTCGGCCGCGGTCAACGGTCGTGCATCGGCCGCGCGAACGGCTTCGAACGGAATCAACGAGCCGGCGGCGCCGACGATGCCGCCGGTCAGGACGGCGCGACGTCTGGCGTCGATCGGTTGTTCTTCTGATGAATTCAAGAGGGCCTCCACGATGAGTGCGCGCGCGGCCGCGGGGATGCGCGGCGTTCGACAGGCACGGGATGATGGTGATGCTGACTCGCGAAATCCGCGAGAGTTGCACGGGCGTGCACGACGCGCTCCCGCATAATCCGCACGGTCGTTCTGGAGGCAGGGATGCGGTTGACGAGCAAGGTGGTCATGGTCACGGGCGGCGCGACAGGCATCGGCCTCGCCTGCGCGCGGCGCTTCAGGGACGAGGGCGCGGCGGTCGTCGTCGTGGACCGGGACGCAACGGCCGGTCGCGCGGCGGCCACGGCGATCGGTGCGGCGTTCATCGAAGCGGACGTGGCGCGCAAGATCGACGTCGATGCGGCGGTCGAGGCAGCTGTCGACTCTTGCGGCCGTATCGACGTGCTCGTCAACAATGCCGGTATCACGCATGCCGCCGGCTTCCTCGATCTGACCGAGGCGGACTTCGATCGCGTCATCGCGGTCAATCTCAAGTCCTGCTTCCTCGTCGGTCAGGCGGTCGCGCGGCACATGGCGGCGACGCCGGAAGGGGGCCACCGCAACGCGCGCGGGTCGATCATCAACATGTCCAGCGTCAACGCGGTTCTCGCGATTGCCGACCAGGTGCCGTACGTCGTCAGCAAGGGCGGCGTCGGCCAGCTCACCAAGGTCATGGCGCTCGCGCTCGCGCCCCACGGCATCCGCGTCAATGCGATCGGACCGGGCACGATCGCCACCGAACTCGCGCGAAAGGCGGTGCTGTCCGACGAGGCATCCCGCGAGCGCGTCCTGTCGCGGACGCCGTTGCGTCGGCTCGGCGAACCCGAAGAGGTGGCAGGCATCGCCGCCTTCCTCGCCAGCGACGACGCGTCGTACGTGACCGGCCAGACGCTGTACGTGGACGGCGGTCGCCTGGCCCTCAACTACACGGTGACGACCGGGCATTAGCCGCATGACGCGAAGTACCGCGTTGCTGCATCATGCCGCCGATACCGAAGGAGTCCGAGCACGCCATGCCCGATCACGATCACCTCGCCCACGACCACCGAGCCCACGAAGACGCGCGTGCTACAGGTCACGACCACGCGCACGATCACGGCCATGACCACGTCCACGGTCATGGCGTTCCCGCCGACGCCAGCAACGCCACGCTGCGACTGTTCGCGATCGGCATCGCCGTCAATCTCGCGTTCGTCCTCGTCGAGGTCGGCTTCGGCTGGTTCGCGGATTCGCTCGCGTTGCTGGCCGACGCCGGCCACAACTTCGGCGACGTCATCGGTCTCGCGCTCGCGTGGGGCGCTGCGGTGCTGGGCGCGCGGCGCGCGTCGCAGCGCTTCACGTACGGGCTCGGCGGCACGACGATCCTCGCCGCACTCGCCAACGCCATGCTGCTGCTGATCGCCGTCGGCGGCATCATCTATGCGGCGTTCCAGCGACTGATGGTGCCCGCGACGGTCGACGACGCGGTCGTGATCTGGGTCGCGATCGTCGGCATCGCGATCAACGCCGGCACGGCGCTGTTGTTCCTGTCACGCCGCAAGGAAGACCTCAACGTGCGCGGCGCGTACCTGCACATGGTCTCGGACGCCGCGGTCTCCGGCGGCGTCGTCGTCGCCGGCGTCGCGATCCGCTACACCGGCCTCACCTGGATCGATCCGGCGATGGGACTCGTCCTCGCCGTCGTCATCCTGGTCGGCACGTGGGGACTGATGCGGGACTCGATGCGCCTCGCGCTCGCGGCGGTGCCGGCGGACATCGATGCGAACGCGGTCCGCGGCTACCTCGAAGGCCTGCCGGGCGTGAGCGCCGTGCACGACCTGCACATCTGGGCGACCAGCACGTCGGAGAACGCGTTGACCGCGCATCTCGTGATGCCGAGCGGCCACCCCGGCGACGGCTTCCTTTGCGAGGTGGCCGAAACCATCGAGACGCGCTTTCGCATCAGCCACGTC
The DNA here is from genome assembly GCA_964657795.1 of Beijerinckiaceae bacterium. Taxonomy (GTDB): domain Bacteria; phylum Pseudomonadota; class Gammaproteobacteria; order Burkholderiales; family Burkholderiaceae_D; genus CAHJXF01. The sequence goes on from CAZZWS010000036.1 coordinate 21,404, forward strand.
ACGACGCAGATCGAGACCGCCGACGGGCCCAAGCCGTGCAAGCTGGAACTGGTCCACGCCGTGTAAACGGATCGCTTGATCGAATGACCGCAGCCGGACAAAAGGACACCGCCATGACGACGGCGCAGGTCACTTTGCCAGACGAGTTGGTGCAGACGACGATCACGTCATCGCGGCAGCCGTCGCGGCGCGCGCCGAGCTGATCGTTACGGGTGATCGGAAAACACCTTCTGCTCATCGGCGCGCATCGGGGCATTGCCGTCGTCATTGCGCGCGAGATCGTCGACAGGGTCGGCGCGCACGTCAGGACTCGAGGGAAAGATCCGGTTTCCGTCGCGCGAAGGACACCAGCACGATGCCCGCGACCGCGCAGACGAACGCGATGCCGTGCGCCGGCGTCGGTCGCTCGCCGAGGAACGCGATGCCGACGAGGGCGGACGTGATCGGCAACGCGGTCGTGAAGATGCCGGCGCGACTCGCCGGCACATGGCGCAGCCCCGACAGCCAGAGCCACGTCGACAGCACGCTCGCCGCGACCGCATAGACCACGATCAAGCCCCAGATCGTCGGCGTGATGCGGTCGAATCGATAGGTCCGTGCCTGCCACAGTCCGAGCGGCAGCATCAGCACGAAGCCCACGATGTTGATCCACGCGGAGATGCGCATCGGACCGATGCCGGCGTTGGTCAGACGCTTGCCGACGACCACGTAGATCGCCTCGCAGCACACCGCGCCGACCATCAGCGCGTTGCCTTCGAGTGCCGTGCCCGTCGTGGTCGATGCGACTGTCGCGCCACGCCCGAGCGTCAACGAGCTCACGCCGACGACCGCGAGCAGGACGGCGAGCGATGTCCGCCGGTCGAGCCGCTCGCGCAACGCGATCAGCGAGATCAGCGCCACGCCTGCCGGCAGCATGCTCATGATCAGTCCGGCCGCGGTCGCCGACGTCAGCGCCACGCCCGACAGCATGCAGATCGAGAACAGGAAGTTGCCGAACATCGACTCGGCGACCAGCGTGCCGGGATGCGCGCGGACCTGCGCGAGGCCGCCCTTCGGAAAGGTCCACGGCAGCATGACGACGATCGCGATGCCGAAGCGGATCGTCGCGAGCAGGAACACCGGCACCGTCGCGACGATCACCTTCGAGAAGCCGACGTACGCGCCGACCACCGCCATGCCGGAGATCAGGAACAAATAGGCGGACAGCGGTGGCCGCAGGACGCCGGTCGCTCCGCCGTCAGGGCAGTTCGGCATCGCCCATCCATCGCGTGATCACCGCGCCGCGGCGCGCGAGATAGCCGGAGTCGCGATGCGTGTCGTAGAAGCGCGGATTGGGCAGCATCACCGCGAGCTCCGCGGCCTGGGACGGCCCGAGCTGCGCGGCGGGGACGTCGAAGTAGTGCCGCGCGGCGGCCTCGGCGCCGAACACGCCGTTGCCCCATTCGATGACGTTCAGGTAGATCTCGAGGATGCGTTGCTTGCTCATCCAGAACTCGAGCATGTACGTGATGACCAGCTCCTGCGCCTTTCGCAGATAGCTGCGTTCACCGGACAGGAACAGGTTCTTCGCGAGCTGCTGCGTGATCGTCGACCCGCCGTGGATGCGCGCCGCGACGCGCTTCGAGGTCCGCGCAGCGGGCTTGCCGCCGGCCTTCGCGTCACCGACTTTTTCGTTACTTTCATAAGCCTTCGACACCGCCTCCCAATCGACACCCTCGTGCTCCGCGAAGCGCGCGTCCTCCGACGTGATCACGGCGCGCTTGAGGTTGTCGGAGATGCGGGCGTAAGGCACCCACTGGTGCTGCATGCGCACGCCCGGCGTCCTGGCCTCGACCAGCGCCATCTGGCTGTGCATGAACGCCGTGGTCGATGGGTCGTGATGCGCGTACCAGCCGACCATCGCGAAGAAGTAGAGCTGGACGAGCAGCACCAGCCCGACGACGAGGCCGACGATCCGCAGCAGCCACGTGAACGCGCGCTTCACGACGCGACCTCGTTCGACAGCGTCGCCCGCAGTTCGCGCAGGACCGACGCGGTCTCCGGCATCACGCCGTGCCACAGCCGGAACGACTCCGCCGCCTGCTCGACCAGCATGCCGAGTCCATCGGCGATCACCTGCGCGCCCGCACGTTCGGCGTCGACCAGGAAGCGGCTCGGCTCGGCGCCGTACATCATGTCGTACGCGAGCGCGACGCCGTCGAACAGCGACGGCGGCAACGGCAGCGCCTCGCCCGCGATGCTGGCCGCGGTCGCGTTGACGACGATGTCGAACGCGGTGTCTTCCCGTTCGCCGGACAGCGCCTCGAAGCGCGTGCAGCGCAAGGCGTGGGATGCAGCGGACGCGGCGAAGCCGGCGACCATCCGCGCCGCGCG
>CAZZWS010000037.1:0-14101 GCA_964657795.1 Beijerinckiaceae bacterium
CCGGGCACGGGCGCAGCGAAGGGCCGCCGCTGGCATCGGTCGAGGCGATGGCCGCATGGACGCTGCGCGTGGTCGCTTCCGTTGGCGCGACCAGCACGACGATCGTCGGCCACAGCATGGGATCGCTGATCGCCATCGAAGCCGCGGCGCAGAGCACGCGGCCCGATGCGACGGTCCACGTCGACCGCATCGTGCCGATCGCGAGCGCCTACCCGATGCAGGTCTCCGACGCGTTGCTGGAAGCGACCGCCCACGACGAACCGCGGGCCATCGAGATGGTCAGCATCTGGTCGAGCGAGGCGTCGCACGGCGGCTTCTCGCAGAAGCCGGCATCGCCGGGGCCGGGCTTCGGCGTGGTGTGGGGCAATCGACGCCTGATGGAACGCCAGGCGCCGGGCGTGATGCACCACGACTTCGTGGCGTGCAACGCCTACCGCAACGGCGAACCCGCCGCACGCGCCGTGACCTGCCCTGCGCTGTTCATCGTCGCAGAAAAGGACGGCATGACGCCGGCGCGCTCCGGCAAGGCATTGGCCGCGTGGGTCGCGGGGTCACGTGTGGTCGAGTTGCCGAACGTCGGCCACAACGTGATGGCCGAGGCGCCGGACGCCACGCTCGATGCGTTGCGGGACTTCCTGGTCGAACCCGCTCGATGATTTTTCCTCGGACGAGCGCTGCTCGATCGTTATGATCCATAACAATCGACGAACGACGCTCAAGCCGCGACTTCGCTTGCGAACACCTGCTGCAGCGACTCGCCCTTGCCCGGTAGCTGCTGCGTGCGGATGAACGCTGCGAGCGGGTCGTCGTCGGCGAGGGCGGTCCGCGCGACGTGTTCCGGATCGAACGCGAAGAGGCGGAACACCCGGTCGGCCGTGACGACCGACGCGTCGGCGGCGAACAGCCAGAGATCGCCCTGCTTCACGCGCGTCGAACCCTCGGCGACGACCTGTCGCGTGCGGATCACGAGGCCGTCCTGTTCGAGCTTGCCGAGCACCGTCTCGGTCGTTGCGTAATCGAGGCGCGCGGCGCGCGTCACGGCGCCGACGTCGAGGCCGGGCAGATGATTCGGATGATCGACGAGTCGTGCGCGATAGAGCGCACGCAACACCCGCAGCGCATCGCCGTAGGCGTCGCCAGGCGCGCGGCCGCGATTCCAGTTGCGGCGGAACAGCGTCGGCATGCTCGCGGCGACCAGCGCACCGGCCAGCGTGATGATCCAGATGTAGTAGATCCACAGCAGCAGCAACGGCACGGCCGCGAGCGTGCCGTACACCATCGTGTAGGTCGGGAAGCGCGTCACGTAGATCGCGAACCCGCGCTTGGCGCCTTCGAACGCGAGCGCCGCGACGAACGCGCCGATCAACGCGTCGCGCCACTCGACGCGACGGTTGGGGACGAACACGTACAGCGCGCCGTAGGCCAGCGTGAACAGCACGACGGGCACGAGGTCGAGCGCGGCGGTCACCAGCGGCGGCGGTGCGTTGACCAGGCCGGTCGAGACCGACGCGAGATACGAGGCGAGCGTCAACGAGACGCCGAGCAGGATCGGCCCCACCGACAGGATCGCCCAGTACGTGACGAGCCGCTGCGGCAACGGTCGGGGCCGCTGCACGCCCCAGATCTTGTTGAGCGCGCCGTCGATCGTCAGCATCGTCATCAGCGAGGTGAACGCGAACGACACGACCGAGACGATCGTCAGCGAACTCGCGTTGGCCGAGAACTGGTCGAGGTACCCGAAGATCGAGCTCGAGATCGCGTCGGGCATCAGGCGCGCTTCGAGGAAACTGCGCAGCGCGACGCGAAAGCGGTCGAACACCGGCAGCGCCGTCAGCACGCCGAACACGATGGTCGCCAGCGGCACGATCGACAGGATCGTCGTGAACGTCAGGCTGGCCGCGACCTGGAACAGGTTCTCCTCGTCGACGCGACGGATCGCGAAGGCGACGACGTCGCGCACCGCGCGCCAGCGGTTCTGGCCGAAGCGACGCAGGACGATCCGGGGTCGCGAAGGAAGCACGGCGGGCGATCGTGGCGGGTGAGAAGGACGGGCAGCGGAACCTCGGGCGGCGCGCGCAGGTCGCTATGATAGTCAACGCCCTGTCCGATCGTCGCCCACCACGGCGGGCACGATGCACGGCACTTCTCCAACGTTCCCGATCCGATCGATGCTCGACCTCCTCGTCCTCTATTACAGCCGCCACGGCGCCACCCGCAAGCTCGCGGAGGCGATCGCCGAAGGGATCGACGGCGTCGACGGATGCAACGCGCGTCTGCGCACCGTCCCGTCCGTCTCCAGCGTCGCCGAAGCCGTCGAGCCGGCCATTCCCTCGTCGGGGCCGCCGTACGTGGAACGCAGCGACCTCGTCGAATGCAGCGCGCTCGCGCTCGGCTCGCCGACCCGCTTCGGCAACATGGCCGCACCGCTCAAGCATTTCCTGGACGGGACGGGGGCCGAGTGGTTTTCCGGCGCGCTCGCCGGCAAGCCCGCATGCGTGTTCACGTCGACCGGCAGCCTGCACGGCGGGCAGGAAACGACGCTGATGTCGATGATGGTCCCGCTGCTCCATCACGGCATGCTGATCGTGGGGTTGCCTTACAGCGAGCCCGACCTGATGACCACGACGAGCGGTGGCACCCCGTACGGCGCGAGTCATCTGGCTGGTGCCGATGCGGCGCTGCCGCTGGCGGCCGAAGAACGACGACTCGCGGTGGCGCTGGGCCGACGGCTGGCCGGCGCGGCGCTCAAGCTGGCTTGATCGGCGTCGGTGGGGGCTGGTCGGGGCTGGTCGTGCGGACTGTACGACGACCGGGTCGTCAGCCGTTCGAACGATGAAACGGTCTGGTCGGTCGTGCATCATGTCGTCATGCCTTCATCGTCAGCCCCCCAAGCCGCTTCCGCCATCGCCGCGTCACCGCTGCTGCGCACGGCCCTCGTCTGCCTCGTCGCGCTCGCGCTGCTCTCCCTCGCGCTGCCCCTCGCGGCGACCGGGGCGCCGCGCGGCGTCGGCCTGGCCATCGCCAAGGTCGTGCTGCTCGTGTTCGTCGCCTTGCGCGTGCGGCGCGCCGACGTCTACGCGCTGCAGTGGTCCTCGATGCTGATCCTGCTGTTCATCGCCGAGGGCGTGGTCCGCGCGATGACGGACCCGGCGCCCACGGCGCTGCTCGGCGGCTTCGCCGCGCTTTGCGGCAGCGCCTACTTCATCGCGGTGCTCGCCTGGCTTCGCCCCATCAAGAAGGCGGCTCGGGCAGCCCTCAGATGAGCGTCGAGGTCGCCGCGAGGCCGGTGGCAGCAGGCGCAGATGGGGACGCGGACGCGGGCGCGGCTACGGAGACCCGGGCCGCGCTCGTCGACATCGTCGGCGCGAACGACGTGCTGATCGATCCGGCGGACACCGCGCGCTATCGCACCGACTGGCGAGGGCGCTATCACGGCCATCCGCTCGCCGTGGTCAGGCCGCGCACGGTCGAGCAGGTCGCACGGGTCGTCGCGCTTTGCGCGCGGGCGGGTGTCGCCATCGTCCCGCAAGGCGGCAATACCGGCCTCGTCGGCGGCGCCACCCCGGACGGCAGCGGCACGCAGGTCGTCGTGTCGCTGGAGAGGATCAACGCCGTGCGCCACGTCGATCCGCAGAACGACACCATCACCGTCGACGCCGGCTGCACGCTCGCCGCTGTACAGGAAGCGGCCCGCGACGCGCGGCGCCTGTTCCCGCTCAGCCTCGCGTCGGAAGGCAGCTGCACCATCGGCGGCAACCTGTCGACCAATGCCGGCGGCACCGGCGTGCTTCGCTACGGCAATGCACGCGAACTGTGTCTCGGCATCGAGGCGGTGCTGCCCAACGGCGAGGTGGTTGCCAACCTCAACGGCCTGCGCAAGGACAACACCGGCTACCGGTGGAGCGACCTGCTGGTCGGCGCCGAAGGGACGCTCGGCATCATCACGGGCGCCACGCTGAAGCTCTTCCCCGAGCCGGTCGCACGCTGGACCGCGCTCGCGGCGGTCGATTCGCCGAGGAGCGCGCTCGCGCTGCTGACGCGGGCGCAACGGATCGCCGGCCCGACGTTGACCGCGTTCGAACTGATGTCCGATTTCGCGTTGTCGCTGGTCGAGAAGCACTTCGCGCCGGCGCGGGTGCCGTTCGCCGTGCGTCCTCCGCAGGCCGTGCTGATCGAGGTGTCCGACCACGAGAGCGAAGCGCACGCGCGCGCCACGCTCGAAGGTTTGCTCGAAGGCGCGTTCGACGAAGGCCTCGTGCTCGACGCGGTGGTCGCCGAGGACCTCGGCAAGTCGCAGGCGTTGTGGGCGTTGCGCGAGAACATTTCCGAAGCCCAGGCCGCCGAAGGCAAGAACATCAAGCACGACATCTCGGTGCCCATCTCGCGGATCGCGAACTTCATCGAGTCGACGGACGCCGCGTTGCTCGCAGCGCATGCCGACCTCCGCATGGTGACCTTCGGCCATCTGGGCGACGGCAACCTGCACTACAACGTGTCGCCGCCGGTGGGCATGGAGGAGCGCGACTTCCTCGAGCGGCAGGATGGCATCAATCGCATCGTGCACGACGCGGTCATCGCGCACGGCGGATCGATCAGCGCGGAGCACGGCATCGGTCAACTGAAGCGCGACGAACTGGCGCGGACCAAGGACCCTCGCGAGCTGGCGTTGATGCGTGCCATCAAGCAGGCCATCGATCCACGCGGGATCATGAATCCGGGAAAGGTGCTGTGATCACGGGGGCGTCGAGCGTCGGCCCGACCGCCGGCGGGAGGTGCTTCGCGCCGGTAGGCGTACCGGGCATGCTGTGGTGGATCGTGCTGGTCGGGGCATTGAGCGTATCGGGCGTCGCCGATGCCACGTGGTATCGTTGCGAGGACGCGGGGCACGTGACCTACAGCGACCTGCCATGCGGCTCTGGCAAGCAGACCGAAGTCGTCGATCGCGCGACCGCGCCGAGTGCGGGGGACCGTGCGGCGGCCGCTGCCCGTCAGCGTGCCGATGCCGCGAAGCTGGGTGAACTCACGCGCGAACGCAAGCAGGACGAGCGGGCCGCCGCGCTGGCGGCGCGGCGCGGCAACGACCGGGGCAACAGCATGCGTTCGTGCGCGAGGCTCGCGAAGGATGCCCGGCGGGCGCACGACGACTACGACGTCGCGAACCCGGCCCAACGACCGAAGGCGCGCATCCGCATGCAACGCGCCGACGAGGACTTCGCGGCACTCTGCAGACGGAAGCCGTAGCGCGCATGCGACACATCGCTCGCTCCTTGGCTCGCCTGATCGCCTGATCGCCCGCTCGCCTGATCGTCAAGCCCGCAACAGCGCCGGCATTTCGCGGCTCGCGACATCCGGCGACGGATGTTCGACGGCCTCGAGCGCGCGGTCGAGCAGGCTCGCGTCGGCGTCGCGCAGCAGCGTTGCATCGCTCAGCAATCGTCGCCAGGTGCGCGCACCCGGTTGCCCGTGATAGAGACCCAGCATGTGGCGCACGATGGACCGGAGCGGCACGCCCGTCAGTGCCTGTCGCTCGGTGTAACGCTTCATCTGGCCGACGACGTCGGCACGAGCATGCGGCGGCTTCGCGCCGGTCGATGGAGAGCCCGCCGGCGGGTCCAGCATCGCGAGCAGCCAGGGCTCGTGATAGGCCGCACGACCGATCATCGCGCCGTCGAAGCGGTCCAGCGCCTCGCCGATCGCCGCCGGGGTCGCGAGACCACCGTTGACGACGATCGTCAGACCGGGGAAATCGCGCTTCAGCGAGGCGACGACGTCGTAGCGCAACGGTGGAATCTCGCGGTTCTCTTTCGGCGACAAGCCTTTCAGCACGGCGTTGCGCGCGTGGACGATGAAGACCGTGCAACCGGCATCGGCCACCGTCCCGACGAAGTCGCGCACGAACGCGTAGTCGTCGTTGCGGTCGAGGCCGATGCGATGCTTGACGGTGACCGGCACGTCGACGGCATCGCGCATCGCCTTCACGCCGTCGGCGACGAGTCGCGGTTCGGCCATGAGGCAGGCGCCGAACGCGCCGTTCTGCACGCGCTCCGACGGACAGCCGCAATTGAGATTGATCTCGTCGTAGCCCCATCGCTGCCCGAGCCGGGCAGCGTGCGCGAGGGCCTCCGGCTCGCTGCCGCCGAGTTGTAGCGCAACCGGATGCTCGGCCGGGTCGAAGTCGAGATGCCGGGGCACGTCGCCGTGGATCAGCGCGCCGGTCGTCACCATTTCGGTATACAGACGTGCGTGCGGCGACAGCAGGCGATGGAAGTAACGGCAATGACGGTCCGTCCAATCCATCATCGGCGCGACACATAATCTATAGGACTGATTGATCAAGGAATTGGACTCTTCGACCTATGAGGCGCAGCGTACCGGTGGCAACGCCGCAGCACGCAAAACTATGCGAAAACACGGCGTTCCACGTTCGCGGTACTACGGACTGCCAGCAAATAGCATTTGATCATGCAGGTTGGACAACGGTGGCGCGCACCGGTCCGGCGGCGCGAGCATGCGACTCAGACCTAAACTTTCGACTCGCGCGTGGTTGCACAACAGTGGGCACGCAAGATCGAACGCGACATCGACACCAGCGAATTCAGGATAGCGGCGAGGCGCTGACCACGAGCCTGGACGCCTTGGTCAAACGGTACGAGGAGGACCGCACGAGGCCCTTGGCAGATCGCATGGATACGCCCTATCCAGCGGTCCTCGGGCATGGGAATGTCGATCTCATCGCTAACGAGCGACCGGATCATCCATCCATCATGCACGCGCACGAAAGTGCAAACCCGTGACGTGGGCAATGCAGTGAAGGTGAGCCGCGTTGATCGTTCGTTCCGGGCTTCGCCCATCACGAACGACCGACGCACCCACAGACCGGGCTGGGTCGGGCTTACTTCGGCGATCCGACGGTAGGTTGGTCAGATTTACTTCAGGGTTGACACGAGCAGGCGAGGGCCGACGTGCTCGGTTGCATCCAGTGCTTTTACAATTCGAAGCGTCGGCACTCGACGCTCGGCTCCCTCCGTCCATCACAGCTCGAGGCAGCTTGAAAAGTCAGGTCCGTGTCCACGACCAGCCGCAGCCCACTGGGCACAAGGACATTCGAATGTGATGCGCTACATCATTCCAAACGCCGAGGCACAGGCGTGGCGCTTGCCGTGACCACGGGTGGCCCGCTCCGGATACGGCCCGCGCTCGTAGTCGTCAAATTCAGATGATCGTCTCGGAAAACTGAAGAAGACAGGGCGCCGTTGGAGAGGCCCGCCGCTCCAGGAACGCGGGGGAAGAAAGTTCCTCCATCGAGCACTCGTCATTCAGGAACGCTCTTTTCTCCCGGATCATCGCGCGCCATATCGGAAACAACGGGGCGAGCTTCTCCGGTGCGTGTGGGGGCGCAAAGTAATAACCCTGTCCTTCGTCGCACTGCAGTTCGCGAAGCATCATCAATTGCGCTTCCGTCTCGATGCCTTCTGCAACCAGAGATTTACCGAGCGCGCGCGCGAGGGCCACGATGGACCGGACGATTTCCTGACCTTTACCGTCCTCGCCCATGCGCTCCACGAAGCTCCTGTCGATCTTGATCGTGTCGAACGGAAGGCTGTGCAGGTAGCTCAGCGACGAGTAACCGGTGCCGAAGTCGTCGATGGAGAGCCTGATCCCCATGCCCCTCAACTTTCTCATCACCGGAACCACGCCTTCTGCATCCATGAGGACGCTCTCGGTGACTTCGAGATTGATCTGTCCTGGCCGGACACCGTGGCTCTGCATCGTGTCTTGTACGAAGTCGACGAATCCTGCGTGCGCGAGCTGGACGGCGGAGACGTTGACATTCATCGTCAGAGGTTCACTGATCGTCGCCTCGCTCGAGTCGATCGCTGCTGACCACTCGCTGAGTTGCTGACAAGACCTCGCGAACACGCACTTGCCGAGCTCGACGATCAGGCCCGCCTCTTCCGCGATCGGAATGAACCTGCCCGGATCGATCATTCCATGCCCGTGATGCTGCCAGCGGACCAGAGCTTCGAAGCCGACCAGGCGCATCGTGCGCAGACTAAAAAGAGGCTGGTAGTGAACGATCAGCTGGTCCTGGTTCACCGCCTTGCGAAGATCGCTCTCGAGTTGCAACTGCGACGAGACGTGGTCGTGGAGCTTCGCATCGAATACGGCGTACCGCGCCTTGCCATCACTCTTCGCCTTGTACATGGCGATGTCCGCGTCGCGCAGCACGTCTTGCGCATCGTTGTAGCCCCTGCTGCTGAACGTGATGCCGATGCTGACGCTGGTCGTCACTTCCGTCGTGCCCAGTTGCACGGGCGTGCGGACCGCGGTCAGCAGGCGCCGCGCCACCTCCAGTGCCAGCTCGTGATCCTTCAGATCCACCAACAAAATCGCAAACTCGTCGCCCCCGAGTCGTGCGATGACGTCCATCGGCCCGAGACAGGATTTGAGGCGAACGGCCACCTCTGAAAGGAACGTGTCTCCCGCCTTGTGACCCAAACTGTCATTGATGACTTTGAAGCGATCGAAGTCGAGGTACATGACCGCGAACTGCTTCTCCACCGGACCACTCGCGGCCTTCAGCGCTTTCTTTAGGTGGAGATTGAAGAGCACCCGATTGGGTAGCTCGGTCAGCAGGTCGTGGTATGCGACATGATGCAATTTCATCTCTACCCTGCGCCTCGACGTCACGTCCTGGATCTGGAAGATGAGGCAGGGCGAACCGGACTCACCATCGTTGAAGAACGATACGTTGACTGCGCACCAGACGGCTTCGCCGTTCTTCATCACCATTTTCACTTCGAGGCGAGAGCGCCCGGCCGCGCCGTGGGCGACGCCGTGAATCTCCGTGATCAGGCGTTCGAAATACTTGGAAACCGTGAACGACATGATTTCCTTGCCGTTCAACTCCTCTGCGGTCCTCCCGAGGATGCCGCACAACGAGTTGTTCACCTGGAGCAACGTCCCGGTCGTCGTGGCGAGCGCCATGCCGATCGCCGCATGAGTGAACGCGCTCTGGAATCGAGTCTCGCTGTTCCGGATCGTTTGAAGATCCCGGGTCGCAGCCGCCGCTTCGACTTCGATCAATTTTTCACGGGAGCGGAAGAGCATGGTCGACACGATCATGCCGATGATCGGAAAGCCGACTGCGACGACTGACCAACCAAGCATCCCGCTACCCAACAGCAAGAGGCCGGACAGGCACGCGCACGCGATGAAAGCCGGGGTCACGCAGCGTGACCTGGCGGCTGTTTCAGCGGGGTTGGCAAGAAGCGCGACCGCGCGCGGCTCTTTCTTGACATCACCCGTGCCGCGCAGGGCCGTCCAGCCGAGCAGCGACGCGCCGACGCTCACGACGTCGTTGAGATCGCCGGAGGTCTTTGACCTCAGGGCAATTTCGAGTCGAGCGTTCATAGGGCTGTTCCTTAGGTGCGGCAATCGAGTGCATGGTAATCGCGCAACCTACGTGCCAACCGGCATCAGGCCGGCGTCATCCAAGTCATCTTCACCCCCGACCGTGGCCAAGCGATCCGCGTGCGACGACTTCGCAGCCCGTCGTCGAGGGCGATCGATGCCTTGACACTTTCGGCCGGTTTCAACCGCAATTTGTCAGATGCGCATCGCGAATTCCTGGCGGATCGCCCGGTCCACCCACGCACGTTTCGCAACCGGAGTAGTTGCCGTGCTAACGCTTTGTAGGCTCACCTCTTAGGAACTTGGCTAAAGGCATGGACTTCATCAGTGGCCGCCTGATCAACGGCGGCGGCTCAAGTGCCTGACGGGCGCTGACGATTGCAGTCACGAGTGCATCGACATCGCCGTTGACTTCGGCATCAGCGGTCAATACGTCACACAGGTACTCATCAGGCCGCGATCTTTCGCGGATACCCGAAGATCGTGTGGACCGACAACTGCCTGGAGTTCCACCCGTCGCGCGTTCATGGGCTGGGCCTTGGGCCATGGCATCCTGATTCAGCCGGGGACGGCCGATGCAGATCGGATACATCGAGAGCTCGCCACCGCCCTATCGATACAACACGGGAGACGTAATGGCAGTGTTGGCGCATGAGCAACGACGGTGAGCGGCATCCGACCACGCCGGATGGTCGCTACTTCGTCGTCAGAGGCCGTCTGTGGCGATGCAGCGATCCATCCCTGGTCCCGGCACGGCGTCAGGAACTGGTCGTCGAATTGATGAGTGCGCGGCGCGCATTGCGGAACGAAGGCGACCACATCACGAGCCGCAAGCGGATCGACGATGCGAAGCGTGGTCTCGGTGAAAGAGGTCCGGTCTGGTGGACCGACGGTGCGCCCGATTACAACCGTCGACTCGTGAAGAACACGCCATACGCATCGTGGTACGACGGGATCGCACGTCGCGGGACCGGGTGTACGGAGACTTGAGCGACGCCTTTGCCATGCGGATGCTTGGCGACTTCGTCTGACCCTCGACCCGATCGGCGATGGCCCATAATAATTTTTTTACCTTAAGGGAGATGACCATGGCAGGAGTCGAGGCCCGACCGGGCGGGACGGATGGCACGACCATCGACTTGAAAGACGACGCGAATGTCCGCGCCTGGGCCAGGAAGCTCGACGCGACGCCCGAACAGATCCGGGACGCGGTCGAAGCGAAGGGTAGTCAGGCGGCCGATGTTGAAATGCATCTCAAGGGCAGCCATGCGACGACCAATGCGGACCAGGAAACGCGCACGAAATAACCAAGGATGCTTGATAGACGCGCCACTCACTGGACGGTCACGCCCTTTTGGACTCATACGCCTCGCGCTCAACCCGATGGTGAAACGTCTTGATGGCACGTATTAGCCGGACAGGGCCCAGCATGCCGATCGACATCATCGAAGCACGCAAACTGGCAGCGGTCGCCTCGGTCCATCTGCCCAACGTGACCGATCTCGAATTCGAGGCGTCGTTGACGGAGTTGCGCGAACTCGCGAAGACGCTCGGCTACAAGGTCGTTCGAACCTTTGCCCAGAACCGCAACACGTTCGACACGACGGGCTATCTCGGCATCGGTAAACGCCAGGAAATCCGTGCCTTCGTCAGAGGCGAGCTGCAGTCCGACCCGGATGCGGAGGAGCCGACCGATGAGGAGGTCGTCGCCGAGCGGGTTGTCGCTGAGCCCACCGGCGAGATCGAAGCACCGGCGATCGAAGTCCTGTTCGTCGACCATGAGATTTCGCCCTCGCAGGCCAGAAATCTCGAAAAGGCGATCGGCTGCGAGGTGATGGATCGCACGATGCTGATCCTCGAAATTTTCAGGCGCAATGCGCGAACCCGGGTCGCGGTGGCGCAGGTCGAAATGGCGCGGCTCGGTTACATGGCTCCGCGTCTGCGCGAAGCGGCGAAGCTGGCAGGTCCGCAAGGGCGGCAGCGTAGCGGTGTCGGTGGCCGTGGCGCGGGGGAATCGCACACCGAACTCGATCGACGCAAAGTCCGCGATCGCATCGCCGCCCTGCAACAGGAGATCGCGGCCATGCACGTCGAGCACGAGACGCAACGCGCGCGCCGGCAGGGAAGCGAAAGCCCGTCCACGCTGGCGCTGGTCGGCTACACCAACGCCGGCAAGTCGACGCTGATGCGCGCCTTGACCGGCAGCGACGTTCTGGTGGCCAACAAACTCTTCGCGACGCTCGACACCACGGTTCGCGTCCTCGAACCGGAAAGCGTGCCACGCGTGCTGGTCACGGATACCGTGGGTTTCATCAAGAACCTGCCGCACGGCCTGGTCGAATCGTTCAAGTCGACGCTCGAAGAGGCGCTCGACGCATCGTTGCTGCTGCATGTGATCGACGCGAGCGATCCCGGGTTCGAGAGGCAACTCGAAGTGACCGAAGACGTGCTGCGCGAAATCCATGCCGATCGCATTCCGCGCATGAAGATCTTCAACAAGATCGACCACGTGGGCGACGACGAAGCCCAGCGTGATCACACAGCGGCGCTGCGCGGCAAGTATCCCGACGCCCTCGTCATGAGTGCACTGCGTCCCGAGGATGTCGCTCGGCTGCACGGCCTCGTCGTTGCACATTTCCAGCGGGATCTCATCGAGGGCGAACTCTTCGTGCCATGGACCGCTCAACGGCTGCGTGGCGAGATCTTCGCCCACTGCGAAGTGTTGTCCGAGCGCGCGGATGCCGACGGTGCCTTCTTCCGGGTGCGCGGCGCGGCGCGAGCGATCGAGCGACTGCATGAGCAGCTCGGCTCGCCTGAGGTTGCATCGGATGACCGGGCCTAGGCATGGGTCGACTTCCGCTTGACGGCTGCTGCGCCGTGCCAGATCGGATCTCGAATTGCTGTAACTGACGACTCAGCGGCTCAGCGCATCGAGTGCCTGGCGCGCGTCGGACCAGGACGGCTGCAGGTCGTCGAGTTCCGTCAGCAACGCGGCTGCGGTAGCGGGATCGCTGCGGGCTGACGCCCGCGCCATCGACAGCAGCGGGTCGTAGGCAGGCCGGAAGTCCGGGCTGATGCGCAGCACGTCCAGCAACGGCGCACGGACCTGCGCGAGCATCACGCGCACGTCCGACGATGGCCGCACGCCGAGCCCGACCGTGATGAAGCGGTCACGCGCCTTCCAGTAAGCGGCGAGTCGCGTGCCGAACGGCGCTTCGTCGCGCGCCTCGATCAGGTCGGACGGCACGATCTTCCATCGCGTCAGCAGGGTTTCGAGGCGATCGGCCGACGTGGACGTGGGCGCGTAGGTGATGCGCGGCGCGAGATAGGCGACGACGGGTCGGTCATCGGTGTTGGCGGGCGCGTTGCCGGCGAAGTCCGACAGCGCCCGCGGTCCGGCGACGAAGCTGCCGAAGACGGCCAGCGCATCGTCGATGCCGTGCTCCCTGGCGCTCCGCGCGAGCGACGGATCGGCGAATCGCGCGCCCACCGCGGCGACATCGAACAGCCGTGCGAAGCCGGCGTCGTCGCCCCGGCCACGCCGGCCCACGAGGCCGATGACGGGCGTCTCCAGGCTGTTGCTGGCGAGCATCGCCGATCCACCCGGATAGACCGACATGAACGACCGCACGATGCTGCGCAGCGACTCGAGGTCGAGCTGATGCAGCGGCAACCATTGGCAGAACACGCCGCCTTCGGCGAGGCGGTCGGCGATGGACCTGAAATGCTCCGCCGTGTAGAGCGCGCCCGAGCCGCTGCGCGCCGGCTGATAGTTGTCGGCCACGATCACGTCGTAGCGCCGCTCGGTCGTACGGACATAGCGTCGGGCGTCTGCGATGCGCAGGCGCAGGCGCGGATCGACGGTGCCCGGTCGCGCGAACAGGCCGGAAGCCTCCACCACGTCCGGCAACAGCTCGACGGCATCCACGTCCACGGCGGGATCGTCGAGCGCGGTCGACGCGGTCACGCCGGTGCCGAGGCCAAGGAACAGCACGTGGTGCGGCGACGGATGAAGGAGCAGCGGCAGCAGGGCCTGACGACCGTCGACGCGCGCGGTCGCACTGGTGCCCTCCTGCTGGCGATTGTCGATGCGCAGCCTCAGGATGCCGTCGTCGTCCTCGACGACGCTGACCGCCGCGGCCACGCCCTGGTGGTAGAAGGCGATGCGTCCGGCATCGGGCACGTCCACGAACGCGAGCATCGGGGCGAAGACCGCCACGAGGCCGATGAGCGTGGCGGACATCCAGACGCGTGGCCGTCGCCACGGTCGCCCATCGACCAGCGCGAGATAGCCGGCCGCGACGACCAGCAAGGCACCCTTGAGTCCGATCGCCGGGATCAGCAGGACCGCGAAGACGAACGGCGCCACCGCCGCGCCGACGACGTTGATCGCCAACGCACGGCCATAGCCGAAGCCGCGCGCGCTGGCGGTGTCCGACAGCCGGCTGAACAGCGCTCCCATCAACAGCGTCGGCAGAGCGAACGCGACGAGCGCGAGGACCGCCTCGGCACCGACAGCCGCACCCATTGAAGTCCCGAGGATCGCGACGACCGTATCCCTGACGGTGGGCGCCATCCACAGGCTCGCTGCACCGATCAGGCACGCGAGCGCGAGGGTGCAGAGCAGACGGTCCGTGACGCGGTCCACGACATCGGAACCAGTGGATGACATACGGCGGGATGACAT
>CAZZWS010000037.1:14111-23744 GCA_964657795.1 Beijerinckiaceae bacterium
CATACGGCGCGCATCGTCCGCGAGCCAGTATCGATAGCCCGCAGCGCCGATCGCCGTGAACGAGAGATAGACCGCGAGCAAGAGCGCAAACGTGTAGACGGTGTCCTCGGTCACCTGACTGAGCGCCAACACCACGACGACCTCGTAGCCGATGCCGAGCAAGCCCGTGGAGGCCAGGCGGAGGTCGAGACCGGTGAGCGTGTGTGCTGGGGCCCGTCGTCGCGGCACCGGCCTTGCCTGCGGCGGCCTTCGGAACGAGACCGCCGCCAAACCGGCACACGCGATGTTCAGGGCGACACAGAGGCAAGCGGTCGCCGACAGACCATAGGCCGGGATCAGCCAGAACGCCGCCGCGAGCACACCGAGCACGGCGCCGATCGTGTTGCTCGCGTAATGCGCGGAGATCGTCCGCGCTTCGCCGCCAGCCGGCGCCACCACGCCTTCGATCGCGGGGAGGCTCGCACCCATCGCCGCGGTGGCCGGCAAGAGCAGCAGGAACGTGCCGATGAACGCGATCGTCCACTGCAAGGCCGGCGTCGGCAGCACGCCGCCGAGTGCGACCAGGCGAGCGCTAGCCGGCCCCATCAGAAACACCAGGACGAAGGCCCAGGCCGCGACCGCGAACTCGCAACCGGCGTACCAGCGATCGGGACGGTCACTGTGTTCGATGCGCGGACCGAAGGTCGACGCCCCGACCGCGATGCCACCGAAGAACGCGGCGACGACGGCGAGCACCGCGGCGGTTTCATGACCGAGCCACAGCGCGCTCTGCTGCGTCCAGACGATCTGGTAGCCGAGGCCGGCGAATCCCGAGATCGCCATCAGGAACAGCGACAACCCCCATCGAACATGCGTCGACGTCGGCTCCGAGCGATCGCTCCGCTCAGCCACCGAGCGCGATCGAGTAACCCCACGAGTCGAGTCGCGAAGGGATGGCGTTGAACGACAACGTGATGCGACGCCGACCCGCGTTGGGAGGCACCGCGTGCAGCAGGTAGCTCGGAAAGAGGATCAGGTCTCCGGGCGACGGCTGCGGACTGATCCACTTGTCCGAGTTGTACTCGCCGCCGGCCACGCCCTGATGGTCGTTCTTGAAGATGAAGTCGTTGCCGCCCGGCGACTTCATGAACACGGTGCAGGCCGACGGGTGCGTCTCGGTCAGGTAGACGACACCCGAGGCGAAGCTGTTGGCGTGGTTGTGCATCGTCTGCCGGCCGCCGGTGTCGAGCACGTTGACCCAGATCTCCTTGATCGACCAGTCGAGCCGCTGGCCGAACATCAGCGCGCCGAAATCGACCAGCTTGGGAACGATCAGCGCGCTCGCCTCCGCCAGCAGCGGATTGTCGGCCGGCTTCAGCGTCTCGGAGTGCGACAAGTTCTGCGACGAGCTGTTGCCCATCACCGCGTGACCGGTGAACGAGTCGACCAGGCGCTTCAGCAAGGGGGGCGGCAGCGTCGCAGGCGCGCGCAGGAAAGGGATCGGGAACAGTCCGATGACTTCGTCCATGGGTCAGATCGTCCGGCTCAAGAAGCGCGATGCGATTTCGATGCGGGCCGCTTCACGAGCCGATCGCCACGATCCGCGTCAGCGACCACATCGCGGCGACCGCACCGATGACGTAGAGGATCGGCGTCCGCAAGCGTGCTGCGATCGGCCAGCGCGACGCGAACCGCCAGACGATCCACGCGATACCCACGGTCATCAGCTGGCCGATCTCGACGCCCACGTTGAACGTCAGCAGCGCGACCGGCAAGTGCGCGTCGGGCAGGCCGATGTCCTTGAGCGCGCCGGCGAAGCCGAGGCCGTGGACCAGACCGAAGAGGAACGCGACCAGCGCCGGCCAGCGGGTCGCGATGGTGTCGCGACCCCGGACCGCTTCGGCCGCGACCAGCACGATCGACAACGCGATGCACGCTTCGACCGGCGGCGAGCGCAGCGTCAACCAGCCGAGCGCGGCGCTGGCCAGCGTCAGGCTGTGCGCCAGAGTGAAGGCCGTGATGGTCCAGAAGAGCTGGCGTCGGAAACCGACGAGGAACAGCAGGCCGATGACGAACAGCAGGTGATCGATGCCGCCGAGGATGTGCTCGACACCGAGGACCAGATAGGCAGACGCGATCTCGCCTCGGCCGCGCGCATCGTCTGCCGATCCGTGGAGATGCGCCGTCGGTTGCCCTGCGGTGAGCGTGTAGACCCGCGTCTGCCCGTCCAGCCAGTAAATCTTCACCAGCGCGGCCGAGAAATAGCGGCCGACACCATCGATCGACAGCTCGCCCTTCAGGCCGTCGGGCCGGCAATGCAGCTGGATGCCGTCGGACCGACACGACGCGGGCCAGACCGGCGTCAGCTCATCGGCAGCGTTCATTTTCTCCGACGGGCCCCACTGCCACAGGAACTCGCCCGGTGCGGTCTCGCGAACCTGCATCTCGGCCATGCTCATCTCGTGCGCGTGCGACGGAACGACGAGCCCGAGGCACAGCGACAGGACGACGCACGGCCAGATGCGGCCGCAGCGCACGAGGCGCGAAAGCCACGCCATCGCGCTCACGATCCGGCGTCCTCGTCACGGACCGTGTACTTCTTCGTCAGCGCTCGGACGGCGGCGCTGCGCTGTTCCGCGAGCGCGGCGTCCTTCCAGTCCTGCAGGACGTCGTTTCGCAACGCCGAATAGGACGACGGCTCCGGCGCCACGCGCGCGTCGAGCTTGATGGCGCGCCAGCCCTCCTTCGATCGCATCGCCTGCCAGACAGCCGACTGCGCGACCAACAGCGCGTTCGCGAAGTCGGGGCCGTAGCTCTGAGCCACGTTGCCCATCGGCCGATCGCGAAACACGCGCAGGCCGGCCTCGATGTCGCCGGGCGTGCCCGAATTCAAACGCGCCGCGAACGCGCGCACGGCGGACTCGGACGTGTCGCCGGACAGCACCGCTTCCTCGAAGTCGAACCGCACCGGCCGGTCGTAGCGGCCGCGGTGCGCTTCGAACCACTTCTCCACGACGCCATCATCGATCGGTGGCATCTCGACATTCGCGTCGATCACGCTGAGCGCCTTGAAGATCACGCGTTCGCGCAGCGCGATGTCGCCCTTGTCGACCTGCATCGCGAGCCCCTCGCGATAGAGCACTTCGTTGTCGAGCCAGCGATCGCGCAAGGCCTTCATCTCCGCGGGCGTGGGATCCCGGCCGCTGGACGCCTTGAAGAGTTCGCGCGCCTCGCGCGTCACGTCGGCGCCGACGACGATCGTGCGCGGATCCCCGTTGCGCGCGAACAGCAAGTGGTCGACGCCGAACAGCAGGGCACCGAGGACGACGAAGTGGAGCAGCGGTTCCCGCGTCCAGCCTGGCAAGCCGACGCCGATCCGCGATGGGGTCGTCGCGCCGTTGCCCCATCGGGTATTGACCGCCGGGCGCGAAGACCGGGAGGCGGACGTCGAAAGCGAGGATTTCAGCATGGCGATGGCAATGGATCTCGATGAATCGGCGAGGCTTGCCTCGGTCGACCGGGGCGGTGGCGACGGCGGCGAGGCGTTGTCGGCCACCTGCAATGAAGACGCCGCTTGCAGGAAGCGGCGTCGGATACAGCGGCATTCGATGCGGCGCGAAGGCGAAGAACCATGCCCGGAGGCACGGCCTCCGCCTCTCATGCTCGTTACTGGACGCCGGCGACCGTCGTCGAACCCGAGACTTCGATGTAGATCGGGTTGCTGTAGAACCACAGGTCGGACCACGCGGCGACGTCGTAGGCGACGTACTTCTGCCCGCTGACGACCGGCAGGTGATTGGGGCAGCCGTCGATCCCGGTACCCGAGTAGGTCGCGCCGTTGGCCGGAACGTTGGTCCCCGTCACCGTGCACGGGATGCGCAGCTTCGTCGTGTCGTTCGCATTGGTGTAGAGGTCCGACAGCGGATTGCCGTTGGCGTCGGTCTCGAACGGCACGGCGGGCGGCATGTTGGTGCCGCGCAGGCGGACGTACTGCGTCGCCTGGACCGAAGGGATTCGGTAGGTCATCTTCAGGAACGTCGTGTTGTCGACGACGGAGATCACCGGCATCCACGGCGTCGTGCCGTTACCGTTGAACGTCTTGATCATTGCAGCCGTGGTGTTCTTCGCGGCAGCCGGCACGACCGACAGGTCGGCCGTGGTGCCGTCGGTGTGCAGCCAGGCGGTGTTGCGCGGCCACTCGCCGGCATAGTCCGATGTACCGGGCTGACGATAACCGGCCACCATGCCCCGGATCAGGTCGACGTGGTCGAGCACCGGCTGGTTGATCGGCTGGGTGACGCCGATCTGTGCGAGCGACGGATTGGCGAAGCTGTACGGCGAGTAGTTCGTGCCGGCCGGATCGCGCAGCACGACCGACACCACGATCTCGGCGCCCGGACGGACGACGAGCTTCTCGCCCATGGTCGCGCAACCGGACTTGTCGATGTCGGTGTCGTTGGTCGCCGCAGCCACCGCGAGGGCTTCGACGGACGCGTTGCTGCGTGCCGCCGGTCCGGCGTAGGACGCACAGGCGATGAATGCGAGTCGGTCGATCAGCTGACCCTGCGACGCGAAGCTGTTACCGGTGCGCAGGCCGTCGACGATGGACTGGGGTCGCAGCTTGTCGGTGCCGTTGCGGACCATCACATAGTCACGCTGGTATTCGCCGGGATAGAAGTCCTGCGTCGAGCGGCGATCGTCCGGGCCGAACGTGCCGCGGTTGTGCCAGTCGGAGCTCGCGAAGAACCAGAAGTTACGGCCTTCGCCGAGCATCGAGTCCCAGACGCCGCCGATCACGCCAGCGTAGACCCCGGTGCCGCCGAACGTCGTGCCGCCGACGGAGTCGACCTTCGTGCCATCGGGGAACGTGTTGCGCAGGACCTGGTACTCGCCACGATTGGACGACGCGCCGTGACCCGGCTGCGATTCCATGCCGATGCCGATGGCGGGCGCCGTGTTGTTGAAGTCGCGCAGGTGCTCGACGTTGTAGCCCTGGTTGCCGTCGGCCGCGAACGGGCCCGCACGCTCCAGGTGAGCCGGCACGTAGTAGCTGCCGGACGCGTTGTAGGCGACCATCCACTTCAGCGCTTCGAGCGTCTTGTGATGGCCGTTGGTCCCCGTGCCGGTCACGCTGCCGCTGGCCGTGATCAATTTCCTTGCCGAGTCGACCCACAGCGGGTCTGTGCTGCTGTTGCTGCCGGGTACCGAGCAATCCCAGTTGTTGCCGATGCTCGTGCCGGTCTGGTTGCCGCGGGAGCGATCGGTATCGCCGAGGTCGAAGCAGTAGTTCCACTGCGACAGCAGGTTGGCATTGCCGATCGGCGTGTAGCGCGCGGTGATCGGCCCCGGCGTCGTCGGCAGGGTGGTGGTGTCGAGGGCCGTCGGCATCTGGCCCGCGATCACCGACATCGAAGCGTGCTCGTGGCCCGCCACGATGGATTCGTTGCCGAGGAACAGCGGCAGACCGCGATACGCCGCGAGGTACTCGATGACCGGGTATTGGTATTCCTGCATCGACTGCCAACGCCACATGTAGCCGACGCCGGACGTGGTGTCGCCCTTGACGTTGTTGTTGCCGATGCTCGCCGTCCACGTCGTCGTCGGACCGGTGCCCGCAATGAACGGATAGGCCGGCGTGCTGAGCGAGTCGTCCTCGACCAGCGTGCAGTTGCGCGTGCCGCCGCTGTTGCCGTGGCCCGCCTGCACAAACCAGTCGAGCCCGAAAGGTGTGTCGGTCTTGTCCGTGGCCTTCTTGACCAGCTTCTGCATCGAGATCGAGCCGTCGGAGCAGGTCGTGTGGTTGTGGAAGTCGCCCGAAACATAGCGTCCGGCCGTCTTCGCGGCGGTTGCCGCGGTAGGGGCGGTCGCCATGCCGGACGCGCCCAAGGCGGCAATCGTGGCCAGCGCCCAGCGGCTCTTGTTCAACTTGATTTCCATCGAAACGACTCCTGGCTTGAGATGACGGTCGTGACGGTTCGTGATTGATGCGCCAACGTCCGAGGCCGGCGGATCGTACGAAGGCATCGTGACCAGGCGATGACGCGCGGATGACACGCGCAATGCCATCCATGGACCGACGATGTCCTCCTTCTCACGTCTTGCAGAGAACGTAAGAAGAATGAATCGCACCTCCGGCGTGTCATGAACCTGTCGCCGAATCTCACTAAGTTGCGGCGATTCCCAATCCGCAGATTTGGCGGGTCTCGAAACTCACTGGAGAGAACGATGAATCTGTTCCGTATCGCAGCCCTGACCGCGATGTCCGCCCTGCCGGTACTGGCCCACGGCGGTGTGTTCTCGATCACCTTCGAGAAGGACTGGAACGGCGGCAACGGCGATATCGTCAACTACTACAACGGCGGCGCCGCAGCCGACGGATCGACCGGCGGGCCCAACGTCGGCGTGAGCTTCGTCAACGTGTCGGGCCTGTCCAACTCGGCGGCCGATCCGGGCTTCCCGTTCTATACCAACGCTCCGTCGCCGCAGGGCACCGCCTACGCTCACGACAACGCGTACCTGAACGTCGCTGGCGGTGCCTCCAACGCACTCTCGTTCTTCTATTCGACTCCGTCCGCGATCACGGGCGGCATCCGGGCCTACTCCGGCGCGAACGGCACGGGGCTCCTGCTCGGCACGGTCGACCTGCTGGCCAACGATTTCGGCACGACGCCCGACGGGCTGACGGCGTACAACACCTGGACGCGCGGCCTCCTGAGCTTCAGCGGCACTGCGCGTTCGTTTGACTTCGGCGCCAGCAGCAGCGCGGTGCTGTTCGACAACCTCGCGACGGTGCCCGAGCCGGGAACCGTGTGGATGCTGCTCGGTGGCGCGCTGGCGCTGCTCGGCCTCGGGCGCGGTCGCCGGTCCGTCGCCCCGCGCGGCGCCGGATCGTCGGCGTCCGCTGCGATGGCCTGAAGCGCGTCACGCGACGTCCTCCCACCACGGAGGACCAGACCCCGGCATCGCTCGTCGCGATCCGGGGTTTTTTCGGCGGAGCGCGACTTGGACGAATCGAAGTCCGCCACCGCGCGACGGCCGGCCGAAGACGTGCGCAACAGTCAAGACGAAGAGCAGCAGGCCCGTTTCCTCGCCGCATCCCGGACCCGCTGAAGCAGTGGAAGCTAACACCGCTGGACCTCGAGTCCCGTCGGCGCCGGAAGAGCTACCGGCCCGCCTGGATCTCATGTCCGTCGGTGTCACGCCTGCGACTCGGCATCCGTGCAGCATGTCGCTCGCGAAGCCTTTTCCCGACGCGATGCATGCCATGGTCGAAATCCACCGTCTGTACGGCCAAGAGATCCGCATCGAAATCATCGAGGTCGCTGCGAGCCGCTTTCGCTGGACCTCGCTGATTGAAGGGCATCGGCCACTCAAGGGTCAGTGCACGTTGCCGAGCTTCGCGATCGCCCGGTCCGAAGCTCTGCTCTATGCACAGATCGCCGCCAAGCGCATGGCCGACGGCGTGGCGACGAACGGCTGAACGACCCTCCGGACGACAAGAAAAAGGCTCGCCTGAACTGCATCGGCCCTCTGCTGGCGCAGATGCCCTGCGAAGCGATGCCGCATCAGACGATCGTGCTACCCGAGCGCGTTCACCACGAGCGTGATGCCGAGCAGTCCGCGAGTGGCTTCGCACCAACCCGCAGGATCGCAGGGGCGTGCGTGGTGCGATCGTCGAGAGCAACCGCACCGACAACGCCTCGGCCAGGATGGCGACCGACAGGGGTGACATCCTGGGGTACCGTGGCGTCGCCGCCGTCGATGTCGCAGCGACCGCACCACACCGTGGCAACCGCGCCAGGAACCGATCCTGCGACGAGCGCGGACAGTCATATGATTGCCGCGAACACCGTCTAAGGTTCGCCTGCCGGCGCCTCATCGATGGCGAGCAAGGGGACAGCAGGAGGAGGAGAAGAAGCCCCGAGGCACCAATCGCACGTCACCCGGTGAGGCCGATGGGAAGACGCGTCGTGGGTCGCGGACATGCTTCGGTCGCCATGAGAGTCGCTCACTCCTCGGTGCGCGCGTTCCAAAACGCCTGGGTCACGCCGGGCTCCGCTTCGAGCAGACCGATCACGCGATCGAGTTCGTCGCTCTCGACCGCCGTTGCGAAAAGTGTCGCCTCGATCTCGCTGTCCGTCTGGCCGAACGCATGGTGCCCGACCGAGCGGACGGGATAGTTGCTGGCTTCGAGCAGCTCGACGAGTCGCTCGCGCACGTCGCCTTGCCGTGTCCGTCCGCAGATCACGTACACCGAGTAGGTCGCCTCGCTGAGAGCCTCCTCCATCGGCTGTCGATTGATGCGGTTGGCGATCGGTCGCAACAGCGTGTTGCTCGCCAGCACGAAGAGCGCGGCGATCAGCGCTTCGCCGACGAGGTCGGCACCCGCGCATGCTCCGACCGCCGCCGAGCCCCACAACGTCGCGGCGGTGTTGAGACCCGTCACGTTCGCGCCTTCCTTCATGATCGCGCCGGCGCCGAGGAATCCGATGCCCGACACGACATAGGCCACGACGCGCACGGCGCCGTCGTGTCCCGTCAGGCGGTCGGCCATGTCGACGAAGACGGCCGCGCCGACGGCGACCAGCGTGTTGGTCCGCAGGCCGGCGGTCCGCTGTCGCCACTGTCGCTCGATGCCGATCGCGCTGCCGAGCACGAACGCCACGAAGACGCTGACGAAGGTGTCGAGCAACGAGCGCACGTCGATGTTGTTGATGGCTTGCATGATGACGAACGATAAGGAGTGCGGGACAGCTTAACGCTCGGGCATCCGCAGCAACGCCTGTCCCATCCTGATCCGCCGCCCCACTTCGATGCCGGGCTCGAGCGTGAAGCCGCGCGGCGCGAATACGAGAATGGTCGAGCCGTGCTCGAACCAGCCCATCTCTTCTCCCTTTTTCATCGACGCGGAGCACGGCAGCTCGTGCGGCCCACGACGACCCAGATGCAACAGCACGTCGAGTGCATGGAGGCGGATGCTCGCCACGAGGATGGCCGCGACCGGTACCAATGCGATCGGGTGGTCGCCGTTCGCGAGGCGACCGCGCAGCACCGCGCGTTCGTTGCGGCAGAAGAGGCGCTCGATCCGTTGCAATGCGATCGGGTTGACGTTCCAGGTGTCGCCGGTCAGATAGGTCACGTGATCGAGGTGCAGGTCGTGAGGCGCGTGGAAGCGGTGATACATCGCCGAGGTCAGCCGCAGCGTGACGTAGGTGCCGTCGGCGAACGGCGACGTGTCCTGACTCGGACCGAAGAGGTCGCCGAGCGTGTAAGGGAATCCCTTGGCCTGGAAGACGCGCTGTCCGGTCACGACGCCGCACGCGCCGACGATCGCGTCGCACGGGCTCGTGAGCACCGAGGTGTGCGCGTCGACGGGCCGGGTCCCCGGCAATAGTTCGCGTGTGAAGCATTCGCGCAGGCTGCGATAGCGGCGCGGCGGCGACTCGCTCAGATCGAGGTCGGTGAACAGCCGCCACACGCCGATCGACAGGCGCGCGAGCCAGGCGCTCTCGATGCGGCTGAAGCGGCCCATGGCGCGGGTCAGCGCGATGCGCGGGACGCGATTGGTGAGCAGGAAGTTGAGGTCTTCATGCTGCAAGAGGCGACGAAGTGAGGCGAGGTTCATGAACGTGTCACGCGGGTTCGATACATAAG
>CAZZWS010000038.1:0-23678 GCA_964657795.1 Beijerinckiaceae bacterium
CGGACGCATGGCAGGCGCGCGATCCGCGCGGACGCATCTTCGTCTGCATGATGTCGGCTGTCCTGCCCGTCCCGTTCGTGATCGGCACGCTGCATGCGGGCAGCTTCGCCGCGTTCGCGACTTGCAGCGCCGTCGCCGTCTTCACGCTGCAGCTATGGGGCGCTTCCGGGGTGAGCGCGATGCAGGAGTTCGTCCCGGCCGGGTTGCGCGGCACGATCATGGCGACGCACGGCCTCGGAGCGACCATGCTCGGATCGGCGCTCGGCCCCTACCTGTCGGGGAAGGTGTCCACGGTGACCGGATCGTTGCAGGCCGGACTCACGTCGACGCTGATCGTGTGCCCGATCATATTGCTGTGTCTGTGGCTCGTCGCCCGACGTCTGGGCTCGGCTCGGGAACGACTCGCACCGGCCTTCGTCAGCGCGCCTTCGGGATCATCATCTGGATGAGGACGGTGTCGTCCAGCGCGGTGAAGGCGTAGTCGCGACCGGCGAGACTGCGCATGCAGTCGCCAGTGACGACCTCGTCCTCCACGTCGGCCAGTGTCGCGCGAAGACGGCCACGGACGATGTAGAACAGCTGGTCGACGTCCTCACGACGGGGGGCCAGCGTCGCGCCACGTGCGACACGGGTCTCGATCAGTGGATATCCCGGCAGGTCGAAAGTCTTGACGCTGCAGGCGGTTTGGTCCGCCGTCCCGTCGGACCAACCCGAATCGGTCGTCGTCGCGACAGCCTCGTCGGCGGTGATCCAGGTCGCCTCCGGATCAGGCGACTCGGGGGCCGACATCGCGAACTCGACGAACATGCCTGCGATCAGCTGGAACGTCGAATGCTGGACGCCGACCGGCTCGAGGCAGGCGTCGCCCGGGTTCACTTCGTGGCTGTGTTCGTTGCACATCTGCACGCGCCGCCCGTCGATTTGATAGAAGACCACGGCTTCGTAGCTCGGGTGGGGGTGGGTGCGGGCCTCCTTGTCGAGGAAGATCTCGCGAACCGAACCTCCGGGAAACGCGACGATTCTCAGCTTGATCTCGGTCCCGTCGACCGGCACCTGCTTGCCATCGCCGGGCCACGCGCTGTGCATCGTGCCGTCGCGCGACCACGAGTGGACGGTCAACTGCGGTACGTCGCGACGATGCACCACCAACTGGTTCGTGATAGCCGGCTCGCCCGGGCTCTCGACACTCATGCTCCACCTTCGAATGATTGCGACCGCCGCGACGAGCGTGTCGCGGTGCACGACTGTCGCACCGTGCCGTGCGGCCGGCCAGTCGAATTCGATCGGCCGCTCACCACGCGGATAAAGCGGCCGGTTGACGAGGGCGCGCGAGACGCCGCCCTCATATTCTTTCATGTTCGTCGGTTTCGGCCGATCCACCTCCAGCGAATCCTCCAATGCGACT
The DNA here is from genome assembly GCA_964657795.1 of Beijerinckiaceae bacterium. Lineage (GTDB taxonomy): Bacteria > Pseudomonadota > Gammaproteobacteria > Burkholderiales > Burkholderiaceae_D > CAHJXF01. The sequence goes on from CAZZWS010000038.1 coordinate 1,406, forward strand.
TCCCATCCTGCCGAACGGCGTCCGCAGCGCATGGCTGCTGCTCCTGATCGTCTGCGTTACCTCCGCGCATGCGGCCGACAATCCGACGAGCGTCCCGGCATCCGTGCCGGCGATCATCGGCAGCAACGCGTGCGAACGGATGGCGACGCCGAACCTGACCGATGCGAGCGGAGCGACGGTCGACTTCGCGCGCATTCCCGACGCGCCGAGCCATGTCATGTCGGCGAAGATCGTGGAGGCACACGAGGGCGTCCCGACCTATTGCCTGCTGACCGGCTACGTATCGACCACGGTCGGATTCGAGCTGCGGTTGCCGCTGACCGGATGGAACGGGAAGTTCTCGATGGTCGGATGCGGCGGCATGTGCGGCAACATCCAGGAACCCGGTTGCGACGTCGCGCTGATCAAGGCCTACGCCTGCATGATGACCGACATGGGTCACCGCGGCACGCAGATCGACGCAGAGTGGGCCTACAACAATGTGCAGGCCGAGATCGACTTCGGCTATCGCGCGACCCACGTCACGACGCTGGCGGGCAAGTTCATGACGCGCGTCTTCTACGGGCAACCGCTCGGCATCTCCTATTTCCTGGGTTGCTCGACCGGGGGTCGGCAGGGACTGGTCGAAGCGCAACGCTTTCCCGACGACTACGACGGCATCCTCGCCGGCTCCCCGCCGATGAACGAGATGGGCGACGGACTCGATATCGTCTGGTCCATCCAGGCCGCCGAGAATGCCGACGGGACGCCGTTGCTGAAGTCGGCGGATCTGAATCTCGTGACGAAGACGGTCATCGCGCAATGCGACATGGACGACGGCGTGGCCGACGGCGTGGTCGGCGATCCGCGTCACTGCAACTTCGATCCCGCGAAGCTCCTGTGCAAGGCGGGACGCTCCACGGAGTGCCTGCAACAGAATCAGGTCGACGCGCTGCGAAGGATCTATGCCGGTCCGCACGACTCCAAGGGTCGCCGCTGGTACTACGGTGTCATGCCGGGGTCGGAGCCGGTGTGGATCGGTTCCTTGCAACGCGACGATGGCCAGAAATCGGTTTACAAGACGTTCATGACGAGCCAGTTCCGCTTTCTCGGATTCTGGCCCGATGCAGGGCCGTCGTGGACGCTCGATCGATTCGACTGGGACGAGGACCCGAAGCGGCTGGGGATGGCCGAAGCGCTCTACAACGCGCAGAACCCCGACCTGCGGGAATTCAAGGCACGGGGCGGCAAGATGATCTCGTTTCACGGCTGGAACGACCACATCGTGCAACCGGAAGCGACGGTGGACTATTACGAAACGGTCGAGCGCACGATGGGCGGCCGCCGACCCACGCAGGACTTCTATCGCCTTTTCATGGCGCCCGGCGTCAACCACTGCCAGTCCGGGACCGGCGCCTACGCGGTCGACTGGTTCGGTGCCCTCGAAGCCTGGGTCGAGCATGCCCAGGCGCCGGATCGCATCGTCGCGGTGAGGCCGACCGATCCGAAAGGCGGTCTCTATCCGCGCTATTTCACGCCGTCGCCAGGCGTCATGGATCATGCGATTTTCAGCCGACCGCTCTTCCCGTATCCGCACCGCGCGGTCTACAGCGGCAAGGGCGACCCGAACGACCAGGCCAGCTTCAAGGAAGTCCCATGAACGTTCGCTACGGTTTCGCCACCATGTACGCCCTGCTCTTCGTCGCCTGCGTCTGGCTTCCGCTCGCGGGCAACGCGTCCGGGACGCCGAAACCCGGCGAGACCTTCCGCGATTGCCGGGACTGCCCGGAGATGGTCGTGGTACCGGCCGGTCACGCGGTGCTCGGCTCCACGGCCGCCGATCGCGAGCGCTTCGAGATTCCCGGGGTGTTCGCCGCTCGCGAGGCGCTCCAGATCGACGTGACGATCGCGAAGCCCTTCGCCGTCAGCAAGTATGAAGTCACGCGCGGTCTCTATGCGCGCTACGTGACGCAGGCGGGCGTCGTGACGGAGCCCGGCTGCGCCGGCTTCGATGCCACGACGCAGACTTGGGCGTTCAATCCGGCATCGTCATGGCGCGACCCCGGCTTCCCGGAGGGCGACGACGAGCCGGTCGTCTGCATGAATTATCCGGATGCGAAGGCTTTCGTCGACTGGCTGGCGAAGAAGACCGGCAAACCCTATCGCCTGTTGTCGGAGACCGAGTGGGAATACGCGGCGCGCGGCGGCGCGACCACGACGTATCCTTGGGGCGATAGCCCGGACGTCATCTGCGAGAAGGCCAACGTCTACGATGTCCCGACCGCCACGGCACTCGACGATCGCGACGGCCTCGCCGACCACCTCTGCCAGCGATCGAAGGTCAAGACCTTCCTCGAGCCGGTCGGAAGCTATGCGCCCAATGGCTTCGGTCTCTACGACATGATCGGCAACGCATGGGAGCTGGTGGCCGACTGCGCGAGCGATACCTACGCCGGCGTCCCGACCGACGGCAGCGTCGCCGATCGTCCGGGCTGTACGCGCCGCATGCCGCGTGGCGGCGGCTGGAACAGCCGCGCCTGGACGGCCCGTCTCGCCACCCGCGGTCAGGGCGCGGCCGAGTATCGCGCCGTGGCGCTCGGTATCCGCATCGGTCGTGACCTGCCGTAGTTGGTGTGAGAGTAGCGAAACGTCGGCGTGAAGCCAATCAACGCGGGGACGGTGTGTACGGCCCGAAGCTCGACGCCGCGTCCGGATCGCCGCCCCGATACTGGGCTTGGACCGGGTACGGATAGACCGGACGCTCGAACGCCACGTTGTCCTTCGCCAGATAGACCGGAAAGGTGACCGGTCCCGCGAAGCGCGCGGCCTGTTTCAGCCTCTGTGCGAGCAGCACGTCGGGCGGAACGCCGTGTTCGATCCAGGCCTCCAGATAGCCGAGATAGTCGACGGTCTCCGCGCCCCCGTTGCCGGGAATGTGGCTTTCGCCGGGGATCATGAAGAGCCGGAAAAAGTCCTGGGTGGCGGCGCGCCCGCCCATCAGCCGCTCGACGGTCTCGTAATAGAGAACCGGATTGTTCGGGAAGACCGCTTCGTCCGCCCAGCCCTGATAGAGGATCAGCTTGCCGCCACGGTTCTTGAAGGCGCGCAGATCGGGATTGGTCGCATCGTTGAAGACCCAGGCATAGGGATAACGATAGGGGTTCGCTGGCGAACTGCCGTAGCGGCCCATCGTGCCGTCGGCCCGCACGTAGGCGCCGATCCAGGCTTTTTCCGATCCCGGCTGCGCGCCGGCCGCATAGACTTTCTTGAGCGCAGCCACCTGCTCCGAGGTCAGGCAGCGGTCGTCTTTTGCGCCCTTGCACAACAATTGCGACGGTGAGAAGTCGCAATGGTTGGGGTCGGAGATGATGCCGTCGCGCAACCCGTCGTCGAGATCGCAACGCGCGACCGCCTGACGATTGACTTCGAGGAGTTCAGCGGGCGTGATCAACGGCTTGCCCTCCGGCGACAGGGCCCTCACCGCCTCGCGCAGGCGCGGTCCGACTTCGGGCTGCGCGACTCCGGGGGTTCCCATCGCGGGTTCGCCGGCGATGATGCCGTCGAAGTCCTGCGGGAAGCGTTGCGCCTCGACGAGACCCTGCCGGCCGCCGGTCGATGCGCCGATGTAATAAATCCGGGTCGGATTTTTGCCGTAGAACTGGGCGACGACGGCGCGAGCGGTCAGATTGGACACGTGCGTCGCCCGAAAACCGAAGTCGATCTCGCCGGCGACGTTGTCGATCGCCCAGAGGTTGTCGTACATCGTGCCCTTGTGGCCGAGATCGGCCGCGAGGCAGGCGTAACCGCGGATCAGGACGATCTGGCAACCCTCGTCGAGAATGAAGCCGCAGCGACCGCCGCACCCACCCTGGATCAGCTTGCCGTTCCAACCGGTGGTCGGCAGCCACATCCGGTAGCCGATGGTCGGCGCGATCTGGCCGTCGACAAGGCAATGCGCGGGCAGCTCGACGCCGGCCGCCTTGACGACGGCGGAGACCACGAGGGAGGGCGCGTCCTCGACCGCGGAAAAGTCGTGCGCGACCAGGGCGCTGCAGGCAGCAGTGCTGCCGGAGGCATCGGCGCCGGCCTGCGCGTGAGCGGCAGTCGCAACGGTCGCCAGGATCAAGACGCCGAGCAACGGCAAGAAGATTTGTCTCATGGATCGATTTCCCGAACGAGTCTGAAGCCGAGGACGCTGAGGCGCGCTTCGACCAGATCCTTGTGGCGCATGCCTGCCCGGACGAAGCGCGGCGAATTGACCCACGACGCACCCCGGTCCATGTGGTAGCGACAATCTCCACCGCTCCAGACACCGTCGTCCGCGGGAGCGCCGTCGTAGGTCGCGTGGAAACAATCCTCGACGATCTGGTTGACGTTACCGCTCATGCCATACAGACCGAAGGGATTGGGTGGAAAGGCGTCCACCGGCGCCGTGAAGACGTAGCCATCCTCGCAGGGAAACACCAGATCCGGCCGCTCGCCGCTGGCGACCTTCGCCTTCACGGACGTCCGGTCGGCCGCGTTGGTATGCGCGCAGGCGTCGTCGGTGGTGTCGCCCCAATAGTTCGCGCCGGACGTGCCCGCCCGCGCCGCGTATTCCCATTCCGCTTCGGTCGGCAGGCGATACCGGTGTCCGGTCCGCGTGCTCATCCACACCGCGTAGCGCTTGGCGTCCGCGAGATTCACGCAGACGACGGGCTCGCGCCCTCCCTGATCGAACCCTGGATCCCGCCACGAACGCTTCTCGTCGTACACCCACTTGCGATCATCCTGCGAAAAGACGTTGCATCCGGCCGGTTGGTCGCCGTTCGCGGCGGCATAACGTGCCCATTCGTCGCGCGTGACCGTCGTCCGTTCGATCGCGAATGCATGCGCGACCCGCACGTCATGAGCCGGCAGCTCAATGGCCGCGTAGTCCGGTGCGACGCCGAATCGGGTCTGTTCGTCGACATTCGATCCCATCGTGAAACTGCCGGCGGGCACGACGACCATCTCCGGACAGTCGCGACAATCGCGCACGACGGTGCCGGCGACGGTCGCCTGCGCCGCCGCGCCGTCGGACAAGAACAACATCAGCGCGCAGATCAATGCACCCAGTGACGCGAAAGCGATACGACGCATGAAGGGTCCGATCGATGAGGACGGCACGAGCGATCGCAGCGCGCTCGACATCGTCGTTGATGATCCACTGTCGCCGCCATCGTCGATGCGCGTCAACGCCGCGCCGCGTTTTATCCGTCGTGCAATGTTTGTCCGGCGCTGTCGCGACGCATCGACGGGAAACCGCCGGCGTTCGGCGTCATGCAGATCGCGCACCCCGCGAAAGCCGACCTTGTTCCGGCATCGCGATCAGAAGCATCTCGCCGCGCGTGGCCATCGATTGCTGGTGCGGTGCCCGCATCGATCGGGCAGCAGGCGAAAACGCTCCCGGCCCGAACGCGTTCAATGCGCCTGTTCGGCATCGGGCAGCCGCACGACGCGAAAGCCGACGCTGCTGCTGCGCATGTCCGGTGGCAGCCAGAAGCGAGCCGCCGAACGTAGCGAATCGGCCGAGTTGTGCCAGGAGCCGCCGCGGATCGCGCGGCGGCTGCAGTCACCGGATTCGATCGGCGTCGAGGCCACGGCCGGCGCGGTCTCGTAGCCCGGCACGAAGCAGTCGGCGGTCCACTGCCAGACGTTACCGAGCATGTCGTTCAGGCCGAAAGGATTGGCTGCGAACGCGCCGGCCGGATTCGAATGCGCGAAGCGGTCGTCGCAGGTCGTGTTCGCATGCTCGTCAGCGGGATAGAGCGCGTGGAAGCTCAGGTCCGCGCCGTTGACGTGACGACAGAGGGACGCCCGATCGTCGCCCCACCAGCGGCTCGCGGTCGACCCGGCGCGCGCGGCGTATTCCCACTCGGCTTCGTGGAGGAGCCGATAGGGATGCCCGGTCGTTCGAGACAGCCATGCGGCATAGGCCTCGGCGTCTTCGACCGCGACGCAGACGGCGGGATCCTGGTCACTCTGAACGAAGGCCGGATCCGCGAAACTGCGACGCGCTTCCTCTTGCCAGGTGCCCGCGTCGAGCACCATGCAGCCTTGAGTCATGGGTCGCTTCGTGGCGGACACGAACGCCGCGAACTCCTCGCGCGTCACGAGATTCTTTCCTACCGCGAGCGGCGTCGAAACGACGACCCGATGTCGCGGTTGCTCCCAGGCAGCGGTATCCGCACGCCTGCCCTCACGCAGTCCCTCTTCCGCCGACGCGCCCATCACGTAGAGGCCCGACGGCAGGACGACGAGTTGCGGCGCGAACGGGCGGTCACGAAACGTGGCGCCGACCGAAGCCGGAAAGCCGGTTGGCTTAGGCGAAGCGGTGTCCGTCGCCGGGCGCGCGGCAGGCGCCGAAAGCAGCGAGACGAGTGCAGCCAGGACAAGAAATCGCATGGGGCTTCCGACGCGTTGTAGTCGATGGTTCGATCGAAGCAGAGGCACCGTGGCCTTCGCGCCATCGTCCGCTGCATTCGGGGCGTCCCCATGTTCCGACCGCCGCCTGCACAAGGGAAGGCGCGATCGGCGCGCATCCGCTGAGCGATTTCCCGAACGTGACCGGGCCGGCTCCGCGTCTTCGGTCCATGCGCGCCCGCGACGCTTCGAAAGCATTTCTTGCAGGCTGAACGACAGGACGATCCCCTTGGAACGGGAAGACGTGAAGTGCTAGCGTCGTAGATCGCGCCGTACGGGTGGCAATGAGTTTCATGGTCGACGTTGCGCAATTCGTGAATGACGAGTGGACGCCCCGGGTGGATGGCGATGGCATGGCGATGGCATGGCCACCCGCGCCGTTGCTGAATGCGCGCGGTGCTCCGAGATTCCGGCGCGTCTTGCGATGCGGCGGCTGATTGAAGTAACGAGAGGGATTCAATGATCAAGTCGGCAAGGCGTCATGCATTCGCGATCGTCGGAATCGTCGGTATCGTCGGCGTGCTCTTCACCGGCCTTCGGGGCTTTGCTCAAGATGTGGTCCCGGTTCCCGTTCCGGCCGTCAAGCCCGGCCGGCCCGCGTATCTCGACCTGCCGCCTCCGACCATTCCCGTGCCGGCCTGGGCGTTCACGATGGACCCTCCGGAGTCGTCGGAATTCAGACGCGAGCCCGACGACGACGTGCCCCGGCGCATCACCGGCAGCGATCTGGCGATCACCCGAACCCACGTACTGGATCATCATGATGCGGCAGACTGGCATCCCGAAGGTCATCCGCCAGCACCGGGGATCGTGATGCACGGGCGAGTCCCCTATCCGACGGCCTGTGCTTACTGTCATCTTCCCAATGGCGTCGGGCTGCCCGAAAACGCGCCGCTCGCGGGGCTGCCGGCCGCGTATTTCATCGAGCAGGTACACGCCTTCCAGGACGGTTCGCGGAAGACCGCCGACCTGCGGATGGCTTCCTTTCATGGCATGGCCGAGATCATCGCGCCCACGATCCGCGAAGACGAGCTCAAGGAAGCGGCTGACTACTACGCGTCGCTCAGGATCGCGAAGCCTTACTTGACCGTGATCGAGACCGACCAGGTCCCCAAGACGCACAGCGTCTCGTATGTGCTGGTGCCCGTGCCGGAAGGTGGGACCGAGGCGATCGGCAACCGGATCATCGAGACGCCCAAGGACGAGGCACGCTACAAATTGCTCGACTCCGAAGTCGGTTACTTCGTCTATGTTCCCAAGGGCGCCATCGCCAAAGGACGTGAACTGGTGACCCAGGGCGGCAGCGATCACCGGACCCTCGCCTGCGTGCAATGCCACGGCACCGACCTGCGTGGCGTCGGCGCCATTCCGCCGATTGCCGGTCGCAGTCCGAGCAACATCGTGCGCCAGCTCTACGACATCAAGCTCGGTGCCCGTGGTGGACCGGGCGTGAGTCCCATGCAGCCCGTCGTGAAACGCCTCGGCGACGAAGATATCGTCGACATCGCCGCCTACCTGGCGTCACTCCAACCGTGACCGCGCATCGCTCGTAGCCGGTCCGCGGATGAAACAGTCATCCTCCACGCCTTCCGGTGATGGCGAACGATTGCATGCAGTCGCCGACTCCGCGCCGGATCAGGCCCACCGCAGGACGTCCGCCATCTGACCGGGGAAGAACACGTCGATCGCACGCCGCAGATCTTCCGGGATCGCGTCGACTTCGAACAGCGGCAGGCCGTCACCCTTGAACAGGATGTGTCCGGGCTCGCCGTGCATGTGCGTCCAGGTCTGCCACTCGGCGACGAGGTTCTGCGAATACGTGTTCGGCACGTGCGTGAGCGACGGGTCGTCCAGATCCTTCGCCAGGCACTGGTGACTCGCGAGATTGCCTTCGAGCTTGAACCAGGTCGCGTCACGCGGCTTGAAGCGGACCATGTTGGACGTCGAGACGAACGCATGGCGGCCGAGCCGGCGCACCTGCATGTGATACGGATCGGGAATCTCCCCCGTCGACGCTTCGTGCGGCACGGCCAGCACTTCCTCCCGGACGGGGCCCGACAGCGGCGGCGCCGTATCGACGACGCCCGTCCAGCTATTGGGAATCCGGTCGCTGATCTGTTCGGACTCGGGATCGCGGTAGAACGCCCAGCCCTTCTGCCTGACGATCAGCGCGCCGTCGGAGCGCGGGCGCACGCTGCGCGCCACGACGCCCGCATAACCGTATGCGCGTCGGGCGAAATCCGCGACCGCGAGGTCGTCCGCCTGCGGCTGAAAGCCCCACACGTCGCCGACCGTCGTGAACCAGGTGGTGCGGCCCGCGAGATCGCCGTTGAGCCGCAACCAGATGCGCTGTGCAGCGGTCGGATCGATCGGGGCCGAACCGTCCGTAGACGCGCCGTTCGAGCGCAGCGACGGGAGCCATCCCATCGTCGCCACGACAGCCGTCAGTCGCAGCAAGCCTCGCCGGTTCAGCATCCGGCGCGGGTCCGCATCATGGCGGAGGCGGTCGCGGTGCTATGAACCAGTTGGCCGCTTGCGTCGGATCGCCCTTGCCGGAGTAATGCGCGACGTCGGGATACGGATAGACCGGACGCGTTCGGTCGAAGCTCCCCGCCGGCAATGGGTAGATCGGTCGCGGCAGCCCGAGGTAGTTCTGTTCCTTGATGAGGTGATGCACGACCATCTGGTCGGGTGCGAGGCCCTCGTCGTCCCATCGCTCCAGCGCCGTCAGGAAATCCGCCGCATCGCCGCCGGGACCGCGCCGGCAATGGCCCATGCCGGGAATCATGAAGAGGCGGAAAAACTTCCGCGTCTCGGCTTCGCCGCCCATCGTGCTGGTCGCGGTTTCGTAGTAGTCGACCGATGAGCCCGGGGCGACCTCGTTGTCGTCCCAGCCGTGGTACATGATGATCTTGCCGCCCTGGTTGCGGTAACGGCGCAGGTCGGGATTCATGCCGTAGCGCAGCCACGACAGGATGTCGCCGCGCTGCGGATCCTTGTCGTAGTCGTAGACGTGTCCCGCGTTGGCGGCGACCACCGGGTAGAAGCCGTCGCCGAACGACGAATCGTTGTCGACGTAGCGCATCGCGTGCTGGCCCTCGCCCACAGACGCGATGAACGACGGCTCCCACAGGTATTCCGAGCCGCGCGCCATCCCGGCGTAACCGAGCGACAGGCTCGCGCCTTTCGAATCGGTGGGCCCCGAGTAGATCTTGCGCACGACGCCGACCTCCGCGGGCGTCAGGCATGCGGACGGGTCCGTCCCCGCCTTGCAGACGATCTCTTCCGGGTCCCACTTGCACTGGCGCGGGTCCATCAACAGCCCATCCTTCAGACCGTCCCTGGCGTCGCACGCGGCGAGGACGGCTTTACGGATCATCGGCAGTTTGCCGGGCCTCAGAATCGACTGTCCGTTGCTGTCGAGGTTCGCGCGCGCGCCCCATTCGAGATACGAAGGATCGACGCCATAGGCAGGTGCTGCGACCAGCATCGCCTGGAAGTCGTTCGGGAAGCGCTGGGCCTCGATGACGCCCTGCACGCCGCCGGTCGAGCAACCCATGAAATACGCGCGCCGCGCCGGCTTCTCGTAGAACTGGTCGACGATCTCCTTCGCGGCGAGCGTGACGACGTGCGTCGCACGAAAGGTGAAGTCCATGATCGCGGCCATGTCCGCGTACTTGTACGCATTGGTCAGGCCCTGGTGCCCCATGTCGCTGGCGACGACGGCGTAGTTGCGCGCCAGCGGCTCCTCGAGTTGGGGACGATAGATAACGCCGCACGGGCCGCCGCACCCGTAATGCATGAATTTGCCGTTCCAGGTGCGTGTCGGCAGGCGCAGCTCGAAGTGGATGTTCGGGGCGACGATGCCGTTGACCTGGCAGACCTCCGGCAGGATGCCTTGGGCGGGCACGATCACCGCCGCCTGGATCAAGGTCGGAGCGTCGGGAATCCGGGCGAAACGCTCGCGGATCGGGTCGGTCGACGAGTAGAGGGTCGCGTAGCCGGCGAGCGACGCACACCGTTCGGCGATGCCGGCGGTGGCCGCGTCGACGGTCGTTGACGCGCCGGTCGCACTGTTCGTGGACATCTGCGTCGCGGTATCGACACCGGTGAAGTAGCCGCCTCCCCAATCCGTTGCGTTCGGCGGACTGGCCGGCGGGTCGCCGGACGGTGCAGCCGCGGCGCGCAGCGCGAAGATCAGCAAACCCATGATCGGTAATGAACGGATCACTGGACATTCTCCCGTCGGCAAACCGGCGGCAAGCGGGGCCGCCCGATACCGTGAATCGTCCGGTGCCGCCGGTCGCCCGTCATTTGCGAACGCATCGGTGTTCGACACGCGATTAATGCAGCGCGCGCGGCCTGCCGCCGCGGCTCGTGACGAAGCAATCCGGGCATCACGGCCGCGGATGCGACCCGATACCCGAAGCGTCGACGCGCGTGCGCGATCTCGACGATCTGGCCGCTCAGCATCTGATTCATCGGCGCGACCTCGGACGGGTGCCGTCTCGGGATCGCACCACAAGCCGGCAGGCGCTGCGTCAGGACAGATCGAATGGCTCGACCATCTGCCCGATTTCTGCACGCCTGACCTGGGCGGCTATCTTTTTACGCCGAAGACGCTCTTTGACGCATGGAGGTCGACGTGCGCGTCGGCCAGCAACCGTCTGAATTCGCTCTCCAGTTCACGCAGCCGCTTCGCATCCAGTACTTCCGCCCCGCCGTACTTGGTGCGCCACTCTTAGACGTCGCGTCACTCAAGCCGCCCTTGCGGCACAGCTCCTTGATCTGCACCGGCCTCAGCCTGTTGAAAGAGCCCGACGATCTGCTCTGCCGTGAATCTACTCATTCTCATCCCCGTCTTTCTTCATCGTGACGGATTTCTCTTCCATTAGATTGGCACCGCTGGCGGGAGCAAGTCATTTAAACCATATCATCTTTTTGTCGACCTTTTAAACTTATTCGGCAGCACAAATGGATACAACCAACGAAGCCGCATCATCACTTATAGTTTTTTCTCACGTCTACGGCTATTTCGCGAAGGGTCGCGTTGCTTCGAAGTTCTGTCTTGATGACTTTATGAGTCGGTGTGTGCGGCAGAGAATCGACGAACACCACATACCGAGGAATCTTATAGGCGGCAAGGCGTGTTGCGCACCAGGTTGCGATATCGTTTTCGGTGATCCGAGACTTTGAAGACTTCACGACGACTGCCATGATTTCGTCTTCACCGAGTTCGGCCGGTACGGCGACTGCGGCCACTTCCACGACATCCGGATGCTCACTGATGATGCGGTCGATTTCAGCACCCGAAATGTTCTCGCCACGTCGACGGATGATGTCTTTCTTTCTGCCCACGAAGAAAAAGAATCCGTCAGCATCTCGACGGACCAGATCCCCCGTGACGAACCAGCCGTCGACGAACGCTGCGGCGGTTTGTATCGGGTCGTTCCAATACCCTTGCATGAGGGTCGGAATGCGCACTTGCAGTTCACCAACCATGCCCGCGAGCTGGGTCGAGCCCTGTTCGTCCACGATTCTCGCTTCGGTCCACTTCAGAGCGGAATCCGGATGGACGCCCGGCAGCCCCATCGATGCCAGCTTGTGAGGACCATCGTACGGATTGCTGAATGCACCAGGGATCTCGGACATCCCGAATCCCTCGATCACTTTCTCGACCTGGAAGTCCTCCAGGAAGACCTTCATGGTCTCTTCCGTGAACGGTGATCCACTGACGCAGCGCAATCGAACTCGATCGACGAATTCGCTGCGCGGACGTCTGGCGAGAATGCCGGTCATTGCCATGAGCAGATTGACCTGTGTCGTGCCGGTTTCCTCCACCAGCGGCCAGAAGCGCGTCGCGCTGAATTGCTCGACGACGATGAGCGTACAGCCGGCGGCCGCTGCGCCAGCCACCGAGTAGAAAAGCGCGTTGACGTGGAACATGGGCAATACGCACATGCAGCGGTCGTCGGGCTGTAGCCAGACACGGGCGATCTGGCGTTCGCCGCAGAGTACGACGGTGCGCTGACTATGCATCACGCCTTTCGGAAAACCGGTGGTCCCGGACGTGTAGACGATGATGCAGGTGTCGTCGGGCATTCCTTCCGCGCGCGCATCCTCGCCCCCGGCCGAGCCGGGCATGTCAGAAAGATTCGGCAAGCCTTCTATGTCTCCGTCCACTTGGCAATACCATGGTTCGATCTCCATGCCTTCAGCGGCTGCGCGGACTATTGGATAGCTTTGCGCATTGCATACGACGGCACTCACCCCCGCATGCCTGAAGATGTAGCCGCACTCCTGCGGGCCGTAACGGGGATTGATCGGCACCATGATCGCGCCGAGGCGCGCAAGTGCGAAAAGCAGCAGCACGTGCGCTTCATGATTGGACGCCATGATCGCGACCCGGTCTCCATGCCGAACGCCCCTGCCACGCAGTCCATCCGCGGTGCGTTCACACAGGACGATGAAGTCTTGCCAACTCCGGGACTGGCCACGAAAAACGAGAAACGGTCGCGCGGGATCGGTCGCCGCTCTCGAGCGCAGGAGTGATTCGAGCGTTGCGCGATGCGAAGGATATGCGCCCGTGACCTGCGACGGTGATCGCAGCCGGTCGGCCGAAAGGTCAGCGATCATTGGACAGCAAACAGGTCGCCTGGCTCGCCAGGCGACCACCGTTTCCGTGACAAAGAGCGACCGTGGCGCCCTCGACCTGACGTTCGCCCGCTTCACCGCGCAGTTGCCGCGTTGCCTCGATCAACGTGAAGATGCCGTACATGCCGGGGTGGCAACACGACAATCCGCCGCCGTTGGTGTTGACGGGCAGATCACCACCGGGATCGATCGCGCCACTCGCGACCAGCGCGCCGCCTTCTCCCTTTGCACAGAAGCCGAGGTCTTCCAGCGCAAGCACCGTGCTGATCGTGAAGGCGTCGTAAAGCTGTAGTACATCGACATCGGCGGGTCGCAGTCCGGCCATTGCGAACGCGGCCGCTCCAGATTCGCGGGCCGCCGTCACGGTGATGTCGGCCATCTGGTCGACTTGCATGTGCGAATGCGAGAGACCGCCACCCAACAGGTAGATGGGTCTGCGGCGCGAATCCGTGCCGCGCTCCGACCGGACCATGACGAGCGCGCCGGCGCCATCGGTCACCAGGCAGCAGTCGCGCACCGTCAACGGGTCGCTGATCATGCGGGACGACAGGACGTCGTCGACCGTCAGTGGCTTTCGCATGAACGCTTCCGGATTCAGCGCGGCCCAGCGACGTGCCGCGACGGCGACGCGCGCTAGTTGTTCGCGCGTCGTGCCGTACTGGAACATGTGACGGGCGGTCGCGAGAGCGTAGCTCGTGACTGGATGTCGTGGTTGATAGGGCGCTTCGTAATCCTGGGAACCCGATTTCGCCTGCAGCCGGCCAAGCGCCGAGCGTTGATTGCTTCCGTAGCAGATCAACGCAACGTCGCAGAGTCGGGCCTTCAGGGCCATCGCTGCGGTCAGCGCATAGGCCACGAATGACGAGCCACCGATGCTGGAGCTTTCCGAGAACTTCGGACTCAACCCCAGATATTCGGCGACCGAAAGCGCGGGATGCGAATGAACCGCCGTATTGGCGAACAGCCCGTCGACGTCTTGCAGCCTCAAGCCCGCATCGTCGAGCGCCAGCTTTGCGGCCTCGGCCAGTAGTTCGAGCGACGTTCGACCTGGAGATGCGCCGATACCTGCCGTGCCAGCACCGACGACGCACGCTGCCGCGCGTAGTCCATCAACCATCTTGGCTCTTTTCAATGTCCGCGACGAAGACCAGCAGCGCAGCGCCTTCTTCACGGATGATCCGTGCGGCGACGTGCATTCCGATGGCCACCTGGTCCGCCGGAACGCCATCGACCCTGGTCATCATCCGCGGCCCCTCATCGAGTTCGACGATCGCCACGTTGTAGTCACCGCCTTCCGCAGGCTCGCGGCGGACGACCGTCGTCGAATAGACCGTGCCACGCCCAACGGGGACGATCCATCGCAAGCGTGCGGAGGCGCAAAAGCGACAAAGCAGTCGTGGATAGAACTGGCAGGAGCCGCAATCGCCGCAGTGCTGGATTTGGAATGCACCGGCATCGAGTTTCGCGCGATACACCGCGTCCGGGCCTTGACCGACGACCCTTGCGGCCGTGGAATCGCCGAGAATCGGTTCGGCGCTGCCGAGCCCGTCATCGCCTATCCGGCCGCCGCTCACTGATGGACGCCAGTCTCGCGGATCATCTTGCCCCACTTGACGACGTCACCCTGAATCACCGTCGCGAATTGCGCCGGGGTGCCCCCGACAAGATCGAGTGCTTGCTGATCGAAGATCTTCTTCACTTCCGGATCCGCCAATGCCTTCAGGATGTCCGCGTTCAAGCGCTCTACGATAGCGGCCGAAACACCATGCGGGGCGACGACGCCGAACCACGTGTTGGCTTCGAAACCGGGCACGCTGGCCGAGACCAGCGGTACCCCCGGCAGCGCCGGCGACGGCTTCGTTCCCGTAATGCCGAGAATCTTGACCTTGCCCGTTTTGTAATACGGCAATACCGACGAGACGACGTCGAACATGACCTGAACGCGATCGGCCATGAGGTCGGTGATCGCAGGAACGCTTCCCTTGTAGGGGACATGATTCAGATCGATGTTCTGCGTGTATTTGAACATCTCGCCCAGGATGTGCGATGAGCTGCCGGTGCCGAAAGAAGCCATGTTCAGCGTTCCCGGATGTGCCTTGGCAAGCGCGATCAGTTCCTTTACGTCGTGGGCGGGTAAAGACGGCGCCGCAGAAAGCACGAAGGGGGATGAAGCCATCTGGCAGATCGGGGTGAAGTCTTTGACGGGATCGAAGTTGGTCTTTAGAAATAGAGGGCCGACGACGAGCGCACTGTTCGATGCGAGAAGCAACGTGTATCCATCGGCAGCGGCATGCGCGACGAAGCCGGTGCCGATCACGGAACCTGCGCCGGCCTTGTTTTCCACGATCACCGGTTGGCCCAGGGTTCCGCTGAGTTTCGATGCCAGCAGCCGCGCCACGATGTCCGTTCCGCCTCCCGGTGGAAATGGGACGACCAGCGTGACGGCGTGATCGGGATAGGCGGCATCGGCCGATGACGCGAAGCAGGCGGCGACCACCGCGAACATCGCTAGCCGCGCAAGAGTTTGAAGACCGAGCATGGACGCGCCGGTGGGTTGTTTTCGGGCCGTTGCCGAGAGCGCTCGACCTTGTTGCGCACCGCAGTTTCGGACGCGGAAGTTTGCGTCCTGGCCGCGGCAAGAAGGGCTCTCGGTGCTCTGACGGTAGGCCGTTCCTGCACTACCGTAAAGCGCTAAAGCGGCCACGCGACGTTGCCGTTTCTCGAACACCATGGAGGGCGGCAGGCGCTACGATTCAAGCCATCGGCACAGGCGGGGTCGCACTTTGAAGTTGTCATACACGATCGATGTGATCCATCAGGGCTGCGATATCGTCGGCGAATGCCCGCTGTGGCATCCGGTCGAGCAGTGCCTCTACTGGATCGACACCCGCAAGCCGGCGCTCTACCGTCTCGAGGTCGATGGGCGCGTCGCGTCGTGGCCGATGCCCTGTCCGATCGGCTCCTTCGTCTTTCGTCGGCAAGGTGGGATCGTCGCGGGTTTGCAGCAGGGATTCGCACTTGTCGATTTACGGAACGGCGAAGTGCGACACCTGATCGATCCCGAGCCCCATCTGCCCGACAACCGCCTCAACGACGGCCGCTGCGATCGGCATGGGCGTTACTGGTGCGGTTCGCGCGATCCGGGGCGGACCAATCCGGGTGGTTCGCTCTACCGACTCGATCCGGACCGCACGGTCACCACGATCGATACCGGATTCATCATTCCGAACGGCATGGCGTTCAGCCCCGACGGCCGAACGATGATCTTCGGCGATAGCAACGCCGATACGATATGGCGTTACGACCTCGACGAAGTTTCCGGCGAGGTCCAGGGCAAGGAAGCGTATCTGTCGACCGAAGGTCTGCCATGGCGCATCGATGGCGCTACCTTCGACTGCGATGGCTACTACTGGTGCGCGCTTCTCGGCGACGGCGCCGTAGGACGTTTCGATCGTGCGGGACGGCTCGACCGGATGATTCGCCTGCCGGTGTCGCATCCGACCATGTGCAATTTCGGCGGCGTCGACCTCGATGTGTTGTATGTCACGTCCGGTTCGATCTTCCTGTCGCCCGAACAAAGGCAGCAGCAGCCTCTCGCGGGTGCGCTGTTCGCAATTCGCGGACTCGGGGTCCGTGGTGTACCGGAATCGCTTTTCGCCGGCTGATCGAACGGTCAGGCCAGCGCGCCTGCGAAGTCGCCCGAGAGCTGGTCGAGCAACGCCGCCGCGGCCGTCGAAAGATGCCGGCCGCGCCTTTTGCAGAGGCTCATGTGACCGATCAGCGCAGGGCTTGCCGACAACGAAACGGCGACCAGCCGACCGCTTTCGAGCGCCGACCGCGCAGCGACGGGGATAGACAGCGTGATGCAGGTTCCGGCGCTCGCCATCCCGTAGGTCATCACGAGTGAATTGGTGGTCAGCAACAGGGGTAGCTGTCGGCTCTCGAGTTTACGAATGGCGCGATCCAGCATGCGATGGATCCCGAACGACGCATTCGACAACGCGATCGGGTACTTGATCAATTCGCTCAATCCGATGTTGTCCAAGCGCGCCAGCGAATGGCCCGGAGCGACCAGCGCGCACACCCGCTGCGGGATTTCGGCCAGGACTTCGACGTCCGCACGCCGGCGCATGTTGAAGGTGATTCCGATCTCCGCTTCGTCCGACACCAGGGCCGCAACGATCGCGTCGGACCCTTCGAGGTTTACCGTGAAGCGAATTGCCGGATACAACCGATGGAATCGCGTAAGGATGCGCGGCATGACTTCCGCGCCGAGTCCTTCGATGCAGTGGATCACGACCTCTCCACGGTGCAGCCCCTTCAGCTCATCGATCCGAGTCTGCGCGTCCCGCAGGTGTCTGACCGTATCGCCAAGCTCGTCGAAAAGGGCTCGTCCGCTGGCGGTGAGCTTCATGCCGCTCGTTTGCCGTTCGAACAGCTCGGTCTGGAAATGATGCTCGGCCTTGGAGATCATGCGGCTGATCGCGGACGGCGAGACGTGCAAGCGTTCACCGGCCTGCCGGACCGACCCGCAACGCGCGACTTCGAAAAAATAAAGCAGGCTGGCGTCGAGTAGCAACTGGAATGGCCTGAATCGAAGGTGCTTCGGAGCGATGGATCAATGGCCCGCGGACCGGCCACCGTCTGCGGGAAATACATCATGCTAATTGATGTGTCCGGAAGATCGGAGGACGCCCATATCTTCGTCGCCGGGCGTCACTGCCCACGCAGGAGCGTGACCAGATTCTCGAGATGAGCCGATCTTCCAAAGGCGCTGGCGATCCGTACAAACTTCGAATCGCGCGCAATATCGCCATGCGTCGCTTCGACCTGCGACGTTGCGGCCCGCCGGATCAGCCGCTTCACAGCCTGTTCACGCGCCGTTGATGGTCATCGCGGTCCGACGTAAGGCAGTCGTGGCGCCTCGAAGTCCTGGCGCAGGCTCTGCGCGCGGGCCATGACCTCGACGCCCGATGATTCGAGGTGCTCGCGCAACGACGACCCGGCGCGCGTCGCGTCGTGTTCATGGACGGCCTCGAGGATCCCGCGATGTTCGGCCATGAACGGATCCCCCTTCGACATCTGCATCGTCGTGCCGAGCACGTGCTTGCCGAGCGTGAGGACACACCGCGTGCATTCCAGGCTCTGCGGCAGCGCCTTGTCGGGGCAAGGCGCGCCGCGGTTCGAAGCAGGACTCACACGCCGCGCACGGTCGCTCGCGACGTCGAGCTCCCCTTCGTCAATGCGCGGAGTTGGAATCCGTGCCGCCTGCCGATTCGTCAGCGGCCCAGCGGTCTTCGGGCTGCGCCGACAAGGGCTTCGATCCTGCAGGGGGCGCGACGGTTTCGAACGTGGTGCGAGCCGCCGCCGCATGCGAAGGAGCCGTGCCGACGACGTCGACGGCGACGAGCAAGGCGATCACGGTCAGCGACGCGACGACCGCGACGCGTCCGACGCGCTTCGCAGACCGGCGCGGGCGTGGACGTACCGGTCGATCGGTGGTGGTCTCGGTGTGCGGGGCGGTCAGGGTCATGAGGTCTCCAGAGAAAGTCGAAGGAGGTGCTTCGCCGACGCGATCGGCGGAGCGGACCGCGTCCCGGTCGACGACATCGATCATCTCGGATCGCGGCTGCGGATCACTATCCGTCTGGCCGATGTTAAAAGTCCTTTAGTGCGCTAAAGCGATTTCGCGCCGTCGGCGGCGGCGCTCGACGCGCTCGCGTCGTGCGATGCAGGGCCCCCCTGGATCGAGCGCACCGTCCAAGGCCATCGTCATCGAACATTCCCGGCGCACGCGCGGCCCTTCGCGGCCGTACTCGAGGACCGAGCCATGACGAGCGCGGCAACGAAACCACAAGCGCCACATCACATGACCCGATGGCTGGTCGTGGTCCCTCGTCCTGGTCCTCGTGGTCGTGCTGGCCGGGGCGTTATTCGGCTACGACCAGGGTGTGCGCTTCAGCGTGCTGCCCCGGCATCGAGGCGAGCTTAGCGCTCAACCTGCCGATGTCAGATCGTGACGAGCCGGGTCACGCTCGGAGGATTGGCCATCAATCACGCTGAGTCCCGCTGGGTCGCGTTCCACGCGGATGGCTCATGCGCTCCCTGGCGAAGCACAACGAAAGACGGTGACCTACCTCGCAATCGGACTTCTGGACGATCGTGCGATGAGAGTGCTGCGTAACGTGTCACCGCGCACAACGCCTCTGTCCCATGTTCCTTCATCATCGTCGCTTCGTCGCCTCCCTGCCCTTCTGTGTCGCAAGCGTTTTCGGACTCAGCGGCTGTAGTTCGCTGTTGAGCGAAAGCGCGGCCACGACGGCCGGCGTGGGCGGCACGGCCATCGCCAGCCAAGTGACGCGTAATGCCACGGTCGCCTCGGGCATCGGGCTGGGCGTCCTCGCCGCGAGCCAGGCCGGCGTCAAGGCGGTCGAGCGCGATTACCACGGCGACGAGCAGGATCGGATTGCCGAGATCGCCGGGGCCCTCAAGGTCGGGCAGGTGGGCCAATGGGAGAGTCGCCATCGCATCCAGCTCGAGCCCAACCAGGCGGGCCGGGTCACCGTCAGCCGCCTCATCGGTGCCGCGGACTTGAGCTGCAAGGAGATCGTGTTCACGGTCGACGGCGTCAAGGATGTGAAAACGGTCACGGCGTTCTACGTCGCGACCATCTGCAAGGACGCGACGAAGTGGCGTTGGGCCTCGGCAGAACCAGCGACCGCGCGCTGGGGTTCGCTGCAATGAACAGCGGCGCGCGGTTCGCGGGTTCCACTCTCGCCGTCACGTGTGCGGGCCTGCTCGTCGGATGCAGTTCGATCGGTGGCTTCGTGGGCGCGGTGGCAGGCGCTGCCAGCGGCACGGTGACGACCAATCCCGCAGTCGGCGTGGGTGTGGGCATCGCGGTGCAGGCCGCCACCGATGCCGCGTTTCAACGAATCTTCCGCGAGATGCAGGCCAACGAGCAGAATCGCATCGCCGCGACCGCCGGCGCCCTGAACATCGGCGAAGCGCAGACGTGGAACATCCACCACACGATGCCTTTCACCGACGAGCACGGCGAGTTGCGGGTCGTCGGCGTGATCGAAAACGCGCTGGCCAGCTGCAAGGAAGTGATGTTCTCGGTGGCCGGAGGCTCGAAGAATGCGCCGACACGCCAATGGTTCCTGACGCAGACCTGCCGCCAGTCGGACGGCCAGTGGCGTTGGGCCGCGGCCGAGCCAGCGGTCGCGCGCTGGGGCGCTTTGCAGTAGGGCTTGCTTGGTGCCCGGACCTGGTCCGTCGCACGTCCCGCCACGCACAACACTGTTGGCGGCGATCCGTCTCCGGACGAGTTCTTCGTACGCATCCGCGCGACCGCCGACGACACGACGCCACCGCCTCGACGACCGCATCGTCCCCGAGACCGCAAGCTCGAGACCAAGCCACGGCCGAAGGTTCAGGCAAGACGCGAATCCGGCGCGACCTTCCACGGCGGATCGATGCGGTTGGCGCCCGCGTAGAACAGGCACAGCGGGTTGCCATCGGGATCGGCGAGGCGCGCTTCGCGCCAGCCCCACGGCTGGTCGACAGGCGGCGACGAGAACGTCAGGCCACGACCTTCGAGTTCGCGGACCCGGGCGTCGAGGTCGTCGCATTCGAAATACACGACGGTCGACGATGGGACGACGACGACGCTGCGATGGACCGAGAACGTGCTGCCGCCGTGCGGACAGACGAAGCGCGCGTAGTGCGGCGAGTGGACGATCAATTCGAGGCCGAGCAGCCGGTAGAACGCCACGGCGCGTTCGATGTCCGTGACCGCGACGGTGACCTGGTTGAGCCTCATGGGAAGACCGTCAGGCGAGGTCTTCAACGCGGATGCGCGTGACTTTCGACAGCGCCGTTTCCAGCGCCTCGATCGCCGCGATGGCCGCGTCGACGCGCTTCTCGAGCGTGCCGTGCGTTAGCATGATGATGTCGGTCGCATGCGTGCCTTCGGCCGGTTCCTTCTGCAGCACCGCGCCGATCGAGATGCCGCCGTCGGCGAGGATGCGCGTGATGTCCGCGAGCACGCCGGGCTTGTCGGCCACCCGCAACCTGAGATAGTAGGCAGTCCTAACTTCCGACATCGGCAGGATCGGGATCGCCGACAAAGAGTCGGGCTGGAACGCCAGATGCGGAACGCGATGCTCCGGGTCGGCGGTGTGCAGCCGGGTCACGTCGACGAGGTCCGCGACGACGGCGGATGCCGTCGGCTCGGCGCCGGCGCCAGCGCCGTAGTACAGCGTCGGGCCGACCGCGTCGCCGTTGACGAGGACCGCGTTCATCACGCCTTCGACGTTGGCTAGAAGCCGGCGGGCCGGGATCAGCGTCGGATGGACGCGCAGCTCGATGCCGCTCTTTCTTTCGGCGTCGTCCCCGGCGTCGACCCGTCGCGAGATGCCGAGCAGCTTGATGCGATAGCCGAGTTCCTCGGCATAACGGATGTCACCGGCCGTCAGCTTGGCGATGCCCTCGGTGTACGCGCGTTCGAACTGCATCGGGATGCCGAACGCGATGGCGCTCATGATCGTCAGCTTGTGCGCGGCGTCGACGCCCTCGACGTCGAACGTCGGGTCCGCTTCGGCATAGCCGAGCCGCTGCGCCTCGGCCAGAGCCGACGCGAAGCTCGCGCCGCTGTCGCGCATCGACGACAGGATGAAGTTGCTGGTGCCGTTGATGATTCCCGCGATCCACTGCACGCGATTGGCGCTGAGCCCTTCGCGCAGCGCCTTGATGATCGGGATGCCCCCGGCGACGGCGCCTTCGAACGCGACCATCACGCCCCGTGCCTGCGCTGCCGCAAAGATCTCGTTGCCGTGCTGCGCGAGCAGGGCCTTGTTGGCCGTGACGACATGCTTGCCGGCCGCGATCGCCGCGAGGATCAGTCGCTTGGCGTCGACGATGCCGCCGATCAGCTCGACGACGATCTCGATCGCCGGATCCGTCGCGACCGCGTGGAGGTCGGTGTCGATGGGAATGTCGGGGCCGAAGGTCTTGCGGGCCTTCGCGATGTCGCGCGCACCGACTCGCGCGATGACGATGCCGCGCCCCGCGCGCCGCTGGATCTCTTCCTGGTTGCGGGTCAGCACGCGCAACACGCCGCCGCCGACGGTGCCTGTGCCGATGAGGGCGATGCGGATGGGGGTCATGGGCAAAACCGAAAACTATTCTTTGT
>CAZZWS010000039.1:0-23666 GCA_964657795.1 Beijerinckiaceae bacterium
GTCTGTTCTCCGACAACGGCACCGCGACGCTCGTCAACACGGCCGGCAACACCATTCAGGGCCAGGGCAACATCGGCCTCAACCAGACCTTCATCAAGAACGCGGGCGTGATCACCGCCAACGTCAGCGGCGGCACGCTGACGCTCGACCCCAACGACGGCCAGGGCAACTTCATCAACACCGGCGCGCTGCGTGCGGAGAATGGCGGCAACCTCCAGTTCTTTCAGGGAACCTACGACAACGGCGCCGGAACGATCACGGCGCGCGCCGGCTCCACGGTGACGGTGACCAACAGCGCGATCGTCCAGGGCGGACAGCTCAACACCGTGAGCGACGGCGCGATCAATTTCAACAACAGCGCCGTGATGGACGGCTCGACCCGTGGCGTCCTGACGCTGAACGGCAACGTCAACGTTGTCGATAACCAGACGGTGTACGCCCTCGGCACGATCGCCGACAACCATCTCACCATCGGCACGAACGCGGACTTCCGCCTGCAAGGCACGAACAACCTGACGCTGACCGGCGGCACGACGACGCTCAATGCGGGGAACAGCCGCATCTTCGGCGACACCGGCAACAACATCCTGACCAACGCGAGCGGCAACACCATCCAGGGGCAGGGACAGATCGGCGTCAACCAGCTATACGTCGCCAACGCCGGTCTGATCACGGCGAACGTCAACGGCGGAACGTTGATCATCGATCCGAGCGATGGGAACGGGGTCGACGCCGGCTTCATCAACACCGGCACGATCCGCGCGGAGAACAGCGGCAACCTCCAGCTCAACCCCGGCCACTTCAACAACGCGGGCGGCACGATCGCCGCGCTCGACGCTTCGACGGTGAGCGTCAATAATTCGATCATCGAGGGCGGCCTGCTGACCACGGCCGGAAGCGGAGCGATCAATCTATCCAACTCCGCGACGCTCGACGGCACGGCGCACGGTGCGATCACCAACGCCGGAAGCCTCGTCATCGCCGCCAACCAGACGATCTACGGCACCGGCTCGATCGTCGACAACGGGACCATCACGCAGCAGGCCAATTCGGACTTCCGCGTCTCGGGCACCAGCAACCTGACGTTGTCGGGCACCGGCACTTACACGATGACCGCCGGCAACTCGCGCATCTTCGGCGACCAGTCCGGCGACCTGCTGACCAACGGCGCGGGCCACACGATCCAGGGCTTCGGCCAGATCGGCGTCAACCAGTTGCAGGTCACCAACGCCGGCGCCATCAGCGCCAACGTGTCGGGCCAGACGCTCAACCTGAACACGACGTCGGCCGTGGTCAACCAGTCCACCGGCGTCCTGCAGGCCAGCAACGGCGGCACGCTCTACATCGACAAGGCCGTGACCGGCACCGGCACGATCCGCACCGACTCGGGTGGCACCGTTCAGCTCAACCAGGCCGCGCAGACCGGTCAACTGATCAACAACGCCAACCTGTCGATCGGCACCAACAACGTCACGGTCTCGGCCGACTACAACAACGCCAACTTCGGCTCCGGCAACAGCTTCAACAAGCGGGCGGGCATCACCGGCACCGGAGCCATCCTCGCGTCCGGAGACGTCGCCCAGGCCGTGACCGGCGCCAGCGTGAGCAACGGCGCAGGCGCAACGCCGACGCTGACGATCGGCAACGTCCGCGTCGGTGGCACGACCTACAACTACCAGGTCGCGAACACGGGCACCAATGGTCCGTCGATCCGCGGCGCGATCGAGACGTCGGTCAACGGCGGCAACATCACCGACTCGCGGCTGTCGGGCAGCGGCGTCACGGCCGGCAACTACGGCCCGGTCGGCACCGGCGCCAACAGCGGCAACCTCGGCGTGACCTTCACGGCGACGACCGCCGGTGCGCTCGCACCGCTCAGCGGCCAGGCCGTCCACATCGCCAACAACTTCGACAACCTGTCGGAGCAGACGCTCAACATCGCGCTCGCCTCCGGCGCAGCGGCCTACAACACGGCGGTCGGCTCCACGACTCCGACGCCGGTCATCGTCGCCAACCAGCGCGTGGGCGGGGCGGCAAGCCAGGCGTTGACCGTGTCGAACACGGCGGCCGCCGGCATCTACAGCGAGGCGCTCGACGCGAGCTTTGGCGGATCGACCGGCGCGACCACGACCAACGGCGGCACCGTCAACAACATCGCGGCCGGCACCAGCAACACGGGAGCGCTCGCCGTCGGTGTCAACACGGCCACGGCGGGCGCGAAGACCGGCAGCGTGACGGTCGCGTATCAGACGGACGGCACCGGCTCGAACGGGCACAGCGGCTTGTCCGCGATCGGCGCGGGCAGTCAGACCATCAACGTCTCCGGCAACGTCTACAACACGGCAATCGGATCGACGACGCCGACGCCGGTCACGATCGCCAACCAGCGCGTCGGTGGCACGGGTAGTCAGAACCTGACCGTCAGCAACACGGCGGCCACGGGTGGCTACAGCGAAGCGTTGAACGCAAGCATCAGCGGCATGACCGGTACCGCGACGAGCAACGGCGGCTCGGTCGGCAACATCGCCGCCGGCGCGAGCAACACCGGCGCGCTCGCGGTCGGTGTCAACACGACGAGCTCGGGCGCCAAGACCGGGAGCGTGACGATCGCCTACCAGTCCGATGGCACCGGTTCCAACGGCAACAGCGGCCTGGCCGCGATCAGCGCGGGCAGCCAGGGCATCACGGTCAACGGCAACGTCTACCAGACCGCTGCCGGCACGCTGCTGACCGCA
Source organism: Beijerinckiaceae bacterium (assembly GCA_964657795.1). Taxonomy (GTDB): domain Bacteria; phylum Pseudomonadota; class Gammaproteobacteria; order Burkholderiales; family Burkholderiaceae_D; genus CAHJXF01. Next base: position 2,736 of record CAZZWS010000039.1, read on the forward strand.
CCGCTCAACTTCGGCGTGGTCCAGGTCGGTCAGGTCGTGTCGCAGACGCTGAGCATCCAGAACTCGGCGACCGGTGCGGCCGGATACGTCGAGGACCTCAACGCCAGCTTCGGCGCGTCCACCGGCACCGGCGCCAACAAGATCACGGGGAGCGGCACGCTCACCGGTCTCGCCGCGGGCGCCACCAACAACGGCGCCCTGACGGTCGGCGTCAACACCAGCTCGGCCGGCACGGTGAACGGCAGCATCGCCGTCAACTACTTCAGCGCCGGCGCGGTCAACGGCGTCAGCAACGGCCTGGGCACGCTCGCGGTGGGATCATCCGGCTACGGCGTGACGGGAACGATCCAGGGCACGGCCACCGTCGTCGACCAGGCCGCCCCGGTCATCAACAACAGCCCGATCGCGCTCGGCAACGTCCGCATCGGTTCGACGTCGCCGACCGGCCTCGTCAGCGTGACCAACCAGGCGACCGGCAACCAACAGGCCGCGCTGAACGCGAGCATCAGCGGGAATGCGCCGGTGACCGCGTCGGGCAGCTTCAACGGTCTCGCACCCGGCGCGACTAACAACACGAGCCTCGCCATCGGCATCGACACGTCGTCGGCCGGCTCGAAGAACGGCACCGCCACGATCGCCTTCGTCTCCGACGCCAGCAACGTGGGCTGCACGACGGCCTGCCAGATGCAGCTCGCATCGCAGAACGTGAGCGTGACCGGCGCGGTGTATCGCCTGGCCAACCCGACCGTCGCCACGACCCCGATCACCGTCGCGGCCCGCGTCGGCGGGAACGGACCGACCACGGCGATCGCCGTGACGAACGCATCGCCCGACGTCTACACCGAAGGCCTGACGGTGTCGCGCGGCGTCACGTCGGCCGGATTCACTTCGGCCGGCAGCATCACCAATCTCGTCGCGGGCGGTTCGTCCAGCGCGATCGGCGTGACGCTCAACACCGCGACCGCGGGCACGTTCACCGGCACGCAGGCGCTCAACTACGTGTCGACGGGCGCCGGCACCGACAACGCGGCCGACATCTCGATCGGCAGCGGCACCGTCGCGTTGAACGGCAAGGTCTACACGACGGCCGTCGCGCAGAACAACACGCCGGCGGTCAACTTCGGCATCGTCCACGTCGGCGACACCGTGACGCAAGGCGTGTCGGTGACCAACGCGGCCGCGACGACGGCGCTCAACGACGTGCTGATCGGATCGGCCGTCGGCGCCACCGGCCCGTTCACCGCGAGCGGTACGCTCGGCGCCGGTCTGGCCGCCCAGCAGACCAGCACCACCGCCCTGAAGGTCGGGCTCAACACGACGACGGCCGGCAACTACTCGGGCAGCGCGACGTTCAGCGCGGCGAGCCACGACAGCGACCTGTCGGATGCGACGCTCGCCAACCTCGCCGTCAGTCTCGTCGGGCAGGTCAACAACTACGCGTCCGACACGTTCTCGAAGACCGCCGGTGCGGGCACGCTGACGCAGAGCGGATCGACGTTCGTCCTCGACTACGGGACGCTGACCCAGAACACCGGCACCGTCACCAGTTCGCTGGTCGCGACGAACAACGCGACCGGTCCGGCGGACGCACTCAGCGGGTCGTTCGAATTCCTCGATCCGGCCGACTTCGGCGAGAGCGGTTTCGCTGCGTTCATGGGTCTGGCCGCGGGCATGAGCGACGGTCCCCTGTCGTTCTCGTTCAGCACCGCGACGGTGGGCACCTTCATGGACTCGATCATCCTGCACGGCGTCGGCAGCAACGCGAGCGGCTACTCGGGAATGATCGGCGACATCCAGCTGATCGTCCGTGGCACCGTGAACGCGGCGGGTGTCGTCACGCCACCGAACACCAACGTGCCGGAGCCGGACTCGCTGCTGCTGCTCGGTCTCTGCCTGCCGTTGCTGTTCGTGCGTCGTGGCCGCAAGCAGCGCGCGCACTGACCACCGACAAGCGAGCGAGACCATGGAGATGATCGAAGAAGCGTCACGCGTCACAAGCGCGGCCCGGACGGACCTCCGGGCCGGCTCGACCGTTGCGCCGAAGCCGCTGTCGACCGTCCGGTCCGCTCGACAAGCCATGCGCGACGATGAAGTTCGATACCATCGACGCAACTTTACGAATCGGGAGGATCTCGTGCTTGCACGCTGGCAATTCTGGGTGACGACCGTCGTCGCCCTGCTCGTGGCCTTGATGGCCGGCTACACCATGATGTTGTTCGGACAGAACCGGGGCACGCAGGCCGAGCTCTCGCAGCGCGCGCGGTACGTGCAGGAGAGCGTGCAGCTCGAAGGTCTGTATCGCGACATCGTCAAGGCGCTGGCCGACCTGTCGGTCCGCAACCAGGACAAGGCGTTGTCCGACCTGCTCGGCGCACAGGGCATCACGGTCAACGCCAACGCGGCTCAGCCCGCGCCCGCCAACGGAACGACCCCGGACGCCCGCAAGGGAGGCAAGCCATGAGCGAACCCTTCACCCCATCGCCCATGCTGGACGGCGACCGGCCCGCAGCGACGTTCACCGCGTTCCTGCCGCTCCTCATCCTCGGCCTCGCGATGCTCGCCTGGTTCGGCTTCCAGGCGACGCAGTTGCGCGCCGAACGCGACGCGATGCGTGCCGCGATCGCGGGTCAGGACAAGCCCGTGCAGGACTCGAAGAAGCTGCGCGATGCGCTCGATGCGCTGGCCCGCGGCACGGCGCAACTCGCCGACGGCGGCAATCCCAACGCGAAGCTGATCGTCGACGAGCTCAAGAAGCACGGGGTCACGATCGATCCGAACCTGCCCACCACAGGCGCCACGCCACCCACGCCCGCCAAGTAGGTTTGTCGTCACGATGTGGTCGCCGACCACATCGTCAAAGAAAGGAAGCCCCCCGGCCGTAGTCGTGGAGGCTATCGTCGCAAGCTCACGAGATCTCGCGCATGCAGGCTCCCTCCTTCCGTGACGCAGGCGACAACGCCGGCGCGTTAACGGACTATCCCGCCGCGCTCATCGAGGTCACGCTCGAACGGCTGATCGCCAGCGCGACGTTCCGACGCTCGCAACGCCATCGCCGGTTCCTGTCGCACGTGATCCATGCCGGCCTCGCGGGCCAGCGCGAGCTGCTCAAGGAAGTCATCATCGGCATCGAGGTCTTCGGGCGCGCCCTGCCCGACTACGACACGCGTCGCGACCCGATCGTCCGGGTCGAAGCCGGACGCATCCGCGACAAGCTCGCGCGCTTCTACGAGAGCGAGGGCGCCGCCGAATCGTTCCAGATCGTGCTGCCGGTCGGCAACTACATGCCGCTGTTCGTGCGCAGGAAGTTCAACGCGCAGTCTTTCCAGCGCGCGGCTGCGCATTCGCTGGCGGTGCTGCAATTCAGCAACCTGTCGAGCAACGGCGACGACGCGTCCTTCGCGCTCGGCATCACGGACCAGCTGATCGACACGATCGGCCGCGTACCCGGCCTGCGCGTCGTGGCCCGCCTGTCCGCGCTGAAGGCGCGCGACACCGGCATGGACCTGAAGGCGATCGGCAAGCTGCTCGGCGTCCATCATGTCGTCGAGGGCAGCATCCAACGCAACGGCTCGCGCGTGCGCTGCATCGCGCAGCTGTCGCGCACGAAGGACAGCCTGCGGGTCTGGTCGCAACGCTTCGAACACGACATGGAAATCGACGACGACCTGTTCGCCTTCCAGGACGCCATCGCCGAAGCCGTGCTGGCGATCGTCTCGACGCTGCACCTGCCGCAGGCCGACAACGCGCTGCCGAGCCGCCCGTTCAGCGCCCTCGTGCCGCCCGGCACCGCGAACCGCGAGGCCCGCGACCTGTTCGAGCGCGCGCGCTACCTGTCGCAACAGCGCACGCACGATGCCCTCACCAAGGCCATCGGGCTGCTGGAGCGCGCCGTCGAGATCGACCCGACGTTCGCGCAGGCCCATTCGCATCTGGGCTCGTGCTATGGCAGCCGGGTCGGCCTGCTGTCCGAGCCGACCTATCCCCGCTTCCATCAGATCAAGCGGATCGCGTTGCGCGCACTCGAGCTCGATCCGCTCGACGGCGACGCGCGGGCGCTGATCGCGGGGATCACCTTCCGCATCGAACGCCGATGGGCCGTCGCCGAACCGATGTTCCACGAAGCGTTGCGTGTGGCGCCCAACTCGACCCTGGTCCACACGAGCTATGCGGAGGCGCTGGTCTACAACGGCCGCTGCGCCGAAGCGCTGCAGCACGCGCGCCTCGCGCAGGAACTCGATCCGCTGAACCTCGGGCTGCGGGCGGCCAACGCGCGAATCGCGATGTTCGCGCGGCAATACGACTTTGCGCTGCGCGAATTCGAGACCGTACTGCAGATCGAACCCGACCACTATTTCGCGCGGGTCGTGATGGGCATCACTCATTTGTGCATGGGCGATGCTGCTGCCGCGATGCCGAACTTCGACCACTTCGCATCGCTCCCGACGACGCACTTCACGCATCGCTTCGGCCGCATCTGCGCGCTGGGCGTGGGCGGCGACATCGCGCGCGGCGCCAGCGAGCTGGCCGCACTGCGTAGCGAGATCGGCGATCGGTACTTCGCTCACTCCAACCTCGCGCTGAGCCAGGTGTGCCTGGGCGACATCGACGGGATGTTCGCGAGTCTCGAGCAGGCCGCGCTGAAGCACGAGCTGCTCTTCCCGTGCCTGCCCGCGCATCCGTTGCACGAGTCGATACGCCACGATCCGCGCTATCCCGCCCTCCTCGCGCGACACGGCCTGACCGATTGCGCCCCGCTCTTCCGGGCGTCGGACGCGCCGCGACTGATGGAAGCCTGACGGGTTCGAAGGACGACTCTCTCGAACGCGCCGCACGTCCCGATCGCCCCGGCAGGAACTTCGCCGCGTATTCGGGCTCATCCACGATGGGCACCTGGTTCATCATCATCGGTCTCGTGCTCTGCACGATGGCCCTGCTCGGCTCGCTGGTCGATCGTCTGCCGCTGTCGAGCGGCCTGATCTATCTCGTCATCGGCTACGTCCTCGGGCCGGCCGCGCTGGATCGTCTCGCCGTCGATCCGGTGAAGGACGCGTCGCTCCTCGAGGTGCTGTTCCTGGTCGCGGTGCTGATCTCGCTGTTCACCGTCGGCCTCAAGCTGCGTACGCCCAGCGGAGGCTTCGCACACAGCTTCTCGCGCAGCCTGTGGGGCCTGCCGTTGCGTCTCGCGGGCCCGGCGATGGTGATCACCATCGCGCTCGTCGCCGTGTTCACGCATGTCGCCTTCGGACTCGACTGGGGTCCGTCGTTGCTGATCGGCGCGATGCTGGCGCCGACCGATCCGGTCCTCGCTTCCGACGTCCAGGTGCATCACGAGGACGATCGCGACAACGTGCGCTTCGGGCTGTCGGCCGAAGGCGGCCTCAACGACGCGACCGCATCGCCGTTCGTGTTGCTGGGTCTCGGTGTCATGGGTCTCCACGCGCTCGGGCGCGGCGGTTGGCAGTGGGTCGCGGCCGACGTGCTGTGGTCGGTCGTCGCCGGCTTCGCGATCGGCTGGCTCTCGGGTCTCGCGTTCGGCGCGATCGTGCTCACGATGCGAAAGAAGTTTTCGGGCGCTTACGGCTTCGAGGAGTTCCTCGCGCTCGGCTTGATCGCGCTGTCGTACGGCCTCGCGGACGCGGCGCACGCACTGGGATTCCTGTCGGTGCTGGCCTCCGGCCTGGCGATGCGTCGCATCGAGACGCGGGCGAGGTCGGAGGCGCCTTCGGGCAGCGCGGATGCCGCCAAGGAAGCCGATCTCAAGCGCGAATCCCCGACGCAGATGGTCGGCGAGGTCCTCGACTTCAACCAGCGCTTCGAAAGCATCGGCGAGGTCGCGTCGGTGCTGCTGCTCGGCGCGATGCTGTCCGCCGGCAACTACACGATCGAAGGCGTGTTCCTCGGCATCGCGCTGTTCTTCTTCATCCGGCCGGTGTCGGTCTATCTGGCCACCATCGGCGCGCGGGTGTCGACCCGTCACAAGCGCCTGCTCGCCTGGTTCGGCGTGCGCGGCGTCGGCACGTTGTACTACCTGGTCTTCGCGATCGATCGAGGCCTGCCGACGGCGGTCAGCGCGCGACTCGTGCCGATCGTGCTGACCACCGTCGCGCTGTCGATCTTGGTCCACGGCATCTCGGCGACGCCGCTGATGCGCAGCCACGAGCGCCGCAACGCCCGTCGCGCGCGAGAGGCCCAGAAGACGAGCTGAGCGCGTTGGGTGCGCTCGAGGCCGGCGTTGTTCGCCGGGTCTTTCCGCGTGCGTGGCGCCCGATTCCGCGCGTGCCCACAGTCGCTACGGCGGCGCGATGATCCATATCGGCCGCTATGTCGAAGGTCTTCAGCACGTGCGGATCGCTCCGGACCTCGACCCGCTCAACCTCACGTCGCGTGCAGACTACGCGCTGTGCTGCGCGTACGCACGCGATGACCAGACCGCAACCAAGGAGTACGAAAGCGTACTCGCGGTGGAACCGGATCACCTGTTCGCGCGAATCATGATCGGCATGACGCAGATGTGACGCGGCGACCCGGCAGCGGCGCTGGCCCACTTCGAGCAGGCCGCGGCGCGGGCGCCCGAGCATCCGATTCCAGGCTTCGATCTGGCGATGTATCTCGGAGCCACCGGTACCATCGATGAGGGGCGTCGCTTCCTCGAAGCCCATGTCGCCCGCATTGGCGACGCGCTACGCCCGCTACAACCGCGCGCAGCCGGAGGCCTATCTCGGCAACCGCACCGGGGTAATGATTTGTCTGCGGCACGCCGTCGCCGCGAACGAGGTGGTCCTCAACGTCCTGCCCGTCGATCCCTCGTTCGTCACGTACCGTGACGACCCGGACTTCGACGCGCTGCTGAAGAGCCATGGACTCTGGCCAGCGCCCCGGTTGCCGTATCTCTCCACCGCGTGACGCGCACGGGGGCCGCGCGGTCGTCAATGCAGTTGCCGATAGATCTCTTCGGCGAGCACGTGCGACACCCCCTCGACCGTCGCGAGCTCGTCGACACTCGCGGCGACCACGCCGCGCAGCCCACCGAAACGGGCCAGCAGGTTCTTGCGCTTCTTCGCGCCGATGCCTTCGATCTCTTCGAGTCGTGACGTCAACCGCGTCTTCGCGCGGCGCGCGCGCATGCCGGTGATCGCGAAGCGGTGCGCCTCGTCGCGGATCTGCGCGACCAGCATCAACGCCGCCGACTCCTTGCCGAGTTCGAGCGGGGCACGGCCGTCGGCGAAGATCAGCGTCTCGAGACCGACCCTGCGGTCCTCGCCCTTCGCCACGCCGACGATCAGCGAGATGTCGAGGCCGATCTCGTCGAAGACCTGCCGCGCGATCTCGACCTGTCCCTTGCCGCCGTCGACCAGGACGATGTCCGGGAATGCGGCGGCAACGATGCGCTCCGTGCGCTTGCCGGCTCTCACCGGAGACGCGACCGCCTTGTCGTCGTCGGCCGTGCCCACGTCGTCGACGACGACTTCCGCGATCGCCGCGTCGTCGGTCTCGCCGTCGTTCAGATCGACCAGTTCCTTCGCGAGCTCGAGGTTCGCCGCCGCGGCGTCGACCGGGTCGGCATCGTTGGCCGTCTCGACCAGCTTCGCATAGCGTCGCGTCAGCACCTGCCGCATCGCCGCGTAGTCGTCGCCCGGCGTGATGCCCGCGATGTTGTAGCGCCGGTACTCGCCGTTCTGCGTCGCGTGATGATGGAACACGACGCACGAGGCCTGCGTGGCCTCGCCCATCGTGTGGCTGATGTCGAAGCACTCGATGCGCAGCTCGCCCAGGTCTTCCTTCTCGTTCTCGAGCCCGAGTACCTCGGCGAGCGCGCGCGTGCGCGCCTGCTGCGAGCCCTGCTCGGCCAGCATCCGCGTCAACGCCAGCGCCGCGTTCTTCTCCGCCATGTCGAGCCAGATGCGGCGCTGGCTCTGCGGGTGGCGGACGAGCGCGATGCGATGGCCGCATTGCGCTTCGAGCGCCGCGATCAGCTCGGCCGCATCGGGATCGACGTTGACGATCAGCGTGCCGGGGATGAACTTGTCGAGGTAGTACTGACCGAGGAACGCTTCGAGGACCGTCGCGTCGACGCCCTTCTCCGACAGGTTGCCGGCCGACTCGACATGCGTCGGGAAGTACGCTCGGTCGCCGAGATGCCGACCGCCGCGGACCATGGCGAGGTTGACGCATGCGCGGCCGCCTTCGACCCGCACCGCCACGATGTCGACGTCGGCGTTGTTGCCGTCGCTGTCGCCGAGCTCGATGCTCTGCTGGCGCAACACGCGCGACAACGACCCGATCTGGTCGCGCACGGCGGCCGCTTCCTCGAAGCGCAGCTCGGCGGCCGCGGCCTGCATCTTGGTGTCCAGGTCCGCGAGCACCTCGGACGTCTGGCCCCGCAGGAAACGCGACGCGTTCTCGACGTCGCGCGCATAGACCTCGGCGTCGATCGCCTTCACGCACGGCGCGCTGCAACGCTTGATCTGATGCAGCAGGCAGGGCCGCGAGCGATTCGAGAAGACGGTGTCTTCGCAGGTCCGCAGCATGAAGACCTTCTGCAGGATCTGGATGCTCTCCTTGACCGCCCACGCGTTGGGGAACGGCCCGAAGTACTGCTGCCGCTTGTCGACCGCGCCGCGGTAGTACGCCATCCGCGGGAAGCGATGCGCGGTGATCTTGAGATACGGATACGACTTGTCGTCGCGAAAGACGATGTTGTAGCGCGGCGCCTGCGTCTTGATGAGGTTGTTCTCGAGCAGCAGCGCCTCGGCCTCGGAGCGCGTCGGCGTGGTCTCGATGCGCGCGATGCGCTCGACCATGTGCGCGATGCGGCCGGTGCGCTCGCCCTTGTTGAAGTAGCTCGACACCCGCTTCTTGAGGTCGCGCGCCTTGCCCACGTAAAGCAGCGTCCCTGCCGCGTCGTAGTAGCGATAGACGCCCGGCAGCCCCGGCAGCTTCGCGATCAGCGGCTTCGGGTTGAACGGTTCTGTCGTGGATTCGGACATGCGGTACGTCTCGTCCGGCGGACTCAGGACTCGGGGCCGTCGAGGTGTTCACGAACACGCGCGACGACCGCATCGAACATCGCTTCGGTCAGGCGCCCGGTGTTGGTGTTGTAGCGGCTCACATGGTAGCTGTCGAACAGCGTCGCGCCCTGCCCCGTCGGGCCCGGCAGGACGAGCTGCGCGCCGTGGGCGAAGCGGAAGGCCGACACCTTGAGACCCAGCGCCTCGACGACTGCGCGATGCGCGATGGTGCCGAGCGCCATGATCGCGGACAACCGCGGCAACGCCTCGAACTCGTGAGTCAGGTAATGGTTGCAGCGCCGGATCTCGTCGAGTTCGGGCTTGTTGGCCGGCGGCAGGCACTTGACGCCGTTGGCGATGCGGCAGTCGACCAACGCCTGGCCGTCGCCCCGGTGGTCGCTCGTGGCCTGGCGTGCGAAGCCGTGGCGATGCAACGTCGAATAGAGCAGCGGGCCACACCAGTCGCCGGTGAACGGCCGTCCCGTCGCGTTGGCGCCATGCAGTCCCGGCGCGAGGCCGACGATGAGGAAGCGCGCGTCCGCGTCGCCGAACGACGGTACGGGCCGGGCCCAGTAGTCGGGGTGCTTCGCGCGCACCTCGTCGAGGAAACCGGCGAGGCGCGGACACAGACGGCAATCCGGATCGTAGGCCGCGGTGCGCGCCGCGGAGTCCTGACCGCCTGCTTGCAAATGCGCTTCCCGCGCGGCCGCGATCACTTCACGCGGTTGCGATATTCACCGGTCCGGGTGTCGATCTCGATCTTGTCGCCGGTCGCAACGAATGCCGGCACCGCGACCTCGAAGCCGGTGGGCTTGATCTTCGCGGGCTTCATGACCTTGCCCGACGTGTCGCCCTTGACGGCCGGCTCGGTGTACTCGACTTCGCGCACGAGGCCGGTCGGAATCTCGACCGAGATCGCCTTGCCGTCGTAGAACACCACTTCGGCCGGCATGCCGTCGTCGACGTAGTTGAGCGCGTCGCCCATGTTGTCCTTCTCGACTTCGAACTGGTTGTATTCGTTGTCCATGAAGACGTACATCGGCTCGGCATAGTACGAGAACGTGGCCTCGCGCTTCTCGAGCACGACGACGTCGAACTTGTCGTCGGCGCGATAGACGGTCTCCTGCGCCGAATCGGTCAGCAGGTTCTTCATCTTCATCTTGACCACCGCGGAGTTGCGGCCGGACTTGTTGTACTCGGCCTTCTGCACGACCATCGGCGCGGTGCCGACCATGATCACGTTGCCGGCGCGGACTTCTTGAGCGGTTTTCATCGAATGGGGAAGTCGAGAGTTGGGGACTGGCGCGGCACGAACCCGCGGTACGAACGGGGTCTTCGAGGGAAGCGGCGCCGTCGGAAAAGCCGCGTAGTTTAGCAAACGGCAAACCTCACGGCGAGCGCATCCGGCCGGCCGCGAACGCGACGAGGCGATCGACGAGGGACGGCTCGGCCAGCAAAGACGCCGACCACCGCTCGGCGTGGGCCCGCAGCCGTGGGGCACACGCCAGCCACGCACGTGCGGCATCTACCGCGCCGCGACGGTCCGCGTGTCCCGTGTCGTTCCACGCGTTCGACCAGCGCCGATCGACAACGCGCACATCGGACGGCATGTCGGCTTCGTGCAGATCGTCGAAGGCTGCGAGCTTCTGGAGGTGGACATCCTCGGCCTGTCGATACACCGCCCACACGAAGGGGCGGGCAGCGAGTTGCGCGCGCACGAACGAGTCCTCGCCGCGCACGCAGTTGACGTCGCACGTCCACAGCAGGCGGTCGTAATCGTCCTGGTCGACGAAGGGGATCGTCACGACCGTCAGCGCGTGGCGGGCTCGGCCCTCCGACCAGGCGGCGATCGGCTCGGCCAGCACGCCTTCCGAAACGACGACCGACCAGGTGTCGGGCCCAACCGCCAACGCGTCCAACAACGCCTCGATCGGTGCGTCCGGATAGGCGAACAGCGAGAGATGACGGTGCGCGTCGGGCATGCCGAGCGTCCGCCTGAACGATGCGACGGCCGCGGGATCGTCGACGAACGCGCGGCGCTTCGCTTCGAAGCCGACCTCGATCGGCAGCCCGCCGGTACGCGAACCGAAACCGGGATAGAAGAAGTGCTTGACCAGCGACCGCGTTGGATGCGGCGACGGCAGCGCATGGAAGTCGGCGGTCCATGCTTCGGCGCTGAGATGCTCGTAGTCGATCCAGACCGGCGGGACACGGCGAGCCTCCATCGCATCGAGACACGACGAAGGCAGGCCGCAACCGAGCAGCTCGATGACGACATCGGCGACCTCGCGATCCCCATGGCCGGTCGACCACGAGAACACTTCGATGCCATCGACGGACTGCCGCGGTGCTTGCGGATCGATGCGCGGTTCGAGGCGGGCGAGCACGTCGAGGCCGTCGACGATCAGCCGCAGCGCACGACGGTCACCGTTCAGTTGCCGCGCGAGGCGCCACGCGATGCCGACGTCGCCGTAGTTGTCGACCACGCGACAGAAAACGTCCCAGGTCTCGCGCGCCGCGCTCACCGGCATCCGGGCCTGTTCACATCGCGTCGCTCAGCCGTCCAGCAGGCCGGCATCGCGCAGCACGGCGAGCGACCGCTCGTAGCGCGGGTCGCGACGGGGATCGCCGGGACGCGCCCGCAGCGCGGTCAGTCGCGGCTGCGACGACGCGCTTCGGCGGTCTTCGAGCCCGGCGAGCAACGCGTCGGCGCGGGCCGGATCGTTACACACCAGAACCATGTCGCAGCCGGCCTCGAGCGCGGCGTTGCCGGCGGCCACGACGTCGCCGGCGACGCTCGCGCCCTCCATCGACAGGTCGTCGCTGAAGATCGCGCCGTCGAAGCCGAGACGTCCGCGCAGGATGTCGCGCAACCAGACCGGCGAGAAGCCGGCCGGACGATGATCGACCGCGGGATAGATGACATGCGCCGGCATCACCGACGCGAGGACGCCGCCGAGCCAGCCGTACGGCAGCGCGTCGTCTTCGAGGATCGCGTCCAGCTCGCGATCGTCGATCGGGACGGCCACGTGCGAGTCGGCGGCGACATGACCATGGCCGGGGAAGTGCTTGCCGCAGTTGGCCATGCCGGCCAGCAGCAGGCCGTGCATCAGGCCGCGGGCCAGTGTTGCGACGACGCGCGGGTCGCGATGGAACGCGCGGTCGCCGATCACGGTGCTCGCACCGTGGTCGAGGTCGAGGACCGGCGTGAACGAGAGGTCGATGCCGCAGGCGACGAGGTCGGCCGCGAGCACGAAGCCGACGGCATCCGCCGCGCGGGTGGCGGTCAGTGCACCGCGTGACGCGTCGGCATCCCACAACGCGCCGAGGCCGCGCATGGCCGGTAGATGCACGAAGCCGTCGCGACGGAAGCGTTGCACGCGACCACCCTCGTGATCGACCGTGATCAGCAGCCCGGGTCGCGCGGCGCGGATGGCGGCGACGAGCGCACGGACCTGGTCGCGGCTTTCGAAATTGCGCGCGAAGAGGATCACGCCACCGGTCATCGGGTGCGTGATGCGGCGACGATCGTCGTCGGTCAATGCGAGGCCGGCGACGTCGAGCATCACCGGTCCGATCGAAGCAGCCGTCATCTTTCGATCCGTTCGACCACCGCGAACGCCGACGCGTAGTCCGCATCGTCGGTCACGCTGACATGCACGATCAGCGAGCGCTCGGCCATCCACGCGGACAGCACCTCGTCGGTCTGCACGCGCGGCTTGCCGGAAGGCTCCTTCAGGATCTGCGCGGCGCGCCAGCGCATCGGCATCCGCATGCCGAGCCCGAGCGCCTTCGAGATGGCTTCCTTCGCCGCGAAGCGGGTCGCGAGGAACGTGACGCCGCGCGACGTCGCGTAGGCCTCCGCATGCGCCGCGTCGCGGCCCGAGCGCCGTCGATAGATGACGATCTCCTCGGATCCGAGGATGCGCTGCACGAAGCGGTCGCCGTGGCGTTGCAACGCTTCGCGGATGCGATCGATCTTCTGGATGTCGGTACCCACGCCGAAGATCATCGGCTGCCTCGGTTCGCAGAGGACATCGCGCGATCGATGCATGCGCGATACATCGCGACCGTTGTCGCGAGGCCGAACTCGAGTGCGTCGGCGATCAACGCATGACCGATCGAGACTTCACGCACGCCCGGGACCTCCGCGAGGAAGTCGGCCAGGTTGTCGCGGTTGAGATCGTGTCCCGCGTTGACGCCGAGGTCGCTGGTGCAGGCCGCCTGCGCCGCCGCCGTGAAGCCGTCGAGCACCGCCGCGCGACGCGGCCCGTTCCACGCGCTCGCCCAGCTCTCGGTGTACAGCTCCACCCGCTCGGCGCCGAGTGCCGCGACGGCCGCCATCGCTTCGGGCCGCGGGTCCATGAACAGGCTGACGCGGACACCGAGGTCGTGCGCTTCGTCGATCAACGGACGCAGCCGTTCGGCATCGACGGCGAGGTCCCAGCCGTGGTCGCTGGTGGCCTGCCCGACCTCGTCGGGCACGAACGTGCACTGCTGCGGCCGCACGGCGCGCACGAAGTCCATCAGGTTGTGGAAGGGGTTGCCTTCGATGTTGTATTCGGCCTGCGGCCAGCCGGCGAGCAGCGCGGCAAGGTCGTGGACGTCGCCCGCGCGGATGTGACGCTCGTCGGGCCGTGGATGGACCGTGATGCCGGCCGCGCCGGCTTCGAGCGCGATCGTGGCGGCGCGCGTGACGCTCGGGATGGTCAGCGCGCGCGTGTTGCGCAGCAGCGCCACCTTGTTGAGATTGACCGACAACGCGGTACGCGTCGTCGTCGACCGAGCTTCGGGCAGCATCAGCGGATTCATCGCGGAACGGCTTCTTCGAGCGCCTGCAGGTCGAGCAGCATGCGACGCGTATGCAGCTCCTGACCGGCCAGATGATGCTGCAGCAGGAGGCGCATCAGCCGCTTGGACTGCGCGAGCGTCGCGGGGTCGCGGTAGTCGTCTTGATGGATGTCGATCAGCGTCTTGCCGGCGACGACCGCGTCGTCGCGCGCGTCGATCCGGCCCTCGATCCGCAGAGGACCGCGCTCCGGCTGATAGCGATAATGCGCAGCCGCATCGATCGCCTCGCCGTCGACCGTGTGACTCGCGTGCAGCGCGTAGCCGGCCTCGCGCAGCAACGCGTTCTCGAAGCGTCGCAGGATCGGCGCGGCGGGTCCGGCCTGCGCGAGCGCGCCGAGCGCCTCGACGTACGCATCGAACAGGCGCTCGTGCGGATCGTCGCGCGCCAGCAGCTTCTGGATCAGCTCGTTGAGGTAGAAGCCCGACATCAAGGCTTCACCGCGCAACGGCATCAGGCCGCCGAGCCACTCGGCACGCGTCAACGTGCGCAGGTCGCTGCCGCCCTGCGTGGCGTTCGCGGGTCGAGCCCGACCCTGCAACCACGCGATCGACAGCGGCTGGAACGCGAGCAGCACGCCGCGCAGCGCGGAGCGCGGCCGCTTGGCGCCGCGCGCGACGAGCGCGACGCGACCGTATTGGCGCGTCAGCACGTCGACGATCAGGCTGGTCTCCTTGTACGGATGGCTGTGCAGCACGAAGGCCGCTTCGTCCGCGATCCGGGTCTCGGAGCGGGGAGCGCGCTTGCGGGCGGGATGTGCAGCAGGGTGCGCAGCGGGCGCCGACGCCTCGATGCGATCCGGGTACCCGGTTCCCTTCACAGCGATCACCTCGACATCGACGACCTCGACGTCCGCTTCATTCATAGCCGAACGACTTGACCAGCGCCGCGCTGTCGGCCCAGCCGGAGCGCACCTTGACCCACAGCTCGAGGTGACAACGGCATTGCAACAGCTTCTCGATGTCGGCACGCGCCTCGCTGCCGATCAGCTTCAGCTTGCTGCCGCCGCTGCCGATCAGCATCGCCTTGTGGCCGGAGCGTTCCACGACGATCGACGCCGAGATGCGGCAGAAGCGCCCGCCTTCGCCATGCAGCGACGGCTCTTCGATGAACTGATCGATGATGACCGTCATGCCGTACGGCAACTCGTCGCCGAGTTGGCGGAAGACCTTCTCGCGCACCAGCTCGGAGACCAGGAAGCGTTCGCTGCGATCGGTCAGGTCGTCGGCATCGAAGAGTGCCGGTGCGACCGGCAGGTATTTCTCGATCTCGGCGGCGAGCTCGGGCACCTGCAGTCCGGTCTTGGCCGAGACCGGCACGATGGCCGCGAACGGATGACGTGCCGCGTGGGCCTGGATGAACGGCAGCAACGTCTTCTTGTCTGCGAGGATGTCGGCCTTGTTGATGACCAGGATCACCGGCAGGTCGGTCGGCAGCAGCGGCAGCACGGCCTCGTCCTCCGGTCCGAAGCGCCCGGCCTCGACCACGAAGAGGACCACCGACACGCCCGCGACGGCATCGCGGATCGCCCGGTTCATGCTCTTGTGCAACACGCTCTTGTGGCGCGTCTGGAAGCCCGGCGTGTCGACGAAGACGAACTGCGCGGTCCCCGTCGTCGCGATGCCGAGGATGCGATGGCGCGTCGTCTGCGCCTTTCGCGACGTGATGCTGACCTTCTGGCCGACGAAGCGGTTGAGCAGAGTCGACTTGCCGACGTTGGGACGGCCGACGATGGCGACCATGCCGGTGCGGAAGCCGTCGTCGGCGCCGACCGCGTCGCTGTTCATCGCGTCTCCATCGGTCGGGTCAAGCGACACGGACGTCGGAGGTCTTCGAGACCTCGGCGGCGGGTTGTGGATCGGCACCGGATCGATCGGCCGCTTGGACGGCATCGCCCTGGATCGGCACCGCGCGCGAGGTCTTCGCGTCGGCCGCCTGTGGAGCTTCGGCGCCGTTCGTGATCGCGTCGAGCGGCTGCGGCTCCGTGGGCTTCGACCGGCCCTCCGGCTTGGCCATCGCGTCGCCACGGCTGATCGTGGCGGCCACGATACGGGCCGGCTCGATCGACCCGGCCTTCGGCCCGCGTTCGTTGGTCGGGCGAGCGGCGGTCGCGGCTGCGTCCGCTGCGTGGGCTATATCGATACTTATTCGCGGCGACGACGTCGGCTCCGCGCTCTGCTCCACCGCGACCGCGAGACTGAGCTGCGCCGGCTTCGCGCGACGCCCTCGCTTGGTCGCGGTGACCGCCAGCGTTTGCGCCGCCTCGAGCGCTTTTTTCGCCGCGGCCTGTTCGGCCGCGCGCCGACTGCCGCCGCCACCGAGCACCTGGATCGCGAGCTTGGGCACCGAACATTCGACCTCGAACTCCTGGCTGTGCGCGGCGCCGTGCGTCGCGACGACGGTGTACACCGGCAGGGCGATCTTGCGGCCTTGCAGATACTCCTGCAGCAGGGTCTTCGCGTCCTTGCCGAGCGTCTTGGGATCGACCGTCTCGAGCACCGGCAGGTAGAGTTTGCGGATCACGCGCTTGGCCGCCTCGAAGCCGGCGTCGAGGAACACCGCGCCGAACAGCGCTTCGACGGTGTCCGCGAGGATGGACGGGCGCCGGAAGCCGCCGCTCTTGAGCTCGCCCTCGCCGAGTCGCAGGTAGGGACTGAGCTCCAGCCGTTGCGCGATCTCGTAGAGCGACTGCTGCTTGACGAGGTTGGCGCGCAGCCGCGACAGGTCGCCTTCGTCGATGCGGGCGAACTTGTCGAACAGCAGCGACGCGATCACGCAGTTGAGGATGCTGTCGCCAAGGAACTCCAGCCGCTCGTTGTGCGCGACGCTGTGACTGCGATGCGTCAACGCCTGCTGCAGCAGCTCCCTGGAAGAGAATTCGTGACCGAGTGCGGCTTGCAGCGCTTGGACGTCCATCCGCTATCCGGCTCGTGAGGTCGGACACATGGCTGGCGGCAAGCGGGCGGCGTCAGGCGTCATCGTCGAGCCCGGCTGTCAGAGCTGATTGCTGTTACCCGCGTAGTCGATGGACAGACTGACGGGACCGAACAGCGAAATCTTCTTGGTGTACGCGTAAGAGATGACGAGATCGTCGTTGACCTTCGCGATGTCGAGGTCCTTGCCGGTCAACGCCGTGATGTCGTCGATCGCGGCGGATCGATCGAACGCCTTCTGGATCTCGGGGATGGTGTTGGCCGACGCGTGCGCCTTCTTGATCGCGGACTGAATGGCGCGGTATTCGATGAAGGTCGGCGCGACGCGCATCCCGGTCACGAACAGCAAGCCGAGGATGACGACCCAGAACAGCATGCCGACGAGACTCAGGCCACGCTGACGGCCGTGCGACGACCTCGTCCCGGATCGCGATTCGAAAGGCGATCGGGCGTGACCGGTCCGATCGGACAAAACGGGTTGGCGGGCAGGGATCACCGGTGATGGCCTTTAGCGAAAGGAGCCGATGCGGCTCATGTTACCGAAGTTCATCCAGATGAAAATCGCCCGTCCGACGATGTTCTGGTCGGGCACCAAGCCCCAGAAACGGCTGTCCGCGCTGTTGTCGCGGTTGTCGCCCATCATGAAGTAATAGCCCGCGGGGATCCTGCAGCTGATGGTGGTGTTGCTGTCCGAGAACGTACACGCCTCCGGATGGACGAAGCCATCCATCGGACGGATGAAGCCGGCGCGTTCTTCGTCCTGCAGCATCAGATGCGGCCGCTCGCCGCGCTCGCTCGGCAAGGTTTCCGTGAACTGCTTGGAGTACGACACCCGGTCCGTATCGAAGAAATCGGCTGCCGCGACCTTGGGAACCACTTGACCATTGATCGTCAACTGCTTGTTTCGATAGACGATCGTATCACCCGGCAAGCCGATCACCCGTTTGACGTAGTCCTCTGCGGTGTTGAGCGGATACCGGAACACCATCACGTCGCCGCGTTGCGGCGTGCCGACGTCGAGGACCTTCCTGTTGATGATGGGCAGGCGGATTCCGTAGGTGAACTTGTTGACCAGGATCAGATCGCCGATCAGCAGCGTCGGGATCATCGATCCCGACGGAATCCGGAACGGTTCGAACAGGAAAGAGCGCAGCAGGAAGACGACGAGGATCACCGGGAAGAACCCGGCCGGGAACTCGATCCAGCCGGGCTGACGGATCAACCGCTCGCGCAGCTTGTCGCGTTCGTCGCGGACCGCCTCGGCATCGTTGCCGGCGGCCACGCCGTCCGTCGCGCCATGGACGTCGCGCAATTTCGCCTGCGCGTCGTAGTGACGCAGCGCCGCGTCCGCATCGGCGATGCGCTTGCGCCGGAACACCAGCCGGTCGGCGAACCAGACGATGCCGGTCGCGACCATCAACCAGAACAGGATCAAAGCGAAGTTGAAACTCATTTGTCCTCCACCTGCAGGATGGCCAGAAAGGCCTCCTGAGGAATCTCCACCGAGCCGACCTGCTTCATGCGCTTCTTGCCGGCCTTCTGTTTGTCGAGCAGCTTGCGTTTGCGCGAGATGTCGCCGCCGTAGCACTTGGCGATCACGTTCTTGCGCAGCGCCTTGACGTTCTCGCGCGCGATGATGTTGGCGCCGATGGCCGCCTGGATGGCCACGTCGAACATCTGCCGCGGGATCAGCTCGCGCATCTTGGACGCCACCTCGCGGCCACGATGCTGGCTGTTGTCGCGATGGACGATGACGGCGAGCGCGTCGACCTTCTCGGCGTTGATCATCATGTCCACCTTGACGACGTCGGCCGCGCGATATTCCTTGAACTCGTAGTCCATCGACGCGTAGCCGCGCGACACCGACTTGAGCTTGTCGAAGAAGTCGAGGACGATCTCGGCCAGCGGCATCTCGTAGGTCAGCATGACCTGGCGGCCGTGGTAGTCCATGTCGATCTGCACGCCGCGCTTCTGGACGGCCAGCGTGATGACCGCGCCCACGTAGTCCTGCGGCATGTACAGCTTGACCGTGACGACCGGCTCGCGGATCTCCTCGATGCGGCCGGGGTCGGGCATCTTGGACGGGTTCTCGACCTGGATCACGCTGCCGTCACGCAGCAGCACCTCGTAGACCACAGACGGCGCGGTGGTGATGAGGTCCATGTCGTACTCGCGCTCCAGCCGCTCCTGCACGATCTCCATGTGCAGCAGGCCGAGGAAGCCGCAGCGAAAGCCGAAGCCGAGCGCCTGCGAGACCTCGGGTTCGTACTGCAGCGAGGCATCGTTGAGCCGCAGCTTCTCGAGCGCGTCGCGCAGCGCGTCGTACTGGTTGGCCTCGATCGGGAAGAGACCCGCGAAGACCTGCGGCTGCGCTTCCTTGAAGCCGGGCAACGCCGTGGCCGCCGGACGATTCAGCAGCGTGACCGTGTCGCCGACCTTGGCCGCCTTCAATTCCTTGATGCCGGCGATGATGAAGCCCACCTGCCCGGCCGACAGCGTCTCGCGCGTGCGCGACTTCGGCGTGAAGACGCCGACCTGCTCGACCAGGTGCTGCGAGCCGTTGGCCATCAGGAGGATCTTGTCCTTGGCCTTCAGCGATCCGTTGAACACGCGGACCAGCATAATCACACCGACGTAGTTGTCGAACCACGAATCGATGATCAACGCCTGCAACGGCTCGGTCGCGGAGCCGCTCGGCGGCGAGATCTTCGCGATGACGGCTTCGATGATGTCCGTCACGCCCTCGCCCGTCTTGGCGCTGGCGCGAATGGCATCGTGCGCGTCGATGCCGATGACGTCCTCGATTTCGGCGATGGCGTTGTCGGGATCGGCCGACGGCAGGTCGATCTTGTTGAGCACCGGCACGACCTCGACGCCGAGTTCGATGGCGGTGTAGCAGTTGGCGACCGTCTGCGCCTCGACGCCCTGGCTCGCGTCGACGACCAGCAACGCGCCTTCGCAGGCCGACAGCGAGCGACTGACCTCGTAGGCGAAGTCGACATGGCCCGGCGTGTCGATCAGGTTGAGGTGATAGAGCTCGCCGTCCTGCGCGCGGTATTCGAGCGCGGCGGTCTGCGCCTTGATGGTGATGCCGCGTTCGCGCTCGAGGTCCATCGAGTCGAGCACCTGGGCCTCCATCTCGCGATCGGACAGGCCTCCGCAGAGCTGGATGATGCGATCGGCCAGGGTCGACTTGCCATGGTCGATGTGGGCGATGATCGAGAAGTTGCGGATGTGCTGCATGTGGGCGGTGGCGGACGACGATGCGACGTCGACGATGCGACACGCTGGGATGGCGAGGGATGCCTGGAGGTCAGGCGGACCCGCTCTGTCACGAGGGGGCGGCGGAACGGACGACGGGGAACGGACGACGGCTTTCGGGTAACAGGCGATTTTACTCGATGCGGCGAGTTGGCCGCTTTCAGGGGCTTCAACCTGATGCGTGTGTCCCCTCGGTTACTTTCTCGAACCGCCAGGAAGCGCTTGAAGAGGCGAAGGTGTTTGTCCCCTTTCGAGGCCAGTTAGGTTCTTTGAATCGCCGAGGAAGTGACCAAAAGGCGGAAGGCGTATGTCCCGCTGAGGGGGTCAGTTACTTTCTTGGACCGCGAAGAAAGTAAGCAAAGAGGTGGAAGCTATGGAGTTGAAGTTGACTCGGTTTGAAGTTGGAGTTGCCCCGGTCTCGCGGATAGGTTCGGGTTTGGTTCAACCCGATTCGGTCAGCCTCGCTGCAGACTTGTCCACGGTCGGAGCAGCGCCTGTCTCGCAGGCGCCGACGGTGGGCAAGTCGTGATCGCGGCTCGGTCGTTGGTCGGCGATGACGTTGCGGTGCTGCCTCTCGAAGTTGGCCGGCGATCGGTAGTCGAGTGCGCTGTGACGACGTCGCGGGTTGTACCAACCCTCGATGTACGTGAACAACGCATGGCGTGCTTCGGTCTTGGTCTTGAAGCTGCGCCGCTCGATCAGCTCGCACTCGAGGCTGGCGAAGAAGCTCTCGGCCATCGCGTTGTCGTAGGCGTCGCCGACGGTGCCCATCGACGGACGCACGCCCATCGTCTTGCAACGGCTGCCGAAGGCCAGAGCGGTGTACTGGCTACCCTGATCGCTGTGGTGGATCACGTCGGTCGGCTTCCTCAGTGCAATC
>CAZZWS010000040.1:0-23433 GCA_964657795.1 Beijerinckiaceae bacterium
GATCGAACGAGGGCTGCGGATCGAACGAGGGCTCCGCATCCAACGATGGCGGCGTGCCGAACATCGACAACGCCCGACCCGCATCGCTGAACAGGCGGCCGTACGCGGCGGTCGTCTGCGCGACGGCGTGCGTCGTCGACGAGGGCGGCCAGCCGCTGCTCGTCTTGTACGAAGCCGTCTCGCTGGCGGCGGACGTCTTGTCCGTCGATCCCGCTGACGCGTGACCTGCCAGCGCATCGCCGACCCCGCGGAAGACGAACTGATGCACGCCGCGTGACTCGCGGAAGCGGACCTCGGTCTTCGACGGATGGACGTTGACGTCGACCAGCGCCGGGTCGAGTTCGAGCGACAGCACGTAAGCCGGGTGACGATCGCCATGCAGCACGTCGCGATAGGCCGAGCGCACCGCGTGATTCAGGACGCGGTCGCGAACGTAGCGGCCGTTGACATAGAAGTACTGCGCGTTCGGCGAGGCGCGGCTCGCGGTCGGCAGCCCGGTGAAGCCGCGCAGAAGCAGGTCGCCGCCCATCCACTGCAGCGGCCGATGCGCGCCCGCGAAGTCGTCGCCGAGCAGTTGCATCACGCGTTCGGCGGGCGACGCGGCATTGAGGTGTTCGACCACGCGGCCGTTGTGCGTCAGCGTGAACGCGATGCCCGGCCGCGCCAGCGCCGCGCGCCGGAACGCCTCGATGCAGTGACCGAGTTCGGTCTGTTCGGACTTGAGGAACTTGCGACGGGCCGGCGTCGCGTGATACAGGTCCGCGACCTCGATGACGGTGCCGACGCCGCCCGCCGCCGGCGCCGGCGCGCCCGCCTCGTCGTCACCCGCCGCAAGCCGCAACGCATGGGCCGCGTCACGCGTCCGCGTGGTCAGCGTGACGCGCGCGACCGACGCGATCGACGCCAGCGCCTCGCCGCGGAAGCCGAGCGTGACCACCTGCTCGAGGTCCGCGAGGCTGGCGATCTTGGACGTCGCGTGACGGGCCAGCGCGAGCGGCAGCTCCGCGGCGGCGATGCCGCTACCGTCGTCGGCCACGACGATGCGTCGCGTGCCGCCGCCGTCCAGCCGCACGTCGATGCGCGTGGCGCCGGCATCGATCGCGTTCTCGAGCAACTCCTTGACCACCGAGGCCGGCCGCTCGACGACCTCGCCGGCCGCGATCTGGCTGACCAGCAGATCGGGCAGGGCGCGGATCGGCGGACGCGCCGCGTGGGTCGTGCGTTCGTCGGGAGATGGCACGGCGCTGATGCGGGGTAAGAGGATGACGTCTGGTCGAAGAGGAAAGAGGCACGGAACGGCGGTGGCCGGCCGAAATTATAGGCCGCCCCCTGTGCCATCATTCGCCCCGATCGCACTCGCGCGGCTCGCCGCTTCCTGGCCTTGGACCTCCTCCTGCAACTCGTCGACTTCGTCCTGCACCTGGACAAGCACCTCGCCGACCTCGTCGCGCGCGAGGGTCCGCTGATCTACGCGATCCTCTTCGTCATCGTGTTCTGCGAGACCGGGCTGGTCGTCACACCGTTCCTGCCGGGCGACTCGCTGCTGTTCGCGGCCGGCGCCATCGCGGCCGTCGGCGGCATGGACCCGTTGATCCTCGGCGTCGTGCTGATCGCCGCGGCGATCCTCGGCAACACGTCCAACTACTGGATCGGTCGCTACATCGGTCCGAAGGTCTTCCATTGGGAAGGCTCGCGCTGGTTCAACCGCCGCGCGCTCGACCAGGCCCATGCGTTCTACGAGAAGTACGGTCCGGTGGCCCTGACCATCGCGCGTTTCATGCCGCTGGTCCGCACGTTCGCCCCGTTCGTGGCCGGCGTCGGGTCGATGAAGCAGTCGACCTTCCAGTTCTGGAGCGCCCTCGGCGGCGTGCTGTGGGTCGTCATCTTCATCGCGCTCGGCTACTTCTTCGGGAACATCCCGGTGGTCAAGTCCAACCTCGTGCTGGTGATGGCGGGCGTGGTCGTGATCTCGCTGCTGCCGCTCGCGTGGGCGGCGCTGGTGAATCGGCGACGCGCGCCCCGTACGGTCCGGTGACTTACGCGGTCAAGGAAATCTTCTACACGCTGCAGGGCGAGGGCGCGAACGCCGGCCGGCCCGCGGTGTTCTGCCGGTTCGCGGGCTGCAATCTGTGGAGCGGCCGCGAGGTCGATCGGGCGACCGCGGTCTGCACGTTCTGCGACACCGACTTCGTCGGCACCGACGGCCTCGGCGGCGGCAAGTTCGCCGACGCCGACGGGCTGGCCCGCGAAGTCGCGTCGTACTGGCCGGCCGACGACAGCGGCCATCGCTTCGTGGTCTGCACCGGCGGCGAACCGGCGCTGCAACTCGACGTGGCGCTCGTCGCCGCGCTGCACGCGCACGGCTTCCGCATCGCGGTCGAGACCAACGGCACGCTGCCGCTGCCGGCCGGGATCGACTGGGTGTGCGTGAGTCCGAAGTCCGACGCGCCGATCGTCGTGACGACAGGCGACGAACTGAAGCTGGTCTACCCGCAGACGCGGGCGTTGCCCGAACGTTTCGCCGACCTGGCTTTCGCGCATTTCCTGATCCAGCCGCTGGACGGATTGCCCGGCGATCCGACCGCGCGCGGCCGACATACCGAGCGCGCCGTAGAATATTGCCTCGCGCATCCGCAGTGGCGACTGTCGATGCAGACCCACAAGTTCCTCGGCATCCGCTGACGCGTCGGAGATCGTTGCTTTGTCGACGATCGCGTCGTCCGTCGATGGTTGCCTTGTCGACCCTTCGCCGTTACGCGGAGAACACGCTGTCCATCTTCATCGTTCGCCGGTCTGCGAGCGATCTACGTCATGATCGAGATCACCTACGAATTCTGGTTCGATGCCGCGCATCAGTTCCGTCACATGCCGGCCGGGCACAAGTACGCGGGTCTGCATGGCCACTCGTTCCGCGCCGAGATCGCGGTGACGGGATCGCCCGATGCGACGAGCGGCTTCATCGTGGACTTCGCGCAGCTCGAAGCCGCCGGCGACAGCATCCGCGAGAAGCTCGACCATCGTTTCCTGAACGAGATCGAAGGACTCGAAAGCCCGAGCCTCGAACACCTCGCGCGCTACGTCTGGAATCAGCTCAAGCCGACCTTCGCGGGCCTGTCGCGGGTCGCGATCCGTCGCGACTCGCATCGCCAGGGATGCGTGTACACCGGCGAGCCCGTGGCGCAGGCGTCCGCCGTCGAACGGGTGGCGCACGCATGAACGATCTGCCATCGCCCGAAGTCGCCGTCGCGCCGCCGCCCGCGCCGCCGTGGTCCATCGATCGCCTGGTCGACGCGCTGGTCGCCGCCAGACGCGGCGGTGACCGCGTCACCGCGGAACGCGTGGCGTCGGCCGTCCGCTCGACCGACGACGCGTATCGCGTGCAGGGTCGTGTCGACGCGCTGCTGTGGCCCGAGGCGCGCCCGACCGTCTGGAAAGCCGGGGCGGACTCGCGCGACAGCCTGCCGACCGCCGCGCCGATCGCGCCGTCGCTGGTCCACGCAAACGGCGCCGTGCTGTCGTCGTCCGCGTTCCCGGTGCGCATCGTGGAGGCCGAGATCGCGTATTGCTTCGGCGTCGATCTGCCGCCGCGCGAGCTGCCATACACGACCGACGAAGTCGCCGAAGCGGTCGCGACGATGCACGTCGCCATCGAGATCGTGACGCCGCGCATCGTCGACTACCAGGTCGCGTCGGCGATCGCGAAGCTGGCCGACCACGGCATCAACGGGGCATTCGTGCTCGGCGACGGCGTCAGGAGCTGGCGGCGCATCGCGCTGCGCGACCAGAAGGCGACGCTGTCGCTGGGCGGGAAGGTCGTCGAGCGGGTCCAGGGCTCGCACGCGCTCGGCAATCCGGCCGTGCTGCTGCCGTGGTTCGTCGCGCATCTCGGCCGATTGCCGACCAGGGATGCCGACGGCAACGCCGGCCCGCCACGCGGCGTGAAGGCGGGCGACATCGTCACGACCGGATCGTGGACCAAGGTCGTGGAAGCGAAGGCCAGGGATCGTGTCGAGGTGGAGTTCGAAGGCCTCGGGACTGCGACCGTGGCTTTCGAAGCGTGAGGTCGGTGCCCGGATTCGGCGGGCCGCGCGAAAGTGCGGGTCGGCCCGTCGTCTGCGATGACCGCATCGATGCGTGAGTTCGAGCCGAGCCGCGCGGCAGCGCTGAGTCGCCTGGCCTCGTTCGCGCCGTTCGCCGGCCAGCGTTACGCATCCGGCCGCAATACCGTTACCGTCCCGCATGCGGCGAGCGCGGTCTCGGGCCTGTCGCCCTACCTGCGTTATCGCGTCATCACCGAGCACGAGGTCGCCGCGGCGGTCCTGGACCAGCACAGCCTCGCGACGAGCGAGAAATTCCTGCAGGAAGTGCTCTGGCGGACCTACTGGAAAGGCTGGCTCGAGATGAGGCCGTCGGTCTGGACGCGCTTCCAGGACGAGCTTGCTCGACAACGGCAGCACGTCGTCGATCCGCGCGCCATCGCCGCGGCAGAGAACGGCACGACGGGCATCGCCGGGTTCGACGACTGGGCGCGCGAACTGGTGGCGACCGGTTATCTCCACAACCATGTGCGGATGTGGTTCGCGTCGATCTGGATCTTCACGCTGCGGCTGCCATGGGTGCTCGGCGCCGACTTCTTCCTCCGACATCTGCTCGATGCCGACGCGGCGAGCAACACGTTGTCGTGGCGCTGGGTCGCCGGGCTGCAGACCGTGGGCAAGCACTACCTCGCCACGGCCGACAACATCGCACGGTACACGGACGGCCGCTACGTACCGGTAGGTCTGGCGGTCGACGCCGCGCCGCTCACCGAGTCACCGGTCGCACCGGCGCAGCCCATCGAAGAATCCGGGCCTGCGGATCTCGAAGCGCCGTCCCTGTTGCTCGTCACGCACGACGATCTGCATCCTGAATCGCTTTTCGCTCGGGACTCGCACATCCGTGCCGCGATCGTCGTGTGCGACGATGGATTGCTCTGGGGCGCTCGCGCCCGCGCCTTCGTCGCGTCCGCGAGTCACGATGCGGTGGAACGGGTCGCGACGCATTTCGATTGTCCGACCGACATGGCCGACGCAGCCGACGCCGAGCCCCTGATCGCAGCGGCCCGAGCAGCCGGCGTGAAGCAGATCGTCACGCCGTACGCCCCGGTCGGGCCGGTCGCTACGGCAGCCAGGACATGGCGACCCGCGCTCGCGGCCGCAGGGATCGCTTTCGTATCCGTCCGTCGGCCATGGGACGAGCAATTCTGGCCGCATGCGAGGAAAGGCTATTTCCCGTTCCGGGAGCGCATCCCTTCGCTGTTGCGCGCGCAAGGGTTGCAGGGATAGCGGATTCGGCCGTCAGTTGCTGGGAACGATATCGACGATATCGGATCGCGCGAGGAGCGTACGCCGCGCGACCTCGTAGCAGTCGTCGACGTGCTTGTCGCCAAGCAGTTTCATCGCACCGAAGCTGAGTGATGCCGACAGCGCCTGGCCGAGCAGCGGCACGAACTTGACGATGCCGGCGGTCGTGATGCGCACGCCCATCTTCATCAGCATCTTCAGCACGATGTCGCGCGTCACCAGTCGGCCGACGAGCATCGATCCCACGCTGCTCGCGAACACCATCACGAGCCGCTTCGACTCGACGTCGAGCTCTTCGATCTGCGCCGGCGTCAGCCCGAAGCGCTCGTTGATCTTCGGCAGCAGCTTCAGAAGGATCGCGATGTCGGTGCCGACGTCGAGGCCCGGCAACGGGATGACGGCCGCGCCGGCCGACCACGTCGCCCGCCGCGTCACGAGCCGATGACAGTCGTCGCGGATGCGCTCGAGTTGGGCGAGTCCCGCCGCGACGTCGGGGGTGACGATGGCCGTACCCCGCGACGACGACGGCGATCGAGGAGCGAGGCGGTTCCGCGTGCGATCGATGAGGTCGCGCAACACCGCGACGGCCGGGGACGCGCTGCTTTTCAAGCGGGCCTCCGACGAGCGCGATGTCGATCGGAGGGCTGCGGTACGAGAGCGGTCATGCCTTCCCTTTCAGATGCTGTAGACGAGGCGTTGCGCGATCGTCAACGCGCCGGCTTGAAGCTCCACAGCTCCGTCGGCAACGCCGCCGGTGCCCCCGGCTTGAAGAACGCGGAGTCCTGGATGTGCGACGACGTGACATACATCGTACCGTCCGGGCCCTCGGCGAACGTATCGGGCCAACGCAGCCGTGCGTCGTGGACGATGGTCACCGGCTTCGAGCCCGGCTTGTCGAGGTCGCGCACCTTGACCGAGTCGTCCTCGGGCGACGTCACGTACATGCGGCCGTCGTGGCGGGCGATCTCGAGGCCGTCGGCCGGTCCGTTGTCGCCGACCTTCGTGACCAGCGCTGCCAGCGAGGCGCCCGGCGAACCCAGCGCGGCGGTCGGGATCGAGTAAAGAGTCTTTCCCTTGATGGCCTGCCAGTACAACGTCCCGCCATCCGGCGACAGCGCGATGCCGTCGGCCGAGAACTCCACGCCGCGGCCATCCGGCCGCCGCAGCGGCTTGCCGTCGTACATTACCGTGACGGCCTTCTCGGGCTGGGTCGACGGATCGCCGTCCAGCACGCGTCGCGCGGTGCCGCTGTCGATGTCCACGACCACCAGCGCGCCGACCGCGCCCGAGTCGGTCAGATACGCCGTCCTGCCGTCGGGCGAGATGCGGACGTCGTTGAGGTACGAGCCTTGCGGCGCCACGCTGTCGTCGAACGCGATGGTCTTCGCGACGCGATCGGTCGCGAGGTCGATCATGACCAGCTTCGCCCCGTTCTTCACGACCGCTCCCATCGCCGGCGCTGCGGGATCGATGACCCACACGTGACCGTGCTGGTCCGCGACGACGCTCTGCACGCAGATCCAGTGGTCGCCCGGCGTCGTCTGGTCCTTCTTCGCGTTGCGCCACGCGTTCCATTCGGCGTCGGGATACGGCACCACCTGGCCATTCTTCAGCTCGCCGACCGAGAGGGCGCTGTCCTCGGTCCAGCGCGGAAAGTTGACGAAGATGCGACCGTCGCTCGCGACCGTGACGCCGGTGACCTGATGCGCGAACGTCGCTACCTGAGTCAATGGCACGGTCTGCTGCGCATGGGCGACGGTGGCCGTAACGAGCGTCGCGGCGACGCAGGCTGCGACGCGAAGACGGCTCAATCGTGTGGACGATTGACGATCGATGGCGTTCGGGGTGATGCGTGGCATGGTCTGGTCTCTCTTTCGATGGAAACGCGTGGCTCGACCGCGATGATCGGGCAACCGTCCCGGTGCCGATGGCCCTTCCCACCGAATCGGCGCGATGCAACGGCACGAAGTCGCCGAGTCCGAACGTCTTTTCAGAAAGACGCCCGCTGCGGGCGATCGAGCGTTCGAAGTTTGCTGGGCTCGGCATTTCAACGGGCCGTGCCCCGATCGATGAACCGAAACCGAAGTTCTCCACTTCGTGTGCGCTGCCGAACAGACCGTCGAAGCCGCTCGTCGTACGTTCACCTTCGACCCTGCGCCTCGTGGCGCCGGTGATTGCAGATCGGATCGAGTCGCCATGCACATGATCGAGCCCGCAAGTGAAGATGATCGCCTCGGCACGGCGCTCGACGAGCGTCCGCGAGAGCGACGCGACACGGCCGGAGGCGAGCTGTACGCCTTGCTCGAGCGCGTGTCGCAAGGCGTGGTGCTCATGGACTCGGGCGGTCGCGTCCTCTACTGCAACGACCGCTTCGCGACGATGATCGGGCTGCCGGCTTTCGTGTTCCTCGGCATCACGCTGGACGATTATTTTTCGCCACGGGGCGCCCTTCGCTTCCGGGCGCTGCAACGGGGCGATCGCGAAGACCAACGGGCGGGCGCCTTCACGCTTCGTCGCTTCGACTGCGCCGCGGTTCCGGCGAACGTCTCGGTCATGAGTCTTTCCGCAAGCGCACCCGGCGCCGCGCGCTACGGTGCGCTCTTCACCGACCTGAGAGCCGGGCGCCGGTCGGATGGCAAGATTGCCGAGCAGGCCGAGCAACTCGTCCACGAGATCCAGCGAAGGAAGGGCGCCGAAGAACGGCTGGATCGCGTGTTGCGATCCGGCGGTGCGGCGAGCTGGGAGTGCGACCTGGTATCCGGCCGCGCGACGCACGGGGTCGGGATGAATCGCGTCTTCGGCGGCATCGCCACGACGCGGTGGTCGGTGCGGAACATCGTCGACGCATTCGATCCATTCGATCGCGAGGCGATCACGCTGGCGTTCGCGTCGGTCGAGAAGACCGGCTCGATCGACATCGAAGGATGGGTCTCGACGGCGGGTGCCACCACGCGCCGGGTCCGCCTCGAAGGACGGCTCGTACCCGGAACGCCGCTACGCCTCGCAGGCTGCGCCCGCGACGTCACGCCGTCACGCGTGGCAGGCGATCGTCCAGCTCACGCTGAGCCCATCGCGGCCACGCGACCGGTCGCGGTCCGAACGCCTCACGATCCGTGCCGCGTTTCCTCGTCCGTCGGCAAGGCGCGGGCGGGGCTCGCGCGGAAAACCGCCGACGCCGCGCATGTCGACGATGCCGGCCAGTCCGCGTTGCTCTGCGCGGCTCAGCTCTCGCACCAGTGGCTGACGTCTCTGCGGGGGCTTAGCGGCGGCTGCGGGTGACCATGCGCTTGAGTGGCACGTGATCGGCGTCAGCTGGCGCACTCGACGACGGTTCCAGCCTCGTCGAATGCGAGTGCGAGGATCGGATCACGATCGCCCGCCGCGCTGAACTGTTTCAGGTCGTCGTGCATGCATAGCCAGCCGGCGCATCCACATCGAGGATGCCGCACTTCGTCATCGTCGCAACGGAAACGGTCCACGCGATGCGGCTCATCGACCGTTCTCCGACCGACGCGATGAATGCGTCGACGGTGTCGTGATCGATCGATGTCGCGAAGGTCACGGTGCCGCCGTCGTCGGAAGCGAGGGATGTCGAAGCCGCGTTCGCCGACGACGCGACAAGCAGAACGGTCGACAGCGCGATGGTGAAGCGCAACGCGGGAGCGGCCGCGCGCACCGTCAACTCGTCAGCCGCGTCTTCGCCAGTGGCGGGTTCTTCGCGAAGTACGCGCGGATGCCGCGCACCACCGCGTCGGCCAGGCGATCCTGGTACGCGTCGTCGTTGAGGCGCTTCTCTTCGTCGGGGTTGCTGATGAACGCCGTCTCGATGAGGATGCTGGGGATGTCCGGCGCCTTCAGCACCGCGAAACCGGCCTGTTCGACCTCGCCCTTGTGCAGCCGATTGATATTGCCGATCTCGTGCAGCACCGCGTTGCCGAGCCTGAGGCTGTCGTTGATCTGCGCGGTCGTCGACAGGTCGAGCAGCACGCCGGCGAGCTGCTTGTCGCGCGTCGCGATGTTGACCCCGCCGATCAGGTCCGCCGAGTTCTCCTTGTTGGCGAGCCACTTCGCCGCCGTCGAGGACGCGCCGCGTTCCGACAACGCGAACACCGACGAGCCACGCGCGTCCGGCGAGACGAAAGCGTCGGCGTGGATCGAGACGAACAGGTCGGCCTGCACGCGACGTGCCTTCTGCACGCGCACGTTGAGCGGCACGAAGAAGTCGGCGTCGCGCGTCAGCATGCAGCGCATGTTGGGTTCTGCGTCGAGGCGCTTCCTCACGCGCATCGCGATCTCGAGGACGACGTCCTTCTCGCGACTGCCGCCCGCACCGCTCGCGCCGGGATCCTCGCCGCCGTGTCCGGGGTCGAGCGCCACCGTGATGATGCGGGCCACCGACGGTGGCTTGCGGACGAGCGCATCGTTGCGATCGGTGCGTTCGCCTTTCAACGCCGCGTCGAAGTCGAGTTGTGCCTCGGGCTTCAAGAGCGGCTTGCTACCCGGATCGACGCGGGTGTCCGGCACGAACTGTGGCGGCCCGTCCTTCTTGAGCAGGATCTCGCCGTCGGGCTTGTCGAGGAACGCGAGCAACGGGTCCTCGGCCTGGTCGGGATACAGGTCGAAGACCAGGCGATAGCGATACTCGCCCGCCGGCGTCAGGTTGAAGACCTGCGGGTTCACGTGGCCCTTCAGGTCGAGCACGATGCGCACGACGTTGGGTCGGTTCTGTCCGACCCGTACCTGCTTGATGTACGGATCGTTGGGCTGGACCTTGGCCACCAGGTCGCGCAGCGCCGCGTCGAGCTGCAGCCCTTCGACGTCGACCACCAGACGGTCGGGGCCGTCGACGACGAAGTGCGTGGCCTGCAAGGCGCGATCGCTCTCGATCGTGACGCGGCTGTAGTCGCTGGCCGGCCAGACGCGCACGCCGACGATGCCGGCGGCTCGTGCGACGCCGGTGTAGACGACGCCGGCGGTCACCAGCGTCGGCAGGCGCGCAGCAGCCACGAGTCCGGACCCTAACGCTCGTTTGACGAAGCGCCGCCGGTGAAGGCTGTTGCCGAAGTCCCGGCGCTCAGCCAAGCGACGCCTCGATCCGTGAATGCCGAGAGGGTCGCCTCGCGGCCGTCGCCGACCGTCGCGAGCACGCACGCGAGGTCGGGCGCGGGCAACAGCGAGCCGCTGTCGCCCACGGCGCGTTCGGGCCATTCGACCAGGCGGAGTACCGCATCGGAGAAGTAGTCCCGAAAACCCGCCTCCAGCCATTCGTGCGGATCTTCGAACCTATAGAAATCAAAGTGATAACAGTTTAACTTCATGTCTTGTCGAGATTCAACGCTTTTCGGCTGCGCCATCGGCATTTCGACCACGTAGGGCTCGACCAGCGTGTAGGTCGGACTCTTGATGCGGCCTTCGACACCGAGGCGGCGCAACAGCGCGCGCACGATCGTCGTCTTGCCGGCGCCGAGGTCGCCGCTGAAGTGGATGGTGAAGCCGTCGAAGGCGGGCGGTTGCGGCGTCGTGAAGCCGGTCGTCATGCAGTCGGCGAGAGCGGCGCCGAATCCGTCGCTCGCGGCCTGGTCGGCGAGCGGGATGGTCAGCGCGGTACGCGAAGGAGCGGTCATACAATCGCCCGATGCCGGCTTCCACGCGACCACCCGCCGCCCACGTCGACCGCGACATCGACGCCGCGGCCCTCGCACGGGACATCAAGACGTGGGGCCGCGCGCTTGGCTTCGCGGACATCGCGATCTGCGCGGTCATGCCGCCGGGCGACGATCCCCGGGCGCAGGCCACCGAAGCCCGGCTGCGGGACTGGCTCGATCGCGGCTATCACGGGACGATGGACTACATGGCGCGGCACGGGTTGCGGCGCGCGCGGCCGGCCGAGCTGGTGCCGGGCACGCTGTCGGTGATCGCGGCGCGGATGGACTATCTGCCGCGCGATCTCGACCCCGACAACGACGCGTGGATCGCCGCGTCGTGGGCCGAGCTGGAGCGCCCGACCGACGCGCAGGTCGCTCGCTACGCGCACGGCCGCGACTATCACAAGGTCCTGCGCGCCCGGCTCCAGAGGCTCGCGGACCGCATCGCCGACGCCATCGGCCCGTTCGGCCATCGCGTCTTCACCGATTCCGCGCCGGTGATGGAGGTGGAGCTGGCGCAGCGCGCGGGCCTCGGCTGGCGCGGCAAGCACACCCTGCTGCTGTCGCGCGACGGCGGCTCGATGTTCTTCCTCGGCGAACTGTTCGTCGACGTGCGCTTGCCCGCGGACGAAGCCGTCGGCGATCACTGCGGCTCGTGCACCCGCTGCATCGACATCTGCCCGACGCGGGCCATCGTGGCCCCGCACGTGCTCGACGCGCGGCGCTGCATCTCGTACCTGACGATCGAGCACGACGGACCCATTCCCGAAGAATTCCGCGCGGCGATCGGCAACCGCATCTACGGCTGCGACGATTGCCAGACGATCTGCCCATGGAACCGCTTCGCGCAACGGTCGCCGCTGGCCGACTTCGACGAACGATCGCATGCGCATCGCACGCTGCTCGAGGTCTTCGCGTGGACCGAGGACGATTTCCTGCGTCATACCGAGGGCACCGCGATCCGTCGCATCGGCCACGAACGCTGGCTGCGCAACGTCGCCGTGGCGCTCGGCAACGCGCTCTCGTCCGACCTCGCGGACGACGATCGCCATGCGATCCGCCAGGCGCTCGATGCGCGGCGCGCGACGGCCACGCCGCTGGTCGTCGACCACATCGCCTGGGCGCTCGCGCGGGAAACGGATCATCAGCGGATCGCCATGATCCACAGCGGCAACGTGCCGACCGACAGCACGGTGGTCGCGGACACGATGAACGCGACGACCGCGCCGTCGCCACCCATCCGCACCGTCAGGATGTAGGCCGACGACGCAGACGGCAACGCCGCGAACAGCACGGCGATCTGGCGCTGGACCGGCGGCAACTGCAGCCACGTCATCAGTGCGAAGACGACCGCCGGCGCCGCCAGCAGCTTGACCGCGACGAACCACGCGAGCGTCGGCCGCTCGACCTTGGCGCCCGCGAGCCGCATCCCCGCGCCGACGGCGATCAGGCCGAGCGCGATCGACGCAGCGCCGAGCCGCTGCAGCGTGGCTGCCAGCGGCTCGAACAGGTGCAGGCCGGCGAGGTTGAACAGGAAGCCGGCCACGGTCGACAGGATCAACGGATTGACCAGCATCTCGCGCAGGAAGCCGACCTTGCGATGGCGGGCGAGCGCGTACACGGCGAACGCGTTGGCGATCGGCACGCCGACGCCGAGCGCGACCGCCATCAACGCGATGCCTTCGTTGCCCGCCAGCCGACCGGCCAGCGCGAGCGCGACGTACGAGTTGAAGCGGAACGCGCACTGCACGCCCGACGCGAACACGATCGACGACGGCCTGAACAGCGGCTGCGCGAGGAAACCGAGCACGACGCCGGTCAGGATCGCCGCGAGGCAGGCATAGACGACGCCGCGCGTCGCGTCGAGATCGAGGCGGGTCGTCGCGGTCGAGAGGAACAACAGCGACGGAAAGAGGACGAAGTAGACGAGCCGTTCCAGGCCGCTCCAGAAGGCGGGGTCGAAGCGGCCGTAGCGCTTCAGCAGCACGCCGAGGAAGATCAGCGCGAAATCGGGTGCGAGGAGGAGGGCGACGGACACGGGGACCAGGCTTGAAGGGGACGCGGATAATGGTGGACGTCGGAGCGCGCGATGACCGCGGACGATGACCGCGAACGACCGCTCGACGAACGACGCGCAAAGGTTAACCGAGACGATGATGAAGAGATGCAAGGACCTGCTGTGGCCCCGACCGATCATCGCGGCTTGCCTGGTCGCCACGATGTCGCTGGCATCGGCGGCGACCGTCGAGCGCGAAGGGCAGCGCTTCGACGATTCGCTGCGCGTCGGTAACGGCAAGCTCGTGCTCAACGGCATCGGCGTGCGCGCCGCCGCGTGGTTCAAGGGCTATGTCGCGGGCCTCTACCTGCCGCAGAAGACGCACGACGCCGAGGCGGTCTACGGGCTCGCCGGCCCGAAGCGGATCGCGGTTCGCATGTTGGTGGACGTCAACTCGACGCTGCTCGCCAAGACCTTCGACGACGGCATCCGCAAGAACTACAAGGGCGAGGCGCTGGAGCCGCTGTCACGACGCATGGAAGCGCTCGACGCGCAGATCCGTTCATTGGATGCGGTCAGGAAGGGCGAGGAAGTGGATCTCGACTTCGAACCCGGCAGCGGCACGCACGTGCTGGTGCGCGGCAAGCCGATTGGCGACGCGATCGAAGGGGAAGACTTCTACGTCGCGCTGCTGAAGATGTTCATCGGGGAGCGGGCGGTGGACAAGGAGTTGCGGGCGGGGTTGCTGGGAAGCTGAAATGCCGGGTCGAACGGAAGCCAGGAATCGGTTAGCGTCGTTCGCGCCTCAGCCTTCGCACAGGGCTCACATCCAGTAGCCGCTCTCACGGGGTCGCTTTTTCTGCGCCTCTACCCAAACGTCGTATTCCTTTCGCGACGACCCGTGCGCCAGCAAATACCGTTGTGCGTCGCCGTTGTTGGAGTGCACGGCTGCGACGCACAACGTCGGTGGCAGGCCGTTAAGCGAACCTTTGTAGACAGCGTCTTCGCCATGAAGGTTGACACGGTACTTTTCCAGTAGCGCGAAATCGCGGCGTAGACGAGCAATTGTCCGCGCGAGCGAAGAAAGTCGATGAACGGAATGACGATTCCAGTGACGCCAAGAATAACGGTGTTGATTGGCGCTATGTGACGCGAGATGAATTCACGGGTCCGTGTCCAGACTCCCATTGCAGGAAGGCCCGATTGCGAAAGGCTCACTGGGAAACGGTCCAACCATCCGAGCCATTGACCAACCGCACCGGGAGCATTTTCTTCACCGCTCCGCCCATCGGCATCGTGAGATCGACCTCGACGTCACACTTATAGACTTTATCGGTTTCTTTCGTGCACGAAACCTTCTTGGCCGAGTTCAACCTGGTCTGCATGTCAGGCGACAGTTTTCCCGAGAACTGCGATATCCGGGCATTCGCTTCCTCGACGTTCTTCTGAACGGCCGTTTCCACCTGTCCTTGGGATGGTTCGCCGGAACAAGCGGCAAGCACGAAAGCAGAAGCCAGCAGGGCTACGATCAGCGTCTTGTTCATGATTACTACCTTCCTGGAAGGAAATGCCAATTGGATTCGTCAGCGAGACTTGGTACGACGAATACTGCTGCCAGAACGCGAGTTTCAGTGGTCCTGATCGATGTGCTGGCTCAGGATCTCAATCCAGCGCGCCGTTTCTCGTTCGCGACGAGGTCCGGAGAAGACGATGCGCCATTTCGGATGCTCGATGGACTCAAGTCGATCAGGCAAACTACACAATTACGAGAAACCCCATTCAGCGTAGTACGATAGGTCATTGGTGTACGCGACTATCCGCGATTGACGATAGCCTCGTTCAAGGCGGCGACTACATTCTGAATATAGTCTTTCTGGTCGGTCTTGAGAGCGCTGGTTTCTCCACCGGAAGTGGACAGCATGACGTGGTACATCGTTTTTTGATAATAAAGAATCAGGCCTGCGACGATGACGATGATCAGACCGGCGATAAACGATGCAAACATCACGGCCACGCCAATCAGAATCAGCAGAATCGGCCCAATACGTTTCGGCTTCTGCTCGAAGGCCTTCACCGAGGTGACGTTGCTCATTGCATAGGTCTGACCACCGGTCATGAAGCGCGCATTGGTCACCTTGACGTCCGCGTGTTCGAATAGCGTTTGTTCGGACATGAATTCGTGCTCCCTTGTGATGATCGAGGCAAATCATTTGGCGATGCGCCGGATCGGCTCAGTGGATCCAGTCGGAGCGGCCGAGGCGCTTGGCTTCGCTTTCGGCGCTCGCGATCGGTACTGGCGCCAAGCCACCGACGATGTTGCCGCGACTGTCCGTCTTCGGCAGCAGTTCGGTCACGCCGACAGCCGGGTTCGCGCCGAGGCTCAAGAGCTTGGCCGCGGCGGGGCGATTGTCGAACCAGATCGACAAGGTCAGCGCGTTCGCAGAAACGATGCTGGGGCTGATGCCGAGCGGCGATCGCGATGCCACCTTTTTGTTCAACTGGTCCAGTTTCGGAATCTGTGCCGTGTTCGCTTGCGTGAAGGTGAGCATGTAAGGCTGGTCGAACTTCATCCCCTGTGCCGCCAACAGCTCGAGCACTTCCGGTAAGCGTGGATCACCGCTGATCAACGGTTTCTCGAGAACCGACCCGCCGCGCACACCAAAGACCGGAACGGCAATCGGAAATTTTTCGCCTGCGGCGACGTAGAGCTGGAGTGCCGGCAGATCGCAGGTTTCGATGGCGCGCGCCTTCGATTCGTCGTCGAGGCCGTAGCCGAGCGTGCGAAGGCGACCTCGCGCGTCGGCCGGCGCGACGACTTCGCGGATCGACTGCAGGTCGCCTCTCATGGAACTCGTATCGGACCGGATCGCCGTGGTGTCGCCGCGAATGGCTGTGGTGTCTTCGCGGATGCCAAGAACGGCAGCCTGCAAATTCTGTAGCGAAGGAACGGCAGACGCTGCAGCGCCGGGATTGGGCGTTGCTGCGTGTGCGTCCTTCCAAAACATGACGCCCACTCCCGCCACGATCAATACGGCCGAAATCCATACGGCTTTGCTCGACACCAGCTGTCGTACGACCCAGCCCGTTCCCGCATCGGCGGGCCGTTTCTGGTAAGCGCGGGACAAAGCCCAGAGGATCGCGAGGAGTCCGACCGCGAGTACGATCGAGAAGATGCGAGCCGCGTGGCGATCGATCGCCGGCGTCGCAAGGTCGACGATCGTCAGCGACACGACCAATAGCGTATTGATCGGCGAAATGAAGTCCGTACTGAGCTTCAGCGCATGGGGTTGTGGCGGGAATGGCGCGGCGTTGTTCATCTGGCGAGTTCGCGAAGGTCGATGTGTGCGGCGCTCAGGGTTTCACCTCCACAACCGCGACGCGCTTGCGCCCTGATGCATAGGTGGGTTTGTCCCAGACTTCATAAGTCGCGCCCGTCAGCACCGCATCGACTCGATTGCCGTCTTCGATCTGCCTTATGAAAAAGTAAAGCGTGCCTTGCAGATTCGCCTGATTCGCAGCCCGCAGTGATTCGATCTGCTTCGCGGTCTCGAGGTCCGCGACGGGAAGGTGACAGAGCGAACCCGTGAATTTCACGCGAATGTTTTGTCGGGTCCCCATCTGGCTATTCGACTCGCCACATTCACCCACGAGAGGAAACTCTTTTTTTCGAAGTCGTAGGGTCCGCTGAAAGAGATCGTCGGATTGATGACTTCTCGCTCGTAGAGTCCGAACGGAATGGAGTAGTAGCGCTGTTTCTTGTATGCCGCCAGACGCTCCTTGATGGGTGCGAGTTCGGTAGCCGCCATCTCCTGCTGCTTGAATGCGTCGTGTTCGTTGAAGTAGCGCCCGGACAACAGGTTGAGAAGGGTCTTGTCGTCGAGCGTGCGATCGTCGAACGCAACCGCGGCATAGGTTGCCCAGGTGTCGCCGGGCGCTCGATCGACGGCGGTGTAATTCTCCTTCGGCACGCTCGGGTCTGGCTTTGCGATTTGGTTCTGTGCTGCGCGAAGCGCGTTCGCTGCGTCGG
Organism: Beijerinckiaceae bacterium; assembly: GCA_964657795.1. Classification (GTDB taxonomy): domain Bacteria; phylum Pseudomonadota; class Gammaproteobacteria; order Burkholderiales; family Burkholderiaceae_D; genus CAHJXF01. The sequence continues at coordinate 17,011 of CAZZWS010000040.1, forward strand.
CGTTCGTGCCTGTCGCGGATGGAGGTGAAGCCGTCTGCGAGGTAGCGCCAACTGCATTCGTGGAGTCGGAAGCCTGTGGCGATCCGGCGTCTTTCTTTCCGCATCCGACCAGCGCCGTCAACGTCAGCGCAATGAGAATTGTCCGCATGTGTTTTTTTCCCTGATCAATGTTTGTTGCGACGCGAGCGGCCAGACCTTGAGTGTTCCCCCATTAAGCGCTCGACCTGCGGCATTTTCACCATCGTCGCTTCTTCATTCAGTCATCTGCCGTCCGTTGTTGCCTTTGACGAAACGCATGTTGGCGACTTTCCTGTTGGTGGTGCCCATCATCTTGATCTCCACCTCGACATCGCAGCGATAGGCTTTTTCCCCGTCGTCTTACAGCCGATTTTGTGGACGCTGTCGACTGATGGCACGGAGTCGCTGGCCACCTTGGCCCGTTGCTTCCAAAATTTTCCCCGGGTCCTCGCCGCTCATTCGCAATCTGGCGGTCGAACGCGGCCTTCATTTCGGATTCGGACGGTGCACCGCTGCAACCCGCCAGGCTTGCCGTGACTGTCAATGCTGCAGACACAGCGATTGCTCTGTCTCCACGTCGTTTTTGCGTTATCCGGCACGACTCGATCAATGTGGTCGACGCGGCGACTTTTTTTGTTGCACGGTTTCCCCTTGAAAACTGCGATGCGTTTTTTAATTGCTTGCCTGCCGTTCCATCCATTCAGACCCGAGCCGCCGCACGAGCCGCGAGGTAGTCCGCATCGCTCCACGTCTTCGTGATCGAGTACCCGCCGCAGGCCAGCGAAAACTGGTTGGCCGGCAGGAACGTCACGACCAGCGGCGTGCAGGCGCTCGACGAGCTGTAGGCGATGCTGAGTACGCCAGCGCTGGGATTGTTGTCGCCGAGGATCGAGATCGTCTGCGTCGCGCTGATGTCGTACGAATTGACGCTCTTGGTGGTCTGGAACAACTTCGTCGCGGGGTTGATCGACTGCACCATCAGGCTGACGCCGTCGTTGGTCGTCAGACTGTTGAACTGCGAGATCGAATAGATGCTGCTGGCGCCGATGTTGGCGAGGATCGATCCGCTCGACAGACGGAGCTGGTCGTTGCCCGTGGTATTGGTATCCGAACCACCGAAGCTGCCGCTGGAAAACGTGTAGCGCAGGCTGTTGGGCTGCGCAGGATCGTAGGCCCGGACGCCGTTGATCGCGGTGCTCGTCACCGTGGTGACATTGGCGCTCGCGGCCACGATCGCCGAGAACGTGCCGGTATAGAGCTCATCGCCCGGATACTTCAAGCGGCACAGGTTCAGCGTCTCCACCGGTGCCGCGAAGCTCGCGCTGCCGCCCTGCGGACAGGCGCTCGTGACGCCGGCCGTCTTCAGAAGGTCGTTGGTCCCGAACAGGAAGATCACGCCGGTCCACGTCTCCGCGAACGCTTGCAGCGCCGACGCGTATTTGACGGATGACGTGTCGGCGATGGTGCCGGCATTCGGATTCGCGGCGGCGACGGGCGTATTGGTGCCGGTCCCGCCACCATCGCCCCCGCATGCGGTCAAGGCCAAGGTCAACGTCACCGCTGTCAAAACCGACTTCATCGGGTTCCTTTCGCGCCCTGTCCGAAAAAGTCAAGGCAGGAGCAAAGTCTAACGCACGAAAGTCCGTAACGGACTATTTCGTTTCGACCTCGAAGATTGGTGAATGGCCTTGTCCATCCACCATCTGCGCTATGCGGAGCTCCGAAAGCATCTGAAGTCCATGCGTATCGTGGCGGGTCTGACGCAAGCCGAGATCGCGGGACGCCTCAAGGTCGAGCAGTCGCAGGTGTCGAAGATCGAACGCGGGGAGCGTTACGTGGAGATGTTCTTCTACGTCGACTGGTGCAGGGCGTGCGGCGTGGCGCCGGCAGCGGCGCTCAAGGTCCTGGAGAAGACGGCGCCTGATCAGCCGGCCGTGCCAACGCGCACGAAGCGTTCGAAGCCGTAAAGGCGCGCGCATCGGTCAGCGAGCGCGATCATCGGTTCACGAAGGCGCGATGACCTTCGACTTGGGAAAGTATTCCCGATGGCGACGCGGATCGCGCGTCAGCAGCGCATGTCCGGCAAGCAGCGCGTGCGCGCCCATGGAGAAGTCCGGCGACGGCGAGTGCTTCTTGCCGCCGCGTTCTCGGTAGGGCTTGTACGCCTGGCCGGCGCGAAACGCGGCTTTCGAGGTCTCGGGTTCGCGGACGAGCCCGAGCGGCTCAAGGCGCGGAAGCCGCGTCTTTCGTCGACGCCACTCCCGTGCCGGCTGTGACGGCGAGAGCCGCAGCAACCTGTACGGCCGCTCGAAGATCATCGTCGCCGAGTCCGGAACGTCCTTGCGGCAGGGCTCGAGGCACGAACGACTCCCGGGGCGTGCCATCGACGTGGAACAGTTTCTCGGCAGGGATACGAACGACGAACCCGGCGTTCGGCAGCTTCAGTTCGTCGAGCGCGCCTCGCAACCCGGCCATCGGCGTCCCGACCACGGTCGCCCCGCGCGCCGCGTCGAGGCCGATCGCGATGCCTTCGCCCATGCTGCCGGTCCAGTGCCCGACGAGGACCACGATCGGCCGGTCGAACGACGCGCCACGGGGCTCGACGTACTCGACCCACACCCGGCGCACGCCGCTCTCGCGCGCTTCCGAGATGCGCTCGTGACGTTGATACGGCGCCTCGTGCGCGACCAGTCGTCCCATCACGCCGCGTGCCACCGCGGTGTTGCCGCCGCTGGGCGTATCGCGCAGGTCGAGCACGAGGGCGGACACGCCCGCGAGCGAGTCGAGCGCCGCGTCGAATGCGGCGACCGCTGCAGGATCGCCCAATGCGTTGTGGATCGTGATCACGCCGACCTCGTCGATGCGAACGCTCGATACGAGCGCCGCGGGTCGCCCCAGGCGGGGGACGAAGGCGATGGTCTTGCGCACGCCGGCGTCCTCGACCACGAGCCGCACCGGTTGTCGGTCCTGATGACCGGCCAGAACGACGTTCAACGCCCAGTCACGCGCGGCCGGATCATCGGCGAGGAGATGCGCAGGCGCGACGGCATGAACCGCCGCGCCGATGTCGTGCTCGTCGACCGCGACGACCCGCATGCCGCGTCGCAACCCGGCGGCGGCGCCGGCCGAGTCGCGGCGCACGTCGACGATGGTCGCCGCGCCGTCGCGCCACGTTGCGGACACGTCGCTGTCCGTCGGCACGAGGCGCCAGGATGCCGTCGTGCTGGTGCCGAGGTGCGCATGCGGATCGTAGAGTTCGGCCAGCGCGTGTTCGACGACGCCGATGAAGGCTGTGCGCCCTTCCGCCGTCGCGGCCATCGGCCGACCGGCCGCGCACACCGCGGGCCAGTCGGTCTCCTTCACGTCGAAGTACGCGTAGTCGTCGGCGACGAACCTGCAGAAGGCATCGAAATCGGCGAGCCGCGCTTCACGACCTCCATCGTCCGCTGCGAGAGCCACGGTCGACAGCCCGAGCGATGCGAGGGCCAGGACCGTCCGAAGGACGCCCGAAACGTTCACCGCGGGGCGTCTCGCCCTTGACACGCGCTCACGCCACCACGCGCTGTTCGCCGCTGCCGTACAGATTCGCGACGCACCGTCCGCACAAGGTCGCATGCGTCGCATCGACGCCCACGTCCTTCCGCCAGTGCCAGCAGCGATCGCATTTGGGATGCGGCGACGGCTTCACGATCACGTCCAGGTCGGCCTCGTGCGCAGCCTCGACCACCGTCGCCTGCGACGTGATCATCACGAAACGCAGATCGTTCTTCAGCGCCCACAACAGACCGAAGCGATCGGACGGCGCATGGATCTCGATCTCGGCCTGCAGCGACGAGCCGATCAGGCCGGCGGCGCGCGCGTCTTCCAGTTTCTTCAATGCCAGCGCACGGATGTCGCGGATCACGTCCCACTTGTGCAGCAACGCCTCGGGATGCGCAGGCAGCGGCGGCGTGTGCACGACTTCCGCGAAGATCGTGCCGCGCGCCGCGAGGGCCTCGGGCGCGAACACGGCCCACGCTTCTTCCGCGGTGAACGAGATGAACGGCGCCATCAGCCGCAACAGCGTGTTCGTGATGTGCCACAGCGCGTTCTGCGCGGAACGGCGTGGCAGGCTGTCCGCGCTCGACGTGTAGAGGCGGTCCTTGAGCACGTCGAGATAGAAGCCTCCGAGGTCTTCGGAGCAGTAGGTCTGCAGCTTCGACGTGACCGGCTGGAACTCGAAGACGTCGAGATGCGCCAGCAGTTCCTTCTGCAACGCGTCGAGTCGTGCGACGGCATAGCGGTCGATCTCCAGCCACTGGTCGACCGGCAGCGCATGCGCGACCGGATCGAAGTCAGACGTGTTGGCCAGCAGGAAGCGCAGCGTGTTGCGGATGCGGCGATAGCTCTCGACCACGCGCTTCATGATCTCGTCGGAGATCAGCACGTCGCCGGAGTAGTCGGTCGATGCGACCCACCAGCGGACGATGTCGGCGCCGTACTGGTCGATCAGCTTCTGCGGCGCCGTCACGTTGCCGAGCGACTTGGACATCTTGCGGCCCTGGCCGTCGAGGACGAAGCCGTGCGTCAGCAACGTGTCGTACGGCGCGCGGCCGTTGAGCATCGACGAGATCAGCAGCGACGAATGGAACCAGCCGCGATGCTGGTCGGACCCTTCGAGATACATGTCGGCCGGATAGCGCAACACGTCGGCGTGCGAGCCCTGACCATCGGTCCCGCCCATCACGGTCTGGAACGTCGAGCCCGAGTCGAACCAGACGTCGATCGTGTCGCGGTTCTTCATGTACATGGCGGGGTCGGTGTCCGGCGTGCCCCGGTCGTAGGGCTCGAGCATCGCTGCGGCGTCGACGTCTTGCCACGCCTCGATGCCCGAGTGCTCGACCAGCGTGGCGACGGCGAGCAGCAGCGCCTGCGTGTCGGGATGCAGCAGGCCGGTCTCGCGATGCACGAAGAACGCCATCGGCGTGCCCCACTGCCGCTGTCGCGACAGCGTCCAGTCGGGCCGGTTGGCGATCATGCCGTGCAGACGCGACTTGCCCCACGCCGGGAAGAAGCGTGTCGCGTCGACGGCCGCGAGCGCGGTCTCGCGCAGCGTCGGGCCGCCAACCTTCGGAGCCCGGTCCATGCCCGCGAACCACTGCGACGTGGCACGATAGATGATCGGCGTCTTGTGGCGCCAGCAATGCATGTAGCTGTGCGAGAACTTCTCGACGCGGAACAGCGCGCCGGCCTCGCGCAGCGTCTCGACGATCTTCGGCTGCGCATCCCAGATCGACAAGCCCGCGAACAACGGCTCGCTCGAAGCGTAGGTGCCGTTGCCGGTGACGGGATTGATGATGTCGTCGTCCTTCAGCCCGTTCGCCTTGCACGACAGGAAGTCCTCGATACCGTACGCGGGCGAGGAGTGGACGACACCGGTGCCGGTGTCGAGCGTCACGTAGTCGCCGAGGTAGATCGGCGAGCGGCGCGGGTAGAAGGGATGGGCGAACTCGATGTGGTCGAGGGCGCTGCCCTTGCAGGTCGCGATCGGCTTGCCTTCCAGGCCATAGCTTTCCAGGCACGCGGCCACGCGTTCGCTGGCCACGATCAGCAGCCCGCGCGACGTGTCGACCAGCGCGTAGTCGAAGTCGGGATTGACGTTGAGCGCCTGGTTGGCCGGGATGGTCCACGGCGTGGTGGTCCAGATCACGATGTGGCCCGGCCGGTCGGGGAGCGTGTCGAGTCCGAACGCGGCAGCGATCTTCGAACGCTGGTCGTCCACGAACGGAAAGCCGACGTCGATCGACGTGTCGACGCGATCCTGATACTCGACCTCGGCCTCGGCCAGCGCAGAGCCGCAATCGAAGCACCAGTTGACAGGCTTCAGCCCGCGGAACACGTAGCTCTTGTCCAGGATGCGGCCGAGCACGCGCAGCTCCTCGGCCTCGTTCGCGAAGTTCATCGTCTTGTACGGCCTGTCCCATTCACCGAGGACGCCCAGGCGCTCGAAGTCGAGGAGCTGGTTGGCGATCTGCACTTCGGCATAGGCCCGCGACCTCGCCAGCACCTCGCCGGCCGGCAGCGACTTGCCGTACTGCTTCTCGATCTGGATCTCGATCGGCATGCCGTGGCAGTCCCAGCCGGGCACGTACGGCGCGTCGAAGCCGACCAGGTTCTTCGACTTGATGACCATGTCCTTCAGGATCTTGTTGAAGGCGTGGCCCATGTGGATCGGGTTGTTGGCGTACGGTGGCCCGTCGTGGAGGATCCACTTCGTCGCGCCCTTGCGCGCCTCGCGGATGCGTTGGTACACGTCGCGCGCTTTCCAGTCCGCGATCCATCGCGGCTCGCGCTGCGCGAGATTGCCGCGCATCGGAAACGGGGTGTCGGGCAGGTTCAGCGTGGACTTGTAGTCGACGCCGGACG
>CAZZWS010000041.1:0-2368 GCA_964657795.1 Beijerinckiaceae bacterium
GCCGTGGCCTGGCTCGCGTCGATCCAGAACGAGGACGGCGGCTGGGGCGAGGACGCGACCAGTTACGAACTCGACGCGCACGGCCATCTCGCCGCGCCCAGCACAGCGTCGCAGACGGCTTGGGCGCTGCTCGGCATGATGGCCGCCGGCGAGGTCGGTCATCCGGCGGTCGCTCGCGGCGTGGCGTATCTCGTGCGGACGCAGGCGGCCGACGGCCTGTGGGACGAGGCCCGCTTCACGGCCACCGGCTTTCCGCGCGTGTTCTATCTGCGCTATCACGGCTACCCGAAGTTCTTTCCGCTGTGGGCGCTCGCGCGCTACCGCCGCTACACCAGTGGCGAGAGCAACAGCGGGCCCGGGGTGCGGATCGGGCTTTGACCGTCCGATGACGGTCGTCGCGGTCTGCGGGCTCGCGGTCGAGGCTCGCATCGCCCGTGGCGCAGATGTCGTGACCGTCGCGGGCGGCGGTCGTTCCGACCTTCTCGCGGCAGCCATCGAACGCGCGATCGTCGGTGGCGCGAGGGCACTGATCAGCTGCGGCATCGCCGGTGCGCTCGATCCCGCACTGCGGCCCGGTCGATTGATCGTCGCCGATCGCGTAATGGCCGACGATCGGACCTTCACGGTCGATCCCGCATGGTCGCGCGCGCTGGTCGGCCGGACCGGCGCACTCGCGGTCTCGCTGACGTCCGGCGATCACATGGCGGTGACCGCGACGATGAAGGATCGGTTGCGCACGAGAACGGGCGCCGCCGCCGTGGACATGGAGTCGCACGTCGTGGCCCGCATCGCGGAACGACACGGCCTGCCGTTCGTGGTGTTGCGGGCCATCGCGGACCCGAGCGAGCGCTCCCTTCCGCCGGCCGCGACGATCGCGATGAAGGAGGGCGGCGGCATCGATCTCGCCGCCGTGATCCGATCGATCGCGAAGAACCCCGGTCAGTTGCCGGCGCTCATCGCGATCGCGCGCGACACGCGCGCCGCGTTAGGCGGCCTGCGTCGCGGGCGCCGGCTCCTTGGGCGCGGCCTTGGCTATCTTGATCTCGATCAGCTTGGCGTCGACGTGATCTGAGAACACGTACTTGGCCTTGCGCTCGTTGCCGAGCTCGATGTCCTTGGCCATGGCGCCGCTGGTCTTGGCGCCGCGCAGCGAGACCATCAGGGCCTTGAACGGATGCGAGACCGCGTCGCGGACCGCCGTGCCCTCGAAGCCGCAATGGACCATGCAGTCAGCGCACTTCTCGTACTTGCCGACGCCGTACGCGTCCCAGTCGGTGTCTTCCATCAGCTCCTTGAACGTGGGCGCATAGCCTTCGCCGAGCAGGTAGCACGGCTTCTGCCAGCCGAACACCGTGCGGGCCGGCATCGACCACGGCGAGCACTCGTACGCGCGGTTTCCGGCGAGGAAGTCCATGAACAGCGGCGAGTTGGTGAAGTCCCACGCCTTGCCGCCGTCACCGCGACCGAGCACGTCGCGGAAGAAGTTCTTGGTCTTCTCGCGGTTCAGGAAATGCTGCTGGTCGGGTGCGCGCTCGTACGAGTAGCCCGGCGAGACCGTGATGCCGTCGAGGCCGATCGTCTTCATGTCGTCGAAGAAGGCCGCGAGGCGCGCCGGATCGGCGCCGTCGAACACCGTGCAGTTGATCTGCGTGCGAAAACCCTTGCTCTTGGCCAGCAGGATGGCTTCGCGCGCCGTCTCGAAGACGCCGTCGAGGCACACCGACTTGTCGTGCATCGCCTTGTCGCCGTCCAGATGGATCGACCACGTGAAGAACGGCGACGGCGTGTAGTCGTCGATCTTCTTCTTGAGCAGCAGCGCGTTGGTGCACAGGACCACGAACTTCTTCTTGGCGATGTAGCCCCGGACGATGCGCGGCATGTCCCGGTGCAGCAGCGGCTCGCCGCCCGCGATGGAGACCACCGGCGCGCCGCACTCGTCGATCGCTTCCATGCATTGCTCGTACGAGAGCCGCTGGTTGAGGATCTCGTCGGGATAGTCGATCTTGCCGCAGCCCGCGCACGCGAGGTTGCAGCGGAACAGCGGCTCGAGCATCAGCACCAGCGGGTACTTCTTGATGCCGGCGAGCTGCTTCCTGACGACGTAGGCGCCGACGCGGGCGGTCTGAACGAACGGGATTCCCATGGGATCGAGGCGACGAGCGAAGCCGTCGTGGGTTGGTATTGGAATGTGTGGTGAAGAAGCGGAATGTAAGGTGAAGAAGCCGGCGGGACGCGTCCTGCGGCCGGACCGGCTCGATGCGACGCACCACCGCGTATTCTGCCTCACCCGGCCGATGCTTGCCCGATCGAAGCGGAACGCGTCGCGCGACTTGCTATCATCGCGGGTTCGACGCGCCTATCCGATGAT
>CAZZWS010000041.1:2378-16672 GCA_964657795.1 Beijerinckiaceae bacterium
TCGATTGGTTCACGTCGATTGGTTCATGCCATCCCCTCGCCGCTGTCATCCGATCCTCGACACCCCCGACTCACGCCTTGGAACCGAAAGCCGTCGGCTTGCGCAAGCTGATCATCGACGCGGCCAGCATCTCCGCGCGGCACGCCCTTCCGGTCGTGTGCATCGGCGTCGCGCTCGCGATCGCCGCGGTCGTCTTCGTCGCGAAGAACATCGCGATCGACACCGACAACGCGAAGCTGATCGCGCCCGACCTGCCGTGGCGGCAACGCAGCGCGGCGTTCGACCAGGCCTTCCCGCAGAAGACCGACCTGATCGCGATCGTCGTCGACGGCGCGACGCCCGACATCGCCGATCGCGCGGCGGCGACGCTGACCGCGCGGCTCGCGGCCCGCACCGAGCTGTTCCACAACGTCCATCGTCCCGACGGCGGTCCGTTCTTCGAAAGGAACGGGCTGCTGTTCCTCGACTACGACGAGGTGGGCGGCACCACCGACCAGCTCGTCGCGTCGCAGGCCGTCATCGGCACGCTCGCCGTCGATCCGAGCGTGCGTGGTCTGATCACCACGTTGCAGCTCGCGCTCGAAGGCGTCCGCCGCAAGGATGCGCAGCTCGATGTGCTGAAGCCGGGGCTGGCCGCGCTGGCCGGCACGCTCGAAGGCATCGAACAGGGCCGCTTCGTGCCGCTGTCGTGGCGTTCGATGCTGGGCGGCGCCAAAGCCTCGTCACGAGAGCTGCGGCGCTTCGTGCTCGCGCAACCGGTCCTCGACTATTCGGCGCTGCAGCCGGGACGCAAGGCGACCAGCTTCATCCGGGAGACCGCACGCGCGGCCGGGCTCGACGCGGCGCACGGCGTTCTCGTGCGACTCACCGGCAACGTGCCGATGTCCGACGAGGAGTTCGGCACGCTCGAAGACCACGCGGGCCGCAACACGGCGGTGATGCTGATCGCGCTGCTCGCCATGCTGTGGCTCGCGGTGCGGTCCGTGAAGGCGATGGCCGGCATCGTCGTCGCGCTGTTCGCGGGCCTCGCGCTGACCGCCGCGATCGGCCTCGCGATCTATGGCGTGCTCAACCTGATCTCGGTCGCGTTCGCGGTGCTGTTCGTCGGACTCGGCGTCGACTTCGGCATCCAGTACGCGGTGTCGTACCGCGCGAAGGCGGAAGCGGGTGATCGCATGGTCGCGGTGCGTGGCGCGGCGTCCGAGGTGGGCACGTCGCTGTTGCTGGCGGCCGTCGCCATCGCCGCGGGCTTCTTCGCGTTCGAGCCCACCGACTACAAGGGCGTGTCGGAACTCGGCGTCATCGCGGGCGTCGGCATGGTCGTCGCGTTCGTGGCCAGCGTGACGCTGTTGCCGGCGATGCTCGCGTTGCTCAAGGTCGGCGGTCGCGCCGAAGGCATGCGCTTCGATGCGCTGGCCGGCGTCGACCGCCTGCTGCAGGTCCATCGCCGTCGCGTGCTGGTGATCGCGGGCATCGTCGCGATCGTCAGTCTCGCGCTGCTGCCGTTCGTGCGCTTCGACTTCAATCCGCTGCATCTGCGCAGCGCCGACACGGAAGCGGTCGCGACGATCCTCGACCTGTCGCGCGATCCGCTGACGTCGCCGAACTCGCGCCGAACGTCGCGACCGCGGAGGCGCTGGCGAAGAAGATCGGCGCGCTGCCCGAGGTCTCGCACGCGTTGACGCTGGCCAGCTTCGTGCCGTCCGATCAGGCCAGGAAGCTGGCCGCGATCCGCGACGCGGCGACGTTCCTCGAGCCGACCCTGAACCCGGGAGAGATCAAGCCCGCGCCGACCGATGCCGAGAACGTGCAGGCGATGCGCGACGGCGCGCGTGACCTGCGCCGGGCCGCGGCCGACGAGCCGACCAACCCGGCATCGCCCGACGCGAAGCGCGTGGCCGATGCGCTCGATGCGATCGCGAATGGACCGGTCGCCCACCGTGAAGCGCTCGATGCCGCCATCGTGCCCGGCCTGAAGTCCACGCTCGCGCAGCTGAAGTCCGCGCTGCAGGCGTCGACCGTCACGCTGCAGACGATGCCGCCCGAGCTCGTGTCCGACTGGGTCGCGAAGGACGGCCGCGCGCGCGTCGAGGTCTATCCGAAGGACGCGACCAGCAGTCTCGCCAATCGCGAAGACCCGAGCGAAGACGCCGCGACGCGTCGCTTCATCGCGGCCGTGCGCGGCGTGGCGCCCGACGCGACCGGCGCGCCGATCTCGATCCAGGAATCGGCCGACACCATCGTCCACGCGTTCGTGCTGGCCGGTATCTGGGCCCTGATCGCGATCACGGCGCTGCTGATCGTGGTGCTGCGCCGTGCGCGCGACGTGCTCATCACGCTGGCGTCGCTGCTGCTCGGCGGCCTGGTCACGCTCGGCCTGTGCGTCGTGCTGCGGATCCCGCTCAACTACGAGAACATCATCGCGCTGCCGCTGCTGTTCGGCATCGGCGTGGCGTTCAACATCTATTTCGTCAACGCCTGGCGAAACGGCGTGGCCGACCTGCTGCAGACCAGCATCGCGCGCGCCGTGATCTTCAGTGCGCTGACCACCGCGACCGCGTTCGGCAGCCTGTGGCTGTCGAGCCATCCGGGGACGGCGAGCATGGGCAAGTTGCTCGCGCTGTCGCTCGCATGCACACTGGCCGCCGCATTGCTGGTGCTGCCGGCGGCGCTCGGACCGCCACAGCCTGACGATCGTTAGAAGAAATGCCGATGGACCCACTCACGATGGCGAAGCCGCTGGCCGACCAGACCATGGTCGAGTCCGGTCGCGCGCGGGATGCTGTGGTCCCGCCGCCGCGTACGTGGGACGGCAAGCTCGCCCGCCGGCTCGTCACGCCGCTGGTCGGCACGGCGGTCACGCCCAACCATCTGACGACGCTGCGTCTCGCGGTCGGCATCGGCGGCGCGGTGTTTCTCGCGCGCGGCGATTTCGCATCGGCGAACATCGGCGCGTCGTTGATCGTTCTGTCCAACTTCGTCGATCACACCGATGGCGAGCTCGCACGCATCAGTGGACAGTCCAGCCGCATCGGTCACCTGTACGACCTCGCGAGCGACGCTGTCGTGACCATCCTGCTGTTCACGGCGATGGGCATCGGAGTGGCAGCGGACACGTCTCGCGGCATGGGCACGGCGCTTTCGCCGATCGCCTGCGGCGTCGTCGCGGGACTGTGCATCGCGCTGATCTTCTGGCTGCGGATGCGCATCGAACGTCATGCCGGCAAGGCCGGCACGCAGCAGGGCTTCGCGGTGGGCTTCGAGACCGAGGACGTGCTCTACCTGCTGCCGCTGGTGACGCTGTTCGACGTCACTGCGCCCTTCATCGTCGTCGCCGCGATCGGCGCAGTGCTGTTCAGCGGCTGGGTCGTGATCGACTGGCTGCGGATCACGTGGCGCGGGACCGCGTCGTGAGCGCCGTCGCAAGGCAGCGCTCGACGGCGGGCGGCGACATCGACGATGCCGTCTCGTCCCGGATCGCCACGCTCGATCATGTCGGGTCCGCGACCGACTTCGCGCGTCAGGGCTCGTTCGTGTCGCTGGCCGATTTCGTGCCGGCCGAGGTCACCGCGCGACTGATCGCCAGCGCCCGCGCGTTGCTGCCCGAACTCAACCGCAACTACCTGCCCGGTCACAAGAAGGGCGGCAGCGTCAGTCGTCACGTGATCGACCGCCAGGCCCCCGCCATCGCCGAGCTCTATCGCTCCAAGTCGCTCATCGCGTTCCTCGAACAGACTTGCGGCGAGGCGCTGCTGCCCTGTCCGCCGGACGACCCGCACGCCTACGCGCTGTACTACTACACGAAGCCCGGCGACCACATCGGCTGGCACTACGACACGTCGTACTACGACGGCCGGCGCTACACGCTGCTGATCGGCGTCATCGACGAATCGTCGTGCCGGCTCGACTACGAGTTGCATACGCGGGAAGCGGGTGTCGCTGTCGAGAGCGGCTCGCTGCGCATCCCGCCGGGCGGCCTCGTCTTCTTCGACGGTGACAAGCTGCGTCATCGCATCACGCCGTCCGCTGAAGGCGAAATCCGTGTGTCGTTGACGTTCGAGTACGTCACCGATCCGGGCATGCGTCCCTGGCGCCGGCTGATCTCGAACATGAAGGACGCCGTCGCCTACTTCGGTTTCCGCCAGCTGCTGCGGTGAGCCGGATCGCGTTCCTGCTGCTGTCGATCGGGGCGGCGCTCTTCGTCGCGTTGCTCGCGTGGCAGGGCTTCGGCGCCGTCGCGACCACGTTGAGCCGCGCGGGCTGGGGCCTGTTGCCGGTCGCGCTCTATCACCTGCTGCCGCTCGCGATCGACGCGGTCGCCATCCGCGTGCTCCTCGGTCGTATGGTCCCGTTGTCGGTCTTGCTGGTCGCGCGCTGGATTGGCGAGTCGGTCAACAGCCTGTTGCCTGCGGGACAGCTCGGCGGGCCGGTCGTGATGGTCCGGCAGCTCTCGCAACGGGGCGTGCCGCTGAACGATGCCGCCGCCGCGCTCGCCGTCAACACGACGATGATGGCCTTCACGCAGGTTGCGTTCGCGATCGGCGGCCTCGCGGTGTTCGCATGGCGTTCGAACGATGTCGCTCACGGTGTCGCGGAGTCGCTCCGCATCCCCGCGGCCATCGCCATCGCCTTCCTGCTGCTGTGCACGGCCGGCTTCTACTGGGCGCAGCGGCGCGGCATGTTCGGCAACGTGCTGCGCTTCGTCGCGAAGACGTTCAAGCGCGACTGGTCGGGCATGACGGCGCGTGCCGACGCCATCGACACAGCGGTCGCGGCGCTGTACCGCGATCATCGTCGCGTCGCGGCCACCTGCGCGTGGAGCCTGCTCGGCTGGATCGTCGGCACCGGCGAGGTCTGGCTCGCGCTGCGCTTCCTCGGTCATCCGGTCGGACTCGTCGACGCGCTGTTCCTCGAAAGCGCCGGCCAGGCGATCCGCGGCGCGGCGTTCGCGATCCCCGGCTCGCTCGGCGCGCAGGAAGGCGGCTTCCTGCTGCTCGCGCCGCTGGTCGGCCTGCCGCTCGACGTCGCGCTGGCGTTGTCGCTGGTCAAGCGCGCGCGCGAGTTGTCGCTCGGCCTGCCCGGCCTGCTCGTGCTGCACTTCGGCGAGCGGCAGCGACTGCCGGTCGCGGTGGCGGACTGACGGTGCGCGCGATCATCCTCGCCGCGGGCCGCGGCACTCGGCTCGAAAGTGCCGAGCCGATGCCGAAGTGCCTGCTGTCGTTCGGTGGCGCGACGCTGCTCGAACGGCATCTCGCGATCCTTCGCGACGTCGGCGTCGACGAGGTCGTCGTCGCGGTGGGCTTCGAGCCCGAGGGGATCGTCGACGAATTGCACCGCCTGGGACGCGATGATGTAAAGACTCTTAACAACCCGCGATACGAACTCGGCAGCGTGCTCACGGTCCACACGACCGCGGACGCGCTGATCCGCGGTGGCGATGTGCTGCTGATGGACGCCGACGTGCTGTACGACCCGCGCATCCTGCAGGCGTTGACGCAGGACGAACACGCCGATCGCCTGCTGATCGATCGCGGCTTCGAACCCGGCGACGAGCCGGTGAAAGTCTGTGTGCGCGACGGCGTACCGGTGGAATTCCGCAAGCGCGTGGCCGATGGTCTGGTCTACGACACGATCGGCGAGTCGGTCGGCTTCTTCCGCTTTCGCGAAGCCACGGCGAAGCGCTTCGCCGACATCGTCGCGGGCTATGTCGACGCGAACCGCGCCGACCAGCCGCACGAGGAAGCCATCCGCGACCTGCTGCTCGAAGGCACGTACGCGTTCGATATCGCCGATGCGACCGGCCTGCCATGGATCGAGATCGACTTTCCGGCCGATGTCGCGCGAGCCGAGAACAACATCCTGCCGCGCATCGTGCGGCGATCGGAGACGAAAACATGAATGCACGTAACCCCGTGACGATTTCGCTGTCGCGCAGCGCCCGCTTGCGCCAGATGCTGACGAGCCCCGGCCTCGACTTCCTGATGGAAGCGCACAACGGCCTGTCCGCGCGCATCGTCCGCGAGGCCGGCTTCGCGGGCATCTGGGCTTCGGGCCTCGCGATCTCCGCGCAGTACGGCGTGCGCGACAACAACGAGGCGAGCTGGACCCAGGTCGTCGATACGCTGGAGTTCATGGCCGACGCGAGCGACCTGCCGATCCTGCTCGACGGCGACACCGGCTACGGCAATTTCAACAACATGCGACGCCTGGTGCGGAAGCTCGAACAGCGCGGCATCGCGGGCGTCTGCATCGAGGACAAGCAGTTCCCGAAGACCAACAGCTTCATCGGCGGCGAGCGTCAGCCGCTGGCCGACGTCGACGAGTTCAGCGGCAAGATCAAGGCCGGCAAGGACTCGCAGCGCGACGAGCGCTTCTCGATCGTCGCGCGCGTCGAGGCGCTGATCGCGGGCTGGGGCATGGACGAGGCATTGCGGCGCGCGGAAGCCTATCGTCTCGCCGGCGCCGACGCCATCCTGATCCACAGCAAGCTGTCGAAGCCCGACGAGATCCTGACGTTCGCCCGCGAGTGGGCGGGCCGCGGGCCGCTCGTGATCGTGCCCACGAAGTACTACAGCACGCCGACCGAGGCGTTTCGCGAGGCCGGCATCAACGTGGTGATCTGGGCCAATCACCTGATCCGCGCGGCAGCCTCGGCGATGCAGGCCGTGGCGCGCGAGGTCCACGCCAGCGAGACGCTGATCGACGTCGAGGACCGCATCGCCGCAGTCGACGAGATCTTCCGGCTGCAGGATGCCGACGAATACTCCGCGGCCGAGAACATCTATCTGTCGGCTTCACGCGCCGCGAAGGCCGCCATCGTGCTCGCGGCGAGCCGCGGCTCGGGTCCGCTCGAGGCCGTGACCAAGGACCGTCCGAAGGTCATGCTGCCGGTCGCCGGCAAGCCGCTGTTGCGCTGGCTCGTCGACGGGCTCAAGAAGCAGGGCGTCAACGACATCACGGTGGTCGGCGGCTACCGGCCCGACGCCATCGAGAGCACCGGCATCAAGCTCGTCGTCAACGAACGTTACGAAGCGACCGGCGAACTCGCGTCGCTCGCGTGCGCGGTCGACACGTTCGCGGCGCTGTCCGTGGACACGCTGATCTCCTACGGCGATCTGCTCTTCCGCAGCTACATCGTGCGCGACCTCGTCGAGAGCGACGCGGAATTCTGCGTCGTCGTCGACTCGTCGCTGACCGGTGCGGCCAACCAGAGCGTGCGCGACTACGCGTACTGCTCGGCGCCGGACGAGCGCGCGCTGTTCGGACAGAAGGTCACGCTGCGGTCGATCTCGGGCGAGCCTTCCATCGACGGCCTCGCGCCGCAGGGTCGCTGGATCGGTCTGCTCAACGTGCGGGGTGCCGGCCGCGCGCGGCTGACGGCCGTGCTCGCCACGTTGCTGGCGCGCCCCGACTTCGACGTGCTCGGCATGCCCGCACTGATCAACGCGCTGGTCGATGCCGGCGAGTCGGTCGAAGTGCAGTACGTGCACGGCCACTGGCGCGGCGTCAACGACCTCGACGACTTCCGCGAGGCCGGTGACTTCGCGCACGCGCAGACGACGTTCACCGTCGAACATGGGCCCGCGGCACGATGATCGAGGCTTCGCAGTTCGTCGAGGCCGCGCGTGCCCACGGCTTCGACTGGTATGCCGGCGTCCCGTGCTCGTACCTCACGCCGTTCATCGACCACGTGCTGCAGGATCGCTCGCTGCGCTACCTGTCGGCCGCCAACGAAGGCGATGCGGTCGCGTTGATCGCGGGCGTGACGTTGGGGATTCAACGCGACGGCAGGCGCGGCGTGACGATGATGCAGAACTCCGGACTCGGCAACGCCGTGAGCCCGCTGACATCGCTGACCTGGACGTTCCGCCTGCCGCAACTGCTGATCGTCACGTGGCGCGGTCAGCCCGGTGTGCCGGACGAGCCGCAGCATCGGCTGATGGGCCCGATCACGCCGACGCTGCTCGACACCATGGAGATCCCGTGGGAGCTGTTCCCGACGGAGGTCGATGCGATCGGCCCCGCGCTGAGCCGCGCGGTGGCGTACATGGACGCGACCGGCCGGCCGTACGCGCTGGTGATGCAGAAGGGCAGCGTCGCGCCGCGGCGCCATGACGAACCTGCTGCGAGCGCACCGCCGACCGCTCACGAGGCCCGTGTCGATCGTCGCGGTCATGCCGTTTCGGCATTACCGACGCGGCACGAGGCGTTGGCTCGCATCATCGCGTCGACGTCGGTCGACGACACGGTCGTGCTCGCCACCACCGGCTTCAGCGGCCGCGAGCTGTATGCGATCGCCGATCGGCCCAATCAGCTCTACATGGTCGGGTCGATGGGATGCCTCGGCGTGTTCGCGCTCGGCTTCGCGCTGGCCCGGCCCGACCTACACGTCGTGGCCATCGACGGCGACGGCGCCGCGTTGATGCGGATGGGCGCGTTCGCGACGATCGGCCGCTACGGCCCGCCCAACCTCACGCACGTGCTGCTCGACAACGGCATGCACGAGTCGACCGGCGGCCAGGCCACGGTGTCCGCGACCGTGTCGTTCGCGCAGGTCGCGGCGGCCTGCGGCTACGCGTCGGCGGTCGACAGCGACGACGCCGGCGCGATCGACGCGCTGCTCGCATCGCCGCCTTCGGCCGGCGCCGGCTTCCTGCGGCTGTCGATCCGACCCGGCGTACCCGACGACCTGCCGCGGCCCACGATCGCGCCGGTCGACGTCAAGCGACGACTGATGGACCACATCGCCTCATGACGACCGATCGCCCGATGCTGTTGCTCAACCCCGGCCCGGTCACGCTGACGCCGCGCGTTCGCGCGAGTCTCGCGCAGCCCGATCTCTGCCATCGCGAAAGCGAGTTCTTCGATCTGCAGGACGAGGGGCGCGCGCGGCTGCTGGACGTCTACGGTCTCGATCCGCGGCGCTGGACCGTGGTGCTGATCACGGGCTCGGGAACCGCCGCCGTCGAGAGCATGATCGCCGCCCTGGTGCCCGCACAGGGACGCCTGCTCGTGATCGACAACGGCGTGTACGGCGAACGCATCGCGCAGATCGCGACGCGTTATCGCATCGATCACGAGGTCGTGCGCGGCGACTGGATGCGAGCGCCGGACATCGATGCGATCGCCGTGGTGCTCGATGCCAGCCTCGACGCCGAGGCGTTCACACACGTCGCGGTCGTCCATCACGAGACCACGACCGGTCGTCTCAACGACCTCGCCGCCGTCGCGGCGCTGTGCCGTGCGCGTGGCGTGAAGCTGCTGGTCGACGGTGTCAGCAGCTTCGGCGCCGAGACGATCGAGTTCGAGAACGAGGCGATCGACGCCGTCGCCGCAGCCGCCAACAAGTGCCTGCACGGCATACCCGGCACATCGTTCGTGATCGTCCGCCGCGACGCGTTGAAGCAGGCGACGAGTCGCGCCTACTACCTCGACCTCGTGCGCCTCGCGCAACTGCAGGACCAGCGCAACACGCCGTTCACGCCGGCGGTCCACGCGTACTACGCGCTGGTCGAGGCGCTGCGCGAGTTCGTCGACGAGGGCGGGCTCGTCGCGCGGCATGCGCGCTACGCCGATCTCGCGGAGCAGGTGCGAGCGGGCTTCGCGACGCTCGGCATCGCGAGCGTGTTGCCGCCCGACGAGTCATCGGTCGTGCTGCGCGCCTATCACCTGCCGCCGAACATCGACTACCCGACGCTGCACGACGCGCTGAAAGCGCGCGGCTTCGTGATCTACGCCGGGCAGGGCGACCTGTCGAAGACGTTGTTCCGCATCTCGACGATGGGCGACGTCCATGCCGCCGATGTCGCGCGACTGATCGCCGGTGTGCGCGACACGATCTAGCTGTCGAGCTGCCGCTGCGTCTGCGCCTTGAGGCGCTCGACCAGCGCCGTCGGCCCACCACTCCTGAGCAGTGACGCGAACTCGGAGCGACGCGTCGCGAGTTCGCTGATGGTTCCGCTCAGGTACACGTCGATCGCCTGCCACTTATTGCCGGTCGACATCATCAGATAGTTGAGCGCGACCTTGCTGCCGTCGCTCTTGACGATCGCCGTGCGGATCACCTTGTTGTCGCCGCGCACCTCGGGCTTCGGATCGACCTCGAAGTGCTCGCCCGAATAACCATCGAAGCGGTTGGCGTAGGTCGCGATCGTGAAGCGCGAGAAGGCGTCGACGACGATCTGCTGGTCCTTCGCGTCCATGCCGTCCCAGTCGCGTCCCACCGCGATGCGCGTCATCTCGGGCAGGTCGAACATCGTGCGGATGGCCGGTTCGAGCTGGTCGTAGCGTTTCCTGGTCGGCGTCGCCTTGGCCGTCTTCATCTCGGCCAGCAGCGCGTCGCAGTAACTGCGGGTGATGACGACGGCGGGATCATCGGCGGCCCGCGCGGTCGCGAGGCCGAGGGACAGCGTCAGCGACAGAAGGGCGGCGTAGCCGAAGGCACGACGGCGGGAGACAGGGTTCATGTGGGCTCGATGTCAGTACTGCACGGCGCTGCGGGGTAAGCGGTTGCGCCAATGGAAATCCGGAACGAGTCGAAGGTCGATCAGCACGAGCAGCGTCTCGACGTCGTAGCCCGCCTCCACGCATAGATCGCCGGCGGTCGCGAGCGTTCCACCGGTCGCGAGGACGTCGTCGACCAGCAGCGCGCGGCCGCGCCCGCGCTGCATCTCCAGGCGGTCCTGGCCGTACTCGAGCAGGTACGAGCGGTCGACGACCGGCGGCGGCAGCTTGCCGGCCTTGCGGACCGGAACGAAGCCCTTGCCGTACTTCCCGGCCAGCGCCGCGGCGAGGATGAAGCCGCGCGACTCGATGCCGACGACGACATCGACGGCGGCCCACTCGCTCGCGTCGAGCTGCGCGCCGAGCGCGGTGACGGCGGCGCCGAAGTGGTCGCGCAGCAGCGGCATGATGTCGCGGAACAGGATGCCGGGCTTCGGAAAGTCCGGTACGGCGACGATGTGGGTTTTAATGTCGAACACGGAGTGGATGTCGCTGCGTGAGGTCGTGGTGTCGATGCGAACGATCGCGGGGGCAGCGGCATCTTAACGGCATCGAATCGATACCGGCACGGACGCCCGGCGTTCGTCATGGGACACCAGTCATGAACGATCTTTCCATTCGTCGGCATCTCGATGCCGATCCCGTCGAGGAGGGCCATGCGGCCGACAGCGACCCGCAGGAGACCGCCGAGTGGCAGGCCGCGCTCGCGTCGGTCCTGCAGGCCAGTGGTCCCGAGCGCGTCCGCGAGCTGATGGACCTGCTGTCGGTCGTCGCGCGCGACCCGCGGATCGGCTGGCAGCCGCGGCACGGCACGCCCTACGTCAACACGATTCCGGTGTCGCGGCAGCCCGCGTTCCCCGGCGACCTCGCCGTCGAGCAGCACCTCGCGTCGATCATGCGCTGGAACGCGCTCGCGATGGTCGTGCGCGCCAACCAGGCGTATGGCGAACTCGGCGGCCACATCGCCAGCTATGCGAGCGCGGCGGACCTGTTCGAAGTCGGCTTCAACCACTTCTTCCGTGCGGCCGGCGCAGACGCGGATGGACGACCCTGTGGCGACCTCGTTTTCTACCAGCCGCATTCGGCGCCGGGCGTCTATGCACGTGCATTCCTCGAGGGCCGCCTGAGCGCCGAGGACCTCGGCCACTACCGTCAGGAGTTGGGAGCCGCGTCGTCGACGTCCGCCGCCGGTGCGCGTGGACTGTCGAGCTATCCGCATCCGTGGCTGATGCCCGACTTCTGGCAGTTCCCGACCGGCTCGATGGGCATCGGTCCGATCAGCTCGATCTACCACGCGCGCTTCCTGCGTTACCTGCAGGATCGTCAACTGAAGGACACGGGCGGCCGCAAGGTGTGGGGTGTCTTCGGCGACGGCGAGATGGACGAACCCGAGAGCATGAGCGCGCTGACGCTCGCCGCGCGCGAGAAGCTCGACAACCTGATCTGGGTCGTCAACTGCAACCTGCAGCGGCTCGACGGACCGGTGCGCGGCAACGGCCGCATCATCGACGAGCTCGAAGGCCTCTTCGCCGGCGCGGGCTGGCGCGTCATCAAGCTGGTGTGGGGCTCGGACTGGGACGGCCTCTTCGCGCGCGACCACGACGGCGCGCTGGCGAAGATCTTCGCGCAGACGGTCGATGGCCAGCTGCAGACCTTCGCGGCGAAGGACGGCCGCTACAACCGCGACCACTTCTTCGGCCAGAACGATGCGCTCAAGGCGTTGGCCGAAGGCATGACCGACGACCAGATCGACCGCCTCACGCGCGGCGGTCACGACCTCGTGAAGATCCACGCGGCCTATCACGAGGCCGCGCGGGAGACCGGTCAGCCGACGGTCATCCTCGCGCAGACCAAGAAGGGTTACGGCATGGGTCTCGCGGGCCAGGGCCGCATGACCACGCATCAGCAGAAGAAGCTCGAACGCGAGGACCTGATCGCGTTCCGCAACCGCTTCCATCTGCCGCTGACCGACGACGAAGCCGCGACGCTGACCTTCGTCAAGCCGGCCGACGACAGTCCCGAGATGCGCTACCTGCACGCGCGTCGCGCGGCGCTCGGCGGGTATGCGCCCACGCGGACGACGAAGGCCGAGCCGTTGCCGGTGCCATCCATGGATCGCTACGCGA
This sequence comes from Beijerinckiaceae bacterium, assembly GCA_964657795.1. Taxonomy (GTDB): domain Bacteria; phylum Pseudomonadota; class Gammaproteobacteria; order Burkholderiales; family Burkholderiaceae_D; genus CAHJXF01. The sequence continues at coordinate 15,008 of CAZZWS010000041.1, forward strand.
CGTTCGCGACCGCGGCCGACGGCAAGCCGATGAGCACGACGATGGCCTTCGTGCGCATGCTCACCAACCTGTTGAAGGACGCGGCGCTCGGCCCGCGCATCGTGCCGATCGTGGCCGACGAGGCGCGCACGTTCGGCATGGCCAACCTGTTCAAGCAGATCGGCATCTACTCGAGCGTGGGCCAGAGCTACGAGCCCGAGGACATCGGCTCGGTGTTGAGCTACCGCGAAGCCACCGACGGGCAGATCCTGGAAGAGGGCATCAGCGAGGCCGGCGCGATCAGCAGCTGGACCGCGGCCGCGACGAGCTACTCGGTGCACGGGCTCGCGATGCTGCCGTTCTACATCTACTACTCGATGTTCGGCTTCCAGCGCGTCGGCGACCTGATCTGGGCCGCGGCCGATCAGCGCGCACGCGGCTTCCTGCTCGGCGCGACCGCGGGGCGCACGACGCTCGGCGGCGAAGGGCTGCAGCATCAGGACGGCAGCAGCCTCGTGCAGGCGTCGTTCGTGCCGAACTGCCGCGCCTACGATCCGTGCTTCGCGAGCGAGTTCGCCGTCATCCTCGACCACGGCATGCGCGCGATGCTCGAACGTCGGGAAGACGTCTTCTATTACGTCACGCTGATGAACGAGAACTACCCGCAGCCTTCACTGGAAGCGGGCAGCGAGGCGGACATCGTCAAGGGGATGCATCGGGTGCATCGGCCCGATGGCGTCGCGCAGGTCCGGCTCGTCGGCTCGGGGACGATCCTGCGCGAAGCCCTCGAAGCGGCGGCGTTGCTGAAGGCCGACTGGCACATCGATGTCGAGGTGTGGAGCGCGACCAGCTTCAGCGAACTCGCTCGCGACGGGCGCGAGACGGCGCGCTTCAATCGCCTGCATCCCGACGTCGTACCGACGCAGAGCCACGTGGCGACCTGCCTCGCCGGCGACGCGCCGATCGTCGCCGTCAGCGACTACGTCCGCGCGTGGCCGCAACTGATCGGCGAGTACGTGGAAGCGCCATTCACGACACTCGGCACCGATGGCTTCGGCCGCAGCGACACGCGCGCGGCGCTGCGCGCGTTCTTCGAGATCGACCGCCATCAGATCGCGCTGGCGGCGCTGACGGCCTTGAGGGACCGCGGCGCGATCGATGCGTCGGTTTGCAATGATGCGCTGCGGCGCTATGCCATCAATCCGGACGCCGAGCCTTCGTGGCTCGTCTGATCGGGCCCCGGCCTTCGCCGGGGTGACATCAGGAAAGTCGCGTCAGTGTCGCTTCAGTGGGGCGCAGGGCTCGGCTGGACGGCGCCTTGCGACGGCGCCTGCGACTGCTGTTGCGCGGCCGCGGCGGTCTTGCGGTCGGCCACCTTGTCGCGATGATGGTTGATGGCGCAGCCGGCGACGGCGCCGAGCACCGCGTGCTTGCCCGCGACGTGGCCCGCGACGCCGCCGACCGCGGCGCCCGACACGCAGCCTCGTGCGTTGGCCGCGCCCGCGATGGTCAGCAACGCGCCGGCGGCGATCGTCAAGCAGGTCGTCCTGAATGCTCTGTTCATGTTGCTCTCCTGGGGTGGGCCATCGTCCGATGGCGGACCGTCGGGACATCGTGCACTGTGCACGCGATCCCTCCGATCGCAACGATCTGAAGGCGAGTTCGACGTTCGCAAGGCCTGAATTC
>CAZZWS010000041.1:16682-23346 GCA_964657795.1 Beijerinckiaceae bacterium
GACACGAGTCCATTCGACACGAGTCCAACGCGCTCGCACATCGGCCCACGTCCATCGATGAACGAAGACAAACCCTCTGTCGCGGCCGTCTCCACGCATGCCGCGGCCGCCCATCCACTGCGTTCGGTGATGCTGCTCGGCGCGCTGGGCGTCGTCTTCGGCGACATCGGCACCAGCCCGATCTACGCGCTTCGCGAGTCGTTGAAGGCCGGCGGCGCGCAGCCCGACAACGCCGCCGTCCTCGGCGTGCTGTCGCTGGTCTTCTGGGCCGTCGTCCTCGTCATCGCGATCAAGTACGTGGTGCTCGTGATGCGCGCCGACAACCAGGGCGAAGGCGGGACGATGGCGCTGCTCGCCCTCGCGCTGCCGGTCTGCGGGCGGGCGCGTACCGTGATGCTCGTGATCGGCCTCGCGGGCGCATCGCTGTTCTTCGGCGACGCGATGATCACGCCGGCGATCTCGGTCCTGTCGGCGGTCGAAGGTCTGTCGATCGTGACGCCGCGCGTCACGCCGTACGTCGTGCCGATCGCGGTCGTGATCCTGGTCGCGCTGTTCGCCATCCAGCGTCGCGGCAGCGGCGTCGTCGGCAAGCTGTTCGGGCCGGTGATGATCGCCTGGTTCGCGATGCTGGCCGTCGCGGGCGTGGTCCATATCCTCCACAGGCCCGCGGTGCTCGCCGCCCTCGACCCGCGTCATGCGATTCACTATCTGACGCACGCGAACGGCTGGAGCGGGCTCATCGTCCTCGGCTCCGTCTTCCTCGCGCTGACCGGCGGCGAGGCGCTCTACGCCGACATGGGCCACTTCGGACGGCATGCGATCCGCGTCGACTGGTTCGTCATCGTGATGCCCGCGCTGGTGCTCAACTATCTCGGCCAGGGCGCACTCGTGCTGGTCGATGCGAAGGCGGTCGCCAATCCGTTCTTCCTGATGTTCGCCGGCTGGACCTTGCTGCCCGCGGTGCTGCTCAGCACGGTCGCGACGGTGATCGCGAGCCAGGCCGTCATCTCGGGCGCGTTCGCGATGGTCCAGCAGGCCATCCAGCTCGGCGCGTTGCCGCGTCTGCACGTGCTGCAGACCTCCGACGAGGCCGCGGGGCAGGTGTACGTGCCGCCGATCAACTGGCTGCTCGCCGTCGCCGTGCTCGGACTCGTCATCGGCTTCCGCAGTTCGGACGCGCTGGCGAGCGCCTACGGCATGGCGGTCGCGGGCAACATGCTGGTCACGACGCTGCTCGTCTCGATCGTCGCGCACCGGCTGTGGAAGTGGTCGTCGTGGTTCGTCGCGCCGGTGATGGGCTTCTTCGTGCTGCTCGACCTCACGTTCGTCTCGGCCAACATCCACAAGATTCCGTCGGGCGGCTGGTTCCCGCTCACGGTCGGCGCGGTCCTGCTGACGATGATGCTGTGCTGGCGGCATGGACGCAGCGTCGCCCTCGAGAAGCGCGGCGAGCGGGCCATCGTCCTCGAGGACTTCCTCACGCTGCTGCAGAGCGACCGCGCACCGGCACGCGTGCCCGGCACCGCGATCTACCTGACGCAGTCGCACGAGTACGTTCCCGAAGCGCTCGCGCTCAACCTCAGGCACAACAGCGTCGTCCACGAGCGCGTGGTGCTGCTGAAGGTCGATACCGAACGCGCGCCCCGCGTGCAGGAGAGCGCGCGCGTCAAGGTGGTGCCGTTGGCGACGGGCTTCAGCCGCGTCGAGATGATGTTCGGGTTCGCGGAGAAGCCGAACGTGCCGGCGGCCTTCGCGGCCCATCACGACAAGCTCGATTTCGAGCCGGATTCGTCGTCGTACTTCCTCGGTCGCGAGACGCCGGTGCCCTCGTTGCATCCCGAGATCCCGCGGTGGCAGGAACACATCTACGCGTTCCTCACGCACAACGCCGTGCGGGCACCGGACTATTACCTGATCCCGCCGAACCAGGTCGTCGAGCTGGGGACGCGCGTCGAGATGTGATCGCCGGCCACGCGCTTCGTCTCCTCCATCACTGTCAGTCGGATGACGGCCGGCTGACATATTCGTGTATGGTGAATGCGGTATGGTGACCAATTGTTTCCGCCGCGACACGCTCCACGTGGTCTTTCGGCGGATGCTTGACGCACACTCAGCGAAGCAACGTATCTGCAAGCGCTGCAACCTGACCGGGTCGCCGGTCGTCATCGCCCGCTTCACCGCGACGAGATCCGCATCCTCATGGAAAGTCCCGAACACGCCTCGCCCATCCGGGACCCGAAGCGCATCGACGTCGACAATCCGGCCGAGGTCGCCGCCTGGTGCACATTGCTCAAGCTGTCCGAAGCCGATCTGCGAACGGCCGTGAGCATCATCGGACCCATGTCCGCCGCCGTCGCCGTTTACGTCAACAGTCGCGGCCGGCGCGGCGCCTCACGCCAGGTCGGCGAGATCGGTCACCCCTTCGAGCGTCGCTCCGAACCTCGCGGCGGTGATGGACCGGACGATCAAACGACGCGTGACGGCAACCTTCGCGCTCGCGATCCGCTGGTTCCATCCAAAGGCAAGTGACGCGGGTCGCGGGCCCGCCCGCCGGACGAGCCCGCGCCGTCGGTGTCACTTCGTCAGAAAGACGGTCAGCGATTCCGAAAGCGGGCCGAACGCATCGATCACCGCTCGCAGCTTGTTCTCGGCCACCGCGTGTTCGCGGCAGCGCGCGCTCACCTCGTCGTGATTGGTGACGTCGACATGACGCGCCGACAGAAGACCTTCGACGACGAGTTGATGGATGCGGTGAGCGGGCATGTGAGCGATGTGATGAGTTGAAGTGCCGCCGATGCGGGGAGACCCCGGCCGCGTCCTCGGGAAGGAGGCGGCGGGCCGTCCGATCGCGCGTCCTCCGCGGGCTATCGGCGGCTGGCCGCGAAACTTGAGGCTTCAACGATTCCGGCTCGCTTCTCGGCCACCGGCGGCAACGACGAATGCGGGTCAGCCGCGCGTGCTTCTCGAAAAGTTCGGCGATCCACCCGATGAACAGACGGATCTTGCTCGACAGCTTGCGGTCGAGCGGATACCCGCTGTGCAACGGCATCGGTTCGGACAGCCCGTTGCCGGGCACGACTTCGAGCGCACCGCTGTCGAGGTGTTCGCGGTGGGGCCCGCTGCTCGCGTCGACCGTCGCCGTCGACGCGGCCGCTCAGAACATCCGGTAGCGCGGTCCGAGCGTCGCGATCACGCGATCGGCGTCGTAGATCAGGGCCGTCGTGTCGGGCCGGGTCTCGAAGCAGTAGATCGTGATGGTCGTCGCCGGCACGGAGACGGCGCCCGAGAAGAGCGCCAGCGCCGAACCGGTCGCGGCATTGCCGCCGCTGACGAAGAAGGCGTAGCCGTTGCGCTGCGCGATCTCGGCGCCGCGCAGCAGCACGAGGTCGTCGGTCTCGCTCTGCCGCTGGATGACGTTGCCGGTGTAGGTCACGCGAAAGATCGACGGGCCGAGCCGCGCTTCGCTATAGCCGCCCCGGACGTCCACGTCGTGATAGTTCGACGGCATGGCGCACGCGCCGAGCAGCGTCGACAAGCTGGTGGCGAAAAGAGCGCGACGTAAGAAGCGGATCACTCGCATGGCGAATCCTTCGAGGAGTTTCGCCAACGATAGGGCGGCCGAAGCCGCGTTCAACGCGCGAACAGCGTCGGCTTTCAGGTCCTGTTCGTGAACGCCGTCCAGCTGTGCGCCCGGACCGAACGCATCAACTCATCGCCGATGGCGACGAACGATCGGCCGAGTTGTCTGCGCGGCGCCGACTCTCGCGCGCCAACAAAAAAGAAGCCCGACCGGTCTCGCGACGGGTCGGGCTCGAGGATGCTGGTGGAGCCGGGCGGAATCGAACCGCCGTCCGCAAATCTTCCACAGGCAGTTCTACATGCTTAGCCGGCTTATTTGGTTTTAACCGTGTGCTTGGCCAGTCGGCGGGCCGTCACGCAGCGAGTCACCTTGGTTCTAGGAGCGTCTCAAGTGACCCGAGACACGTCCGATCCCGTGTAAATGGCGCTGCTAATCGCGGAAGCTTTCGCCCCCTTGATCCGACCCATGGGCAAGTCGGTGCAGCGTCAAGCCGGTCTTACGCGGCTAGAGCGAAACGCTCGTCGTTGGCGTTTACTTTGGTTTCCAGATGGATTTACGAGCTAGCTGGTGCTCGGCATGCCCTGCATCTGCTTCCTGACCCACGTCGAAACCAGGTCGGCCCCAGAACCCGCCATTGTACGCGCTGCGACCACGTCGACCATCCCGCCTGCGCGGGGATGACCGCCATCAGCGAATCGCGAAGTCCACCCGGTTCGGCGCGCCCTGGTCCTTGATGCCTTCGGCGTTCAGCTTCGGCGTGACCAGGAACACGCGGCCGGCCGCGATCCTGCCGGTGTCCTCGATGTAGTGACGCACGACGTCGGCTCTCGCCTCGGCGAGCCAGCGCGGGTCGTTGGGATCGAGCTTGATATCGGCCAGCAGCAGGCGTTCCATGTCCGCCGTCGGCAACGGCTTGGCCAGGCCGATCACGTTGCGCGGCTTGTCGGGCAGCCTGGTGTCGTCGTAGAGCTGCGCCAGCAGCTTGTCGTGCTCGGCGCTGTCCGCGATGGTCACGTCGGTGCGGGTGACGCGTTCGCCGCTCTTCGACAGGGCCGCGGCCTTGAGGTCCTCGAGCTTGTCGAGCAGATGGTCGCGCTTGATGCCTTCGGGATCGGTCGCCGGATCGTAGCGACCGATGATGTCGAGCTTCAGCGCCGGGCGATCGGCGAGTGCCTTCGCCAGTGTCTCGAGCTTGGTCTTGCCCATCGCCGTCAGGTCGCTGGCGCCGGGCATGAACTGGATGTAGCCGAGCTCCCCGTTGCTCCCGCCACCGAACGTGGAGCCGATCAGCGCGAACGGCGACGTGACGGCGCGTGCCACGAGGTTGAGCAGCGCGTGGCCGAGCACGCTGCCGATGCTGAACTCCGGGTCCGACAGCGAACCGCTGATCGGCAGCTCGATGTTGATCTCGCCCTTCGAGTTGGTGAGCAGCGCGACCGCGAGGCGCACCGGCAGGTCGGCCTTGGAGCCCGGATCGTGCGCGCCGAACGTCAACTGATCGAGGAACAGCTTGTTGCTGGCCTGCAGCCGGTCGTTCTCGATGTGGTACTTCACCGTCATCGACAGCTTGCCGCGATCGATCGCGTAGCCCGCGTACTTGATCGCGTAAGGCGTCAGCCGCGTCAGCTCGATGTCCTTCGCTTCGGCGGAGATGTCGGTGAACCTCGTGGCCGAGAACGGATCGATGCTGCCGTCCACCTTCAGCGTGCCCTCGCCGTTGATGCGGCCCACGAGCGTCAGCGCCGACGGCTTCGGATCGTCGGTCGAGAGGGCCGCGATACCGCCGTTCAGGTCCGTGAGCGTCGCGCTGTAATTGGGCTTGATGAAGTTGTCGGTGATGCCGATGCGTCCGTTCGCGAGCTTGACGCCGGCGATGGTCACCGAGGCCGTTGTCGACGTCCGCTTCTGCGCAGCGACCACCGGCGTCGTGACGGCAGGCGCCGCGGCGCCATCGGCATCCGGCGTCGTCACCGACTGGCGCTGGCCGGAGCTGGTCACGACGTCCTGCAGGTTGAGCCGGCCGTTCGCGTTGACGATCACGCGCGAGTAGAAGTCGGTGACGGCGACCTCGCCCAGCGCGATGGCCAGCGGTGCTTGCGCCTCGGGCATCTTCACGTCCAGCGACGGGATGTCGAGCGTCTTCCATTCGACGAACGGCTCCGATGTGACGCGGTCGCGCGCGCGCATGCGGTCGATGCGCATCGAGCCGCGGTAGGTCACCGCGAGCGGGGCGTCCGCCGCCTTGCCGCGAGCGACGTGCAACGCGCCCTTCGTGTCGAGGTCGGCGCTGTCGACGACGATGTTGAGCCGGTCGCCCGCGTAGCCGGCGAGCCATCCGACGGCCACCTGGCTCGCGCCGATGCGGGCATCGATCGTCAGCGGGGACAGCGCCACCTTGCCGTCGACGACGAGCTTGCCGCGCTGGTCGATGCCGCTGTCGAACGTGAACGGCACGACCGCGTCCGTGTCGGTGCCGACGTTGGTGGCCTTGAACGTGAGCGGCTGCAGGCGGACATGCACCGGCGTCGACACCGCGAGGTCGTCGAACGCGAGGTCGCCACGCTCGACCGCGAGGGCCTTGATGACCGCGGTGAACGGCGAAGCCTTCGCGGGCACGACTTCGACCGCCGCCGCGGGGGTGGCGGACTCGGCCGTCGCAGGCCGTGTCATCGGCCGCGCCGCGACCACCGCGGACTGCAGGTTGACGTGCCCTTTCGCATCGCGCCTGATGGCGATCACCGGTGCTGTGAGGGCGAGGCTGTCGGCGGTGAATGCGCGCTTCACGAGATCGAAGCTCGCGCCCTCGAGAGCGACGGCTTCGGCGCCGACCAGCGTGGCCTTGTCGTCGGGCAGGCTGGTGCGCAGCGCCGAGACGTGCAGGCTCGCCTCGTCGACCACGCCGGCGAGCACGGGCCCCGAGGCATCGAGCCGATAGCGCGCGTGGGCGTCGACGCTGCCGCTGTCGATGCGCGCCGCGAGGACCTCGGTGAGGTAGGGTGCGAGATAAGAATTGATCCGCGCCGGCTTGAAACCCTTGACGTCGACGACGCCGTCGACCTGCCTCTTCGCGATCACCGCGCTGCC
>CAZZWS010000042.1:0-23326 GCA_964657795.1 Beijerinckiaceae bacterium
CGCAGTGCTTTCGCCATCGGCCGGCCGGTCCGCGCCTTCCTGGGTCAAGAACCAGAAGCTGATCGAGTGGGTGAGTGACATCGCCAGCCTGACACGGCCCGACGACATCGTCTGGTGCGACGGGTCGGACGCCGAGTACGACCGCCTCTGCGCGATGATGGTCGAGGCCGGCACGATGAAGCGGCTCAACGCCGCCAAGCGACCGAACTCGTACCTGGCGCTGTCGGACCCGGGCGACGTGGCACGCGTCGAGGACCGCACCTTCATCTGCTCCGAACACAAGGAAGACGCCGGCCCGACCAATCACTGGATCGCGCCGGCCGAGATGCGGACCAAGCTCGACGAGCTCTTCACCGGCTCGATGCGGGGCCGCACCATGTACGTCGTGGCCTTCTCGATGGGGCCGCTCGGCTCGCCGATCGCGCACATCGGCGTCGAACTGTCCGACTCGCCGTACGTGGCCGTCAACATGAAGATGATGACCCGGATGGGCAGGGGCGTGTACGACGTGCTCGGCACCACCGGGCATTTCGTGCCGTGCGTCCACACGGTCGGCAAGCCGCTGGCCGTCGGCGAGAAGGACGTGGCTTGGCCGTGCAATCCGGCCAAGTACATCGTCCACTTCCCCGAAACGCGCGAGATCTGGAGCTTCGGGTCGGGCTACGGCGGCAACGCGCTGCTCGGCAAGAAGTGCTTCGCGCTGCGCATCGCGTCCAACATGGGCCGCGAAGAAGGCTGGCTCGCCGAGCACATGCTGATCCTCGGCGTGGAGAATCCTGCGGGCGAGAAACATTACGTCGCGGCCGCGTTTCCGTCGGCCTGCGGCAAGACCAACTTCGCGATGCTGATCCCGCCGAAGGGTTTCGAAGGCTGGAAGGTCACGACCATCGGCGACGACATCGCGTGGATCAAGCCGGGCGCCGACGGCAGGCTGTACGCCATCAATCCCGAAGCCGGCTACTTCGGCGTCGCGCCGGGCACCAACGAGAAGACGAACTACAACTGCATGGCGTCGATGAAGTCCAACACCATCTTCACCAACGTCGCGCTGACCGACGACGGCGACGTCTGGTGGGAAGGCCTGACGAAGGAGCCGCCGTCGCATCTGATCGACTGGCAGGGCGAGGACTGGACGCCGCAGTCGGCGCGCGAGACCGGTCGCAAGGCGGCTCATCCCAACGCGCGCTTCACCGTGCCGGCGACGCAGAATCCCGTCATCGACGCGGCCTGGGACGATCCCGCCGGCGTGCCGATCTCGGCGTTCATCTTCGGCGGTCGTCGCTCGACGACGGTGCCGCTGGTGACGGAGGCGCGCAACTGGATCGAAGGCGTCTACATGGCCGCCACGATGGGCTCGGAGACGACCGCGGCCGCGACCGGCCAGCAGGGCATCGTGCGGCGCGATCCGTTCGCGATGCTGCCGTTCTGCGGCTACAACATGTCGGACTACTTCGACCACTGGCTGAAGCTCGGCGAGAAACTCGAAAACGCGGGGGCCACGTTGCCGTCCATCTTCACGGTCAACTGGTTCCGCACCGACGCGGACGGCAAGTTCGTGTGGCCCGGTTTCGGCGAGAACATGCGTGTGCTGAAGTGGATGCTGGATCGCATCGGCGGGGAGCGCGCCGGCGGCGTCGAACACGTCTTCGGCGTCACGCCGCGCTACGACGACATCTCGTGGCAGGGTGCCGACTTCACGCGCGAGGACTTCGACACCATCACGTCGATCGACGAAGCCGCCTGGAAGAAGGAACTCGAACTGCACAGCGAGTTGTTCGCGCGGCTCCATCATCACCTCCCCGAAGCACTGTCGCGCGTGAAGGACAGCCTCGAGCGGCGACTTGCGGCCTGACCCGAGTATCGATTGTTATGCTGCATAACAAAAGGCGCTTCGGCGCCTTTTGTTTGGTTCTTCACCGATTTCCGCACTTGCGCGGGCCGCTGAGCTATCCAACGATGTGCCGCTCCTTCATCACCGGAGCGGCACATGAAACGCATCCTGGTCACGGCATGGCTGATCGCGACGACGTTCGCGCTCGGTGGCTGCGTGCCCGTCGAACCCCATCGTTACAGACTCGCCGTCGCCGACGCCTCGTGCGGCGCGGACGCGGCACAGACGCCGGCGTGCCGCAACAGCATCCTGGAGCGGACGCCGCAATACGATCTGCACTTCGTCGAGTTCGACGACCAGGGCCTTCAGTATCCCGACACGTTCCAGCCGGCTGCGTGGCAACTCGCGCCGGCCGACGTCGTCGACAACTGCGATCTCGACGCGACTGACTGCCTGCACAGGAAGGCGTGGGCCTACCAGATCAACAACCTGATCAAGGGCCTCGATGCCACGGCCACGCGGCAGCCGATCGTGCTGCTGGTCTTCATCCACGGCTGGAAGCACGACGCGCGGGCCGACGACACCAACCTGCAGGCGTTCCGTCAACTGCTCACCGAGACGGCGTTGATCGAGCAGAACCGGCCCGCGTTCGAGCGTGCCGCGGGTGGACGGCCTCGCAACGAAGCGCGGCGAGTCGTCGGGCTCTACGTCGGGTGGCGCGGCGAGTCGATCGACGTGCCGGGCCTCGACAACATCACCTTCTGGACGCGCAAGACGTCCGCGATGCATGTCGCGGAGGGCTCGTCGCGCGAACTCTTCGCGCGGCTACGCGGCTTCAAGTGCGCACGCAATGCGAAGGCTTCGGCCGACGGGCGGCGCGACTGCAACGGTCCGCCCGCGCGCGACGACGCGGTGAAGGTCATCCTGATCGGACACAGCTTCGGAGGACTGATCCTCTACAACGCGATCTCGGGATCGCTGATCGAGACGATGACTCACGCATTCGATACTGGCGACGATCCGAAGCAGCCGTACTGGCGCTTCGCGGATTTGGCGGTGCTGATCAATCCGGCCTTCGAAGCGACCCGTTATGCTCCGTTGCAACGGATCGCGGCGAGCACCCGATATCCCCGCTACGAGCCGCCGTTGCTGGTCACCGTGACCAGCACGACCGACACGGCCACGTCCTTCTGGTTCAAGCTCGGCCGTTCCGTCAATACGTTGTTCGAGCAGCACGCGGACGACGAGGAGAAGGCAGCCAACCGGGAGACCGTCGGGCATCACGTCCCCTATCTCACCCATCGCCTCGAACTGCCCGCGACCGGCCGCGTGGAGTGTCCCGGCTGGGAGGCGCTCGATCCGCGCATGACGCAGGCCGATCAGGTGGCCCGTCTTGGACGCGATGTCGCGATCGAATACGACAACAGTCGCACGTTCTTCCGGGCCGGCCGCGACGCCACGACGGACGTCTACCGGATGAGGCCGGACATTCCTTGGGTCCGCAATTTCTGTGGGGGCGCGCGGCTGTCGGTCACCGGCACGGACCCCAACAGCCCGATCTGGAACGTCAGCGCGATCAGCGACCCGGACCTGCTGCCGAACCACAGTGACATCCATCAGCCCCTGTTCGTCGCCGTCTTCCGGCAGCTCTACATGGACACGATCTTCCTGGACAACATGGTCAACGGCAGCCCGGCCACCATACCGCGCTAGCGCGAAAGGCCGTCAAGGCTTCAGGTCGAGGTTGCCCGGCATCGCGGATTGCACGGCGTTGTTCGCCTTGACGCCGGCGACGTCGGGCAGTGAACCATTGCCGGCGAAGACGTTGCCGTTGACGATCACGGACTGGATGCCAGGCGCGAGGAACAGGAAGCGCGTGCCGCCGTTGCGCTGGCTGATGAAGGTGTTGCCCTTGGCGATCAGGTCATGGGCGCCGCCGGGCGCGAGACCTTCGGCGCCGTACGAGACGAGCGTCGCGTTCTCGGCGTTCGGTCCCTTCTGGAGGATGTTGAACGCGAGCGTGACGCGGCCGCCGTTGGGGAAGTCGGCCTCGTAGCTCGCGTGGCCGTCGGCTTCGTCGGCGAGGCGGTTGTCGCTCAGGATCGTGACCAGGGCGCGGCTCTTGAGGTTGTGTCCGCCGATCGCGTGATGCAGGTAACTGTCGCTGATCGTGAAGCGCGCGACGGCGCCGACGTAGACGTTGTGCGTCAGTCCTTCGCCGCCGCCGTTGCGCGCGAATTCGCAGTGCTGCACGGTGATCTCGCTGGCCGGGTTGGCGCCAGTCAGCAACCCGTTCTCGTTGTCGTGGATGTACGCATTGCGCAGCGTGAAGTTGCGGCCTTCGAGACGGATCGCCGCGCCGTTGTGGTCGGCGACGCGGGCGCCGGACATCTCGACGTGATCGACCGAAACATCGTCGCCGCGGATCACCCAGATGCCCTTGCCCTGCACGTCCTTGCCGTCGGCGAAGATATGCGGCCGAGGTTCGCCACCGACGATCTTCAGGCGGTTGGCCGACCACACGGCCGCGTCGCCGTGATAGTCGCCGGCCGCGATCTCGATGGTGTCGCCGTCGTGTGCCGCCGCCGCCGCGGCGCTCGGCGTCGGGTACTCGGCGATCGGGCCGACGTGCAGCGTCCGGGCGTTGTCGTCGGTCGGCACCGGCAGGATGGGGACCCCCGGCACGAGCGCGCCGCTCGGTGGCGCCGCGGCCACGGCGTTCAGCGGGCCGACCGTCAGGCAGGCGAGGGCAAGCGTCGTGAGGCGCTTCATGCGGAGTTCTCCAGAGGTTCGGTGCGAAGGGTCGGCGGAGTCTGCGCAGGCCCGGCAGCCCACGGTCGATACGCGAAAGTATCGCGTTGGTCCGCATCCGTCATCTGTCGTCGCCCTTCGGATCGGTCGCGGGGCCAGCGCCCGCGCATCGCGCGCGTGACGGTAGGGCAAAGGCCCGACCTATCAGGGTTTGCGCCCATCGAGACCCCGAATGATCCCTGCTACGCTGGCCTCCCCGTCGCGATGCCGTTCAACGAAGAACGCGGATCAGCGATGCGAGTGCCCGCCACGATCGTCATGAGTCCTATTCCTTCTTTCATCGTCGCCGAGCGCGTGGCCTGTCCGACGCATCCGCATCGATCGCGATGATCGACGCTCGCACCACATGAGTGGCTTCGGATCGACCACCTCGACCACGCCGGGCGACGTCATCATCGAGACGCGCGGATTGCGCAAGGAGTTCAAGGGCTTCGTTGCCGTCAACGACGTGTCGATCGCCGTCAGGCGCGGCCAGATCCACGCGCTGATCGGTCCCAATGGCGCGGGCAAGACCACGTTCTTCAACCTGCTCACCAAATTCCTGCCGCCGACCGCCGGCCAGATCATCTACAACGGGCGCGACATCACCGCCGAGCAGCCGGCGCAGACGGCCCGTCACGGCATCGTCCGCTCGTTCCAGATCTCGGCCGTATTTCCGCACATGACGGTGCTCGAGAACGTGCGCGTCGCGCTGCAGAGAAACCTCGGCACCTCGTTCTATTTCTGGAAGCCCGAAAGCTCGCTGGACATCCTCAACGATCGCGCGCTGCAGCTATTGGCCGAGGTCGGCCTCGAAGCGTACGCGGACACCGCGACCGTCGAACTCCCGTACGGCCGCAAGCGCGCGCTCGAGATCGCCACGACGCTGGCGCTGGAACCCGAGCTGATGCTGCTCGACGAGCCGACCCAGGGCATGGGCCACGAGGACGTCGGCCGCGTGACCGAGCTGATCCGCAAGGTCTCGGCAAACCGGACCATTCTGATGGTCGAGCACAACATGAACGTCGTCGCGTCGATCGCCGACACCATCACGGTGCTCGCGCGCGGGGCCGTTCTCGCCGAGGGTCCGTACGCGGTCGTCTCGCGCCATCCGAAGGTCGTCGAGGCGTACATGGGCTCGACCGATACCGCGCTGCACGGAGCGCATTGATGGCGAGCGTGCTGGCGGTCGAAGGGCTCAACGCGTGGTACGGCGAGTCGCACATCCTGCACGGCGTCGACTTCTCCGTTGACGCCGGCGAGGTCGTGACGCTGCTGGGTCGCAACGGGTCCGGCCGCACGACCACGATGCGCGCGATCATGGGACTGGTCGGCAAGCGCGCCGGGTCGATCAAGGTCGGTCTCGGCGAGACCATCAAGCTGGCGTCGCATCGCATCGCGCGGATGGGCATCGGCTACTGTCCCGAAGAGCGCGGCATCTTCTCCACGCTGTCGGCCGAAGAGAATCTGCGGCTGCCGCCGACGTTGAAGCGTCACGACGGCGGTCTCGTCGGCGAGCCGATGGCGGTCGCCGAGATCTACGCGATGTTCCCCAACCTCAAGGAACGCGCGAACAGTCCCGGCACGCGCTTGTCCGGCGGCGAACAGCAGATGCTCGCGGTGGCGCGCATCCTGCGGACCGGCGCACGGCTGCTGCTGCTCGACGAGATCTCCGAAGGCCTCGCGCCCGTGATCGTGCAGAAGCTCGGCGAGGTCATCCTGATGTTGAAACGGAAGGGCTACACCATCGTGCTGGTCGAGCAGAACTTCCGCTTCGCGGCGCCGCTCGCCGATCGTTTCTGCGTGATGGAGCACGGCAGGATCGTCCATTCGTTCCGGCAGCCCGAACTCGAGCAGAACATGGCGATGCTCCACGAATTCCTCGGCGTATGAGCCGAACGACGGCGCGCCCGCCGGCAAGCGCGCGTCCGTGCCAACAATCAGCAGGAACACCTGCACCTTCAACAGGAGACAAGACATGAGACTCAAGAAAATCGCGGTCGCCGCGGCCGTCGCCGGCACCTTCTCGTGCGGTGCGGCCCACGCGCAGATCTCCGGCGACGTGATCCGCATCGGTTTCATCACCGACATGTCGGGCGTCTATGCGGATATCGACGGCCCGGGCGGCGCCGACGCGATTCGCATGGCCATCGCGGACATGGGCGGCGCCCTCAACGGCAAGAAGATCGAGCTGCTCGTCGCCGATCACCAGAACAAGCCGGACATCGCTGCGAGCAAGGCGCGCGAGTGGTTCGACACGCAGGGGCTCGACATGCTGATCGCCGGATCCAACTCCGGCACCAGTCTCGCGATGGCCAAGGTCGCGGCCGAGAAGAAGAAGCCGATGATCTCGATCGGTGGCGGGACGAGCCGCCTCACCAACGAGGACTGCACGCCTTACACGATCCACTACGCGTACGACACGGTCGCGCTCGCCCAGGTCACCGGGTCGCAGATCGTCAAGAAAGGCGGTAAGACGTGGTACTTCCTGACGGCCGACTACGCGTTCGGCGCCTCGCTGGAGCACGACGCGACCGAGGTCATCAAGTCCAACGGCGGCACGGTGGTCGGCTCCGTCAGGCATCCGCTCGGCGCGTCCGATTTCTCGTCGTTCCTGCTGCAGGCCCAGGCGTCGAAGGCGCAGATCCTAGGCCTGGCCAACGCCGGCGGCGACACCGTCAACTCGATCAAGGCCGCGAAGGAATTCGGCATCGGCAAGACGATGAAGATCGCCGGCCTGCTGGTGTTCATCAGCGACGTGCATGCGTTGGGTCTGCCCACCGCGCAGGGCCTGCTGGTGACCGACAGCTGGTATTGGGACAGCAACGAGCAGACCCGTGCCTGGTCGAAGCGCTTCTTCGAGAAGGAGAAGAAGGAGCCGTCGAGCCTGCATGCCGCCGACTACTCGGCCGCGACGTTCTATCTCAACGCGGTCAAGGCGACCGGCACCGACGATGGCGACAAGGTCATGGCCCAGATGCGCAAGACCCCACTCAACGACTTCTTCGCGAAGAACGGGAACATCCGGGCCGATGGCCTGATGATCCACGACATGTATCTCTACGAGGTCAAGACGCCCGGCGAATCCAAGTATCCATGGGACTACTACAAGCTGATGGCGACCGTGCCGGGTGACCAGGCGTTCCTGCCCGAGTCGAAGTCGGTCTGTCCGCTCCTGAAGAAGTCCTGAAAGGGGCCAGGATCACGGCGGGGTTCTACCGTATCGTCCTGCGCGCCCGCTCGTCAAGATACCCTGACAGACCCGTATGTCCAGCACCGGCGACACGACCGCGCTGCTCGCGCCGTGACGCCGGAGCCGGATTCCTCAAGCATCCATGACCGAACTCTTCGGCATTCCCCTTCAAGCGTTGCTCGGGCAGTTGTTGCTCGGCCTCGTCAACGGTTCGTTCTACGCGCTGCTGTCGCTCGGGCTCGCAGTGATCTTCGGGCTGCTCGGCATCGTCAACTTCGCGCACGGCGCGTTGTACATGATGGGCGCGTATGCGGCCTGGATCCTGCTCGACTCGTTCGGCATCGACTACTGGTTCGCGCTGATTCTGGCGCCCCTCGTCATCGGGGTGATCGGGGTGGTCGTCGAGCGGCTGTTCCTCAAGCGGCTCTACACGCTCGATCCGGTCTACGGCCTCCTGCTGACCTTTGGCCTCGCGTTGATCGCCGAAGGCGTGTTTCGCGATCATTACGGGGTGTCGGGCCAGTCGTACAGCGTGCCCGAGGCGTTGCAGGGCGCGACCGACGTCGGCTTCATGATCCTGCCCAACTACCGCGCGTGGGTCGTGGTCGCGTCGCTGACGGTGTGTTTCGCGGCATGGTTCCTGATCGAGAAGACGCGACTCGGATCGACGCTGCGCGCGGCGACCGAGAACGCGACGCTGGTCCAGGCGTTTGGCGTGAACGTGCCGTTGATGGTGACGCTGACCTACGGCGCGGGCGCTGCACTCGCCGGCTTGGCCGGCGTGCTCGCGGCGCCGGTGATTCAGGTCACGCCGCTGATGGGCTCGAACCTGATCATCGTGGTCTTCGCCGTCGTCGTGATCGGCGGGATGGGATCCATTCTCGGCTCGATCGTGACAGGGTTGCTGCTCGGTCTCGTCGAGGGCCTGACGCGCGTCTTCTATCCGGAAGCCTCGAACGTCGTCGTGTTCGTCATCATGATCATCGTCCTGCTGTTCCGTCCCGCCGGTCTGTTCGGCAAGAGTGCCTGACGTGCGCGCCAAGCCATCTTCGTTCGCGCGGCTCGGGTACGCTGCACTGGTGATCCTGGCACTCGTTGCGCCATTCATCGGTCTCTACCCGGTGTTGTTGATGAAGGTGATGTGCGTCGCCATCTTCGCGTGCGCGTTCAACCTCCTGTTCGGTTACACCGGGCTGCTGTCGTTCGGCCATGCGGCGTTCTTCGGAAGCGCGGCCTATGCGACCGGCTGGTTGATCCGCGCCAGTGGCGTTTCGCCAGAGATCGGTGTGCTGTTCGGGGTCGTCGTGGCCGGCGTGCTGGGCCTCGTGATCGGGCTGATCGCGATCCGCCGGCAAGGCATCTACTTCGCAATGGTCACTTTGGCGCTCGCGCAGATGGTCTATTTCGTTTGCCTACAGGCGCCATTCACGCATGGCGAGGACGGCTTGCAGGGCGTCCCGCGGGGTCGGCTCATCGGCTTGCTGCCGCTCGATTCGGACCTGACGATGTATTACGTCGTCTTCGCGGTGTTCGTCGCCACGTTCCTCGTGATTCGACGCATCGTGTACTCCCCGTTCGGGCAGATCCTGAAGGCGATCCGCGAGAACGAGCCCCGTGCGATCTCGCTGGGCTACGCGGTCAACCGGTACAAGCTGCTCGCGTTCGTGCTTTCGGCGTCGCTCGCCGGCCTGGCCGGTTCGATGAAGACGCTGGTGCTTGGCTTTGCTTCGTTGACCGACGTCCATTGGCAGACGTCCGGCGAAGTCATCCTGGTGACGTTGCTGGGCGGACTCGCCACCTTCCTCGGTCCGGTGCTCGGATCGTCGATCGTCATCACCTTGCAGGACACGCTTGCCGACCGCGTGGGGTCGTGGGTCACGGTCATCATCGGCGCGATCTTCGTCGCATGCGTCCTGCTGTTTCGTCGGGGAATCGTCGGCGAGTACGTGGCGTTCAGGCAGCGAAAGCGAAGCTGAGCGACTCGTTGGCCACAGCGCGAAGTTGGGTGTCTTGTTTCACGTGGAACGTCAACGTGGCACCGGTTCGGGATAACAGCGATAATTCCGCTCTTGTTCGAGGCGTGCGATGCAATTCCCTAAAACTTTCGATGTGATCGTGATCGGCGGCGGCCATGCCGGAACCGAGGCCGCGCTGGCGGCCGCCCGCAGCGGCGGGTCGACGTTGCTGCTGACGCACAATATCGAGACCCTGGGTGCGATGAGTTGCAATCCTTCGATCGGCGGCATCGGCAAGGGCCACCTCGTCAGGGAAATCGACGCCCTCGGTGGGGCAATGGCCCTCGCAGCCGATGAAGCCGGCATCCAGTTTCGCACCCTCAACGGCAGCAAGGGCCCCGCGGTTCGTGCGACGCGCGTGCAAGCGGATCGCCTTCTCTATAAGGCGGCCATTCGGCGCCGTCTAGAGAACCAGCCAGGGTTGTGGCTGTTCCAGCAAGCGGCCGATGACCTGATCCTCGAGGGTGATCGCGTCAGCGGTGTCGTGTCGCAATCAGGCATCCGGTTTTTGGCGAAATCCGTCGTCCTCACGGCGGGTACCTTTCTGAACGGGAAGATCCACGTCGGTATGGACCATTACGGCGCCGGCCGTGCGGGCGATCCGGCCTCGATTTCGCTGGCGTCCCGGCTGAAGGAGCTCGGGCTGCCACAGGGACGCTTGAAGACAGGTACGCCGCCGCGCATCGACGGGCGCTCCATCGACTTTTCGCAACTGGAAGTTCAGCCGGGCGACAGCGACCCGATGCCGGTGTTTTCGTTCATGGGGGCGGCGACGATGCATCCGGCGCAGTTGCCGTGCTGGATCACGCAGACCAATGAAGAGACTCACGACATCATTCGTCGGAATCTCGATCGCTCGCCGATGTACAGCGGGGTGATCGAAGGCGTGGGTCCCCGTTATTGCCCCAGCATCGAAGACAAGATTCACCGTTTTGCGGGCAAGACGTCTCACCAGATTTTTCTCGAGCCCGAAGGTCTGACGACGCACGAGGTCTATCCGAATGGCATCTCGACGAGTCTGCCGTTCGACGTTCAGTGCGAGCTCGTTCACAGCATTGCCGGCCTGGAAGAGGCGCATCTCCTGCGTCCCGGCTACGCGATCGAATACGATTATTTCGACCCCCGGGCGCTGAAGCGCACCCTCGAAACGACAGCCATCGGCGGTCTGTTCTTTGCGGGACAGATTAATGGCACGACCGGATATGAAGAGGCGGCTGCACAGGGATTGCTCGCGGGGCTCAATGCAGCGCGCAGTGCGTGCGGAAAAGAGGGTTGGTATCCGGCGCGGGACGAGGCGTATCTGGGCGTCCTGGTCGATGATCTCGTTACGCATGGCGTGGCGGAGCCGTACCGCATGTTCACTAGCAGAGCGGAGTTTCGCCTCAGCCTTCGCGAGGACAATGCCGATGTCCGCTTGACCGGCGTTGGCCGGGACCTTGGCTGCGTCGATGATGCCCGCTGGGTTGCATTTCAGACGAAGCAGGACGTTGTTTCACGTGAAACAACCCGGCTCTCGACGACGTGGGTCTCGCCGAGGACAACCAGTGCGTCCGACATCGAGCGGGTGCTCGGCCAGCCGATCGAGCGCGAGTATCGTCTCGCCGATTTGATGCGTCGACCCGGTGTGCACTATCGCGATCTGCAAACTCTGGCTGACGAGCAGGGCGCGGCGATTTTCCCGGCGGACGCTGCCGTCACGCCCGAAATCGCAGAGCAGATCGAAATCAATGCGAAATACGCCGGATACGTCGCCAATCAGCGAGACGACGTGAATCGGATGGCCCACCTGCAAGGCCAGCTTTTGCCAATCAATCTGGATTACGCGGCGGTCACCGGCCTCTCGTTCGAAGCACGCCAGAAGCTCCAGGCTGCTCGACCGGGCACGCTGGGAGAAGCGTCGCGGATCCCTGGCGTCACTCCGGCGGCCCTGTCGCTCCTTCTCGTCCACTTGAAGCGGGGTCTGGGCCGTACCCGGCGCAACGATGTTGTCGCCGAGGCTCATGGTTGATCGCCCCCGCATGTCTCGCCACATCAACACGCGATGATGGCGATCGCGAGTGGCGAGTTGGAGACGCGGCTGGCAGAAGGCATCGAACGGCTCGGTCAGACTGCCGACCTGCAGCAGCGAAACGCGCTTCTCGCGTTTCTCGACCTGCTGGTGCAGTGGAACGGTGTCTACAACCTGACCTCCGTCCGCGATCCTTCCGACATGCTGACGGTACATCTTCTCGATTCATTGGCGATCGTGCCGTTGGTCGATCGCTGCGCTGCTGACGAGATCGTCGATGTTGGCAGCGGTGCAGGGCTACCAGGCATTCCACTTTCGATCATGCGACCCGCGCTTCGCATTCATTCGATCGATGCGGTCGCCAAGAAGATCGGGTTCCAATTGCAGGCGAAGGCCGCGCTCAAGCTGTCGAATTTCTTTCCGCTCCATCGACGCGTGGAGGCGCTCACTCTCCCGAAGAGGCCCGACTTGATCGTCTCCAGAGCGTATGCCGAGCTGTCGGTCATGCTCGCGTCGATCGAGCGGCTGTGCGCGCCGTCGACGCGTGTACTTGCGATGAAGGGCGCGCGTCCCGAAGCCGAGCTCGCGTCGGTGTCCGCCCCCTGGCGGGTCGAGGACGTGCTGACCATCGACGTCCCATTCCTCGGTGCGCAGCGTTGCGCCGTGCTCATGCAACGCGTTTCCTGACGGCACATTCGGCTCATGGCAAAGATCTTCGCGATCGCTAATCAGAAGGGGGGCGTCGGCAAGACGACCACCACGGTCAATCTCGCGGCTGCCCTCGGCGCGTCGGGGTTGCGAATCCTGCTGATCGATCTGGACCCGCAGGGCAATGCCACGATGGGCTCCGGCATCGACAAGCGATCCCTGAAGACAAGCGTCTATCAGCTGCTGCTGGGCCTGGCCCCGGCCGCTTCGGTCGTGCGCCGTTCGGAGACCGGTGGCTACGACGTGCTTCCGGCCAATCGCGACCTCGCCGGCGCGGAACTCGACCTCGTCGATATGGAAAGTCGCGAAACACGTCTCAAGGGCGCGCTCGCCGCGCACCTCGAAGCCTACGACTTCGTGCTGATCGACTGCCCGCCGGCACTGTCGTTGTTGACGCTCAACGGGCTCACCGCGGCGCACGGGGTCATCATCCCGATGCAGTGCGAGTATTACGCCCTCGAAGGCCTGTCGGACCTGGTCAGCACGATCAAGCAGGTGCATCGCAACCTCAATCGGGAGCTCGAGATCATCGGACTGCTGCGCGTGATGTTCGATCCGCGCTCCACGCTGGCCAATCAGGTGTCGGCCCAGCTCGAATCGCACTTCGGCGACAAGGTCTTCAAGACGTTGGTCCCGCGCAATGTACGGCTCGCCGAGGCTCCGTCCTATGGCATGCCGGGCGTCGTATTCGACAAGTCCAGCAAGGGTGCCCAGGCCTACGTCGCCTTCGCCGCTGAAATGATCGAGCGCTTCGCGCCGGATCGAGCGGCGAAGCCTTCGGCCAGGCACGCGACGGCAGCGGCTTCGTCGTCCGCGGCATCGTCCGCTGCGCCGTCGACCGCCCCGTCGATCGACCAGGAAGAAGAAAGCGTTCCATGAACAAGCGCAAGGGCGGTCTGGGCCGGGGTCTCGAAGCATTGCTGGGCGCGCCGGAGCCGCCGCGCTCCGGCGATTCGAACGCGCCCAGCGTGCTGCCGCTGGGAATGCTTCAGAGCGGCAAGTACCAGCCGCGGACGCGGATGGACGAAGGCGCACTCGGCGAGCTGGCCGAATCGATCAAGGCGCAGGGCATCATGCAGCCGGTGCTGGTGCGCCCGGTCGGCGGCGACCGTTACGAAATCATCGCCGGCGAGCGGCGCGTGCGCGCGGCCACCATCGCCGGGTTGACCGAAGTGCCGGTGCTGGTTCGCGACGTACCGGACGAGTCGGCGGCGGCGATGGCGCTGATCGAGAACATCCAGCGCGAGGACCTCAACCCGCTCGAAGAAGCGCAGGGCGTGCAGCGGCTCATCACCGAGTTCCGTCTGACGCACGAGGATGCGGCGGCGGCCATCGGTCGCTCGCGCAGCGCCACGTCCAACCTCCTGCGCCTGCTCAATCTCGCCAAGCCGGTCCAGACGATGTTGATGGCCGGCGACATCGACATGGGTCACGCGCGGGCGCTACTCGCGGTCGACGGGGCGACCCAGATCGTGTTGTCCAATCAGATCGTCGCGAAGCGCATGTCGGTCCGGGACGCGGAGCGGCTGGTCGGGCAGACCAACGCGGCGACTGGGACCTCTGCGGATGGCCGGCGCGCGGCGACGCGTCGCCCTCGCGACGCCGATGTGTCCGGCCTGGAAACGGAATTGTCCGACCTGCTCGCGACCAGGGTCGAAGTCCGCGTGCGCGGCAAGGGGAACGGTCAGTTGCTGATCGACTTCGCGAGCCTCGAACAGCTCGACGGGCTGCTGGACGCGATACGCGGCAAGGCGGCTTGAGCTCTTGCGCTGATCAGGCTTCGCGCTGCAGCCGGATCGTAGTGATGCGTTCGCCGTAACGCGACTCGACGCGGATGTCGAGCGTTCCGCCGGACTCGACCGCGATCAGCGCCCGCTCGAT
Source organism: Beijerinckiaceae bacterium (assembly GCA_964657795.1). Classification (GTDB taxonomy): domain Bacteria; phylum Pseudomonadota; class Gammaproteobacteria; order Burkholderiales; family Burkholderiaceae_D; genus CAHJXF01. Next base: position 14,427 of record CAZZWS010000042.1, read on the forward strand.
CGCCTCGATCAGATGCGGATCGCTGAGCCCCTCGGTGTCTTCCCGGAACGTCTCGCCGTTCTGCTGCGGGTCGTAGGAACAGAAGCCCTCGATGACCTCCATGCTCTCGAAGCGGATCGCGGAGGCATCCGACAGCATCGTCGCTTCGGACAGTTCTCCGTAGGCCTCGGCACGCCTGGCCTCGATCTCCGCGCCCGCGGCCAGCACCTGCACCACGTGCATCCGCGACAGCAGGGTGAGTTCGTTGATCGCGGCCGAATCGAGCTGATGCTCGGATGCGACGATCAGATCACCGTTTTCGCTGGACAACGGCATGATGCCGAGGCGCTCCGCAGCGGCTGCCGGGATGGCCGCGACCGCGTCCGGCGATGCCGTGAAGTTGGCCAGCGACACGAAGTGCCGACCCATCTTCTTCGCATGGATCTTGTTGAGCGTGTCGGAATCCACGACCCCCATGTCGACCAGGATCTGCCCGAGCGGCCGACCCCGGTTGGCGCGCTGGCGGGCGAGGGCGATCTGCAATGCCTCGGGAGCGACGGCGCCGAGTTCGATCAACGCCTCGCCGAGGCGCAGGCTGGGCTTGGACTTCTGATGCTCCAGCGCCAGTTCGAGCTGCTGGGCCGTGATCAGGCCTTCTTCGATCAGGTAGTCTCCGAGAACCAGCTTGCGCATCTCCTGCTGCTTCTCGACGGCCGCTGCGAGCTGTTCCTCGCTGACCGCGTTCTCTTCGACGAGGAGGCGTCCGATCGGCTCGCCCGCCTGGAAGTAGGCGATCGCCGCTTCCGGGACGAACACGCGCTCGACACGATCGCCGGGACGCGTGAAATACAGGAAGAGGCCGATGTTGTTGCGGATGTAGCCGGCGGTGTCGCCCGACTCGATCTCGTGATCGGCGAACTCGACGTTGTAGACGTGCATCTGCGACGTGCCGACCGGCTCGTCGGTGCTGCCGAACACCGTGCCCTCGAGCGCGTGCACGGCCACCGGATCGAGCAGTCGCAGGCGCTTGAAGCGTTGGTTGCGCACGACGATCTTCGACGGATAGCGCGGATGTTCCGGGTGCGGGCGGAACACCAGGTGCTCGTCGCGACCCGTGAAACGCAACAACTCCCCGGTCTCGACCGTGCCGTCGTTGAACTGGATCTCGCACGGTTCCGACAGGCCGTCCTTGGCATCGATTCTCAGATGCGCGGGCTCGGGCCAGTGGATGGTCAGGGATTCCGCCGTGCCTGCGCGCGCTTCGTTCATGGACTTGGATTTCGAGTAAGCAACGCCACGCGTCGTCGACGGGAGGTACCGCAGGGCGATCAGCGTAACGCGGAAAACCTCGCCGAGCCATCGGAGCAATTCCGACGGGATTCAAGGGATTCCATCCGAGCCGTCCGCGGCATAACGCCTGATGCGGTGCCGCCGCCTTGCGGTTTGACGCGAGCACACCGGAGCCAGTATCATCTCGCGGCTTTGCGTTCGACGAATAATGCGTTGTCCGGCACAGGACAGGAACGAGGATGACACCGGGGCCATGAGCAGTCGCCGCGGTTCAGCGTGATCAAGGCGCGATGGCGAACGCGGTAGCCCTGCAAGTGGTGATGACGTTGATCGTTGCCGCGGTGGCGGCGATGCTCGGAGGCTGGAACGCCGCGTTGTCGGCGGCATTCGGCGGTTTCGCCTGCGTCATTCCGAATGCACTGTTCGCGTTGCGGCTTTCTTTCGAGAGCAGGCGACCGGGCGGCGTCACGATTCAGGGCTTCGTCGTCGGCGAGTTCATGAAGGTCGCGGTGACGGTGCTGCTGATCTTCGCGGTGGCGCGCACGTACCACGGCCTGAACTGGCTGGCGTTCATCGTCGGGATCATCGCCGTCCTCAAAAGCTACTTTTTGGCCTTCGTGCTCAGGCGGCACGGTACATCCGGTACATCCACGTAACGCCCGAAGTTGCTTTCGCACAGAACAAGACGACCTCCAAGAACGAACGACCGGTTACAGCGAGCGAACACGTATGGCTACCGAAGGCGCGGTGACGGAGCACGTCCCCACAGCATCCGACTACATCATCCACCACCTGACTTTCCTGACGAACCGGAAGCAGGCGTCGGTCGTCGATTTTTCGGTCGTCAATTACGACTCGATCTTCTTCACGCTGGTGATCGGTGTCGTCGCTGCATTCGTCCTGTGGCGTGCGGCGCGCAAGGCCACGTCGGGCCGGCCCGGACGTCTGCAGGCGGGCGTCGAGATGCTGGTGGAGATGGTCGACGATCAGGCCAAGAGCATCGTTCACAACGCGAACAGCCGCCGTCTGGTCGTGCCGCTCGCGCTGACGATCTACATCTGGGTCATCCTGCTCAACTCGATGGACTTCCTGCCGGTGGACTTGCTGCCCTTCCTGGGCGAGCACGTGCTGGGGCTGGATCACCTGCGCGTCGTGGCCACGGCCGATCTGTCGGTGACGATGGCGATGTCGATCGGCGTCCTGCTGCTCTGCCTGTTCTACAACGTCAAGATCAAGGGTGCCGGCGGTTGGGCGCACGAACTGATCTCGGCGCCGTTCGGCGACAAGTGGTTTCTCTACCCGCTCAATTTCGCGATGCAGCTCATCGAGTTCATCGCCAAGACCGTCTCGCACGGCATGCGACTGTTCGGCAACATGTACGCCGGCGAGCTGCTGTTCCTGTTGCTCGCGCTGATGGGTGGCGCGTTCACGCTCAGCCTCACCGGCATCCTGCTGTTTTCCGGCCAGATCGTCTTCGGCCTGCTGTGGGCCGTCTTCCACCTGCTGATCGTCTGGCTGCAGGCCTTCGTGTTCATGATGTTGACGCTGGTCTATCTCGGCCAGGCTCACGATCATCATTGAGTGCGACGATCGGTCGTCGTCACGGCGATCGGCGTCCTGTTCTTGTTTTGCGTTCGAGTATCTACAAACTTAGGGAGTCGTCATGGAAGTCATTAGTTTTGTTGCCATCGCCGTCGGATTGATCATCGGCCTGGGTGCAATGGGCGCTTGTATCGGCATCGGCTTGATGGGCAGCAAATACCTCGAGTCGGCGGCGCGCCAACCCGAATTGATGAACACCCTGCAGACCAAGATGTTCCTGCTGGTCGGCCTGATCGATGCGTCGTTCATCATCGGTACCGGTGTCGCGTTGTGGTTCGCCACGGCCAACCCGTTCCTGGCCCAGATCGCCAACCTGCCACGTTGAGCGAGCACGGCATCGCGCCGCGGCATCGTTCTCCATCACTCGTCCTACGTATTAGAGGCAACACGTGAGCATCAACGCTACGCTGATCGCACAGCTGATCGAGTTTCTCATCTTCGTGGGATTCACGATGAAGTTCGTCGTGCCGCCGATCATGGCTGCCCTCGACGAGCGGGCCAACAAGATCGCCAACGGTCTCGCGGCTGCCGACCGCGCCAAGCTCGAACTGAGCGAGGCGCACAAGCGCGTCGACGCCGAGCTGTCGCAGTCGCGCACCGACAACCAGACGCGACTCGCCGAGGCGGAGAAGCAGGCCGCCGGCGTCATGGCCGATGCCCGCAAGTCGGCCGAGATCGAGAAGGCCCGCATCATCGCCGAAGCCCGGGCCGAAGCCGACCAGGAAGTGCAGCGCGCGCGCGACACGCTGCGCGATCAGGTCGCCGTGCTGGCGGTCCAGGGCGCCGAGAAGATCCTCAAGAAGGAGATCGACCCGGCCCGGCATGCGGCTCTGCTCGACGAGCTAAAGGCGCAGCTGTAAGTCATGGCCGAACTCTCCACCATCGCCCGTCCCTACGCGGAAGCGCTGTTCCGCGTCGTGTCCGCCGATCGGGACGCGGATGCAATGAAGAAGTGGTCCGACCTCGTCGCGCGGATGGGTGCGGTCGCGGCGGATCCGGACATGGCTCGCGTCATCGACGACCCGCGCGTGACCGGCGACCAGGTCTATTCGATCTTCGTCGGCGCGGTCGGCGACATCGACACGCATGCGCAGAACTTCGTGCGCGCGCTGATCGATAACGATCGTCTTGGCGTCATGCCCGAAGTCGCGACGCAGTTCGCGCAGCTGGTCGGCGCGAAGGAAGGCAGCGCGGACGCGCACATCACCACCGCATTCCCGATCGACGACAGCGCATTGCACGATCTCGTGTCGTCGCTCGAACGCAAGTTCGCCATCAAGCTCAAGCCGGTGGTCACGGTCGACGCCGAACTGATCGGCGGCGTCCGCGTCGTGGTCGGTGATCGCGTGCTCGACACGTCGGTTCGTTCACGGTTGGCCGCCATGAAGGCGGCATTGACGGCTTAGTTGCTTGAACCGACCATTACCCGAGGTTCGCTGCGCGAACCTCGTCTTTGAATCTTCGAGGGCTTTCCCCCATGCACCTTAATCCGTCCGAAATCAGCGAGCTCATCAAGAGCCGCATCGAAGGGCTCGGCGCTTCCACGGAAGTGCGCAACCAGGGCACGGTCGTGTCGGTGACCGACGGTATCGTGCGCATCCACGGCCTGTCCGATGCGATGCAGGGCGAGATGCTGGAGTTCTCGCCTGACTCGCAAGGCAATCCGACGTTCGGCCTCGCGCTGAACCTGGAGCGCGACTCCGTCGGCGCGGTCATCCTGGGCGAGTACGAGCACATCTCCGAAGGCGAGACCGTCAAGACGACCGGTCGCATCCTGGAAGTGCCCGTCGGCCCCGAGCTGATCGGCCGTGTGGTCAACGCACTCGGTGCGCCGATCGACGGCAAGGGTCCGATCAACGCCAAGATGACGGACGTCATCGAAAAGGTCGCGCCGGGGGTCATCGCCCGCCAGTCGGTGTCGCAGCCGATGCAGACCGGCCTCAAGTCCATCGACTCGATGGTGCCCGTCGGCCGCGGCCAGCGCGAGCTGATCATCGGCGACCGTCAGACCGGTAAGACGGCGGTCGCCCTCGACGCGATCATCAATCAAAAGGGGCAGGAGTGCATCTGCATCTACGTCGCGATCGGCCAGAAGGCATCGTCGGTCAAGAACGTGGTGCGCGCGCTCGAGCAGCACGGCGCGATGGAATACACGATCGTCGTCGCCGCGACCGCTTCCGAGTCCGCCGCGATGCAATACGTGTCGGCCTATTCGGGTTGCACGATGGGCGAATACTTCCGCGACCGCGGCCAGGACGCGCTGATCGTCTATGACGACCTGTCGAAGCAGGCCGTCGCCTACCGCCAGGTGTCGCTGCTGCTGCGCCGCCCGCCGGGTCGCGAAGCGTATCCGGGCGACGTGTTCTATCTCCACTCGCGTCTGCTCGAGCGTGCGGCGCGCGTCAATGCCGAATACGTCGAAGCCTTCACGAAGGGCGAGGTCAAGGGCAAGACGGGTTCGCTGACGGCGCTGCCGATCATCGAAACGCAGGCCGGCGACGTGTCCGCGTTCGTGCCGACCAACGTGATCTCGATCACCGACGGCCAGATCTTCCTGGAGACGTCGCTGTTCAACGCGGGCGTGCGTCCGGCCATCAACGCCGGCATTTCGGTGTCGCGGGTCGGTGGCGCCGCGCAGACCAAGGTCATCAAGGGCCTGTCGGGCGGCATCCGGACCGACCTCGCGCAATACCGCGAGCTGGCCGCGTTCGCGCAGTTCGCGTCGGACCTCGACGAAGCGACGCGCAAGCAGCTCGACCGCGGCGCGCGCGTGACCGAACTGTTGAAGCAGGCGCAGTACTCGCCGCTGTCCGTGTCGCTGATGGCTGTGTCGCTGTTCGCGGTCAACAAGGGCTATTTCGACGACCTCGAGATCAAGCAGGTCCTGCCGTTCGAGGCGGGTCTGCACAAGTCGTTGCGTGCGAAGAATGGCGCGCTGGTCGACAAGATCGACTCGACGAAGGTGCTCGACAAGGACAGCGAGACCGAGCTCGCGGCGGCGATCGCCGAGTTCAAGAAGTCCGGTTCTTATTGAAGCAGCTTCGCCGCGCACGCGCGGCGTACCCCTTTTTATTCACGAGACCGCTTCGCGATCTTGTAAACGCTTGTTGAGGTAGCCGATGGCAGCGGGTAAAGAAATACGCGGCAAGATTAAAAGCGTCGAGAACACCAAGAAGATCACGAAGGCGATGGAGATGGTCGCCGCGTCGAAGATGCGCAAGGCGCAGGAGCGCATGCGCAAGTCGCGTCCGTATGCCGAGAAGGTTCGCAACATCGCGGCGCATCTGGGCGCGGCCAATCCGGAGTTCACGCATCCGTTCATGGTCGCGCACGACGAGGCCAAAGCCGTCGGCTTCATCGTGATCACGACGGACAAGGGCCTCTGTGGCGGCCTCAACACGAACGTGCTGCGGGCCGTCACCGCGAAGATCCGCGAGTACCACGCGCAAGGCATCGAGGCGCAGGCGGTCGCGATCGGCAACAAGGGGCTCGGCTTCCTGTCCCGCGTCGGCGTGAAGCTGGTCGCCAACGTCACGCATCTCGGCGACGCGCCGCATCTCGAAAAGCTGATCGGGCCGGTCAAGGTGATGCTCGACGCCTACGCGGACGGCAAGCTGAAGGCGGTCTACCTCTGTTACAACAAGTTCATCAGCGCGATCGCCCAACAGCCGATGGTCGAGCAGTTGCTGCCGCTTTCGCACGCGCACATGCAGCAGACGGCCGAAGAGAAGAAGGGCTACGCGTGGGATTACCTGTACGAACCCGATGCGCAGAGCGTCATCGAGTTCCTGATGGTCCGTTACGTCGAGGCGCTGGTCTTCACGGCGACGTCCGAGAACATGGCGTCGGAGCAGTCGGCGCGGATGGTCGCGATGAAGGCAGCCACCGACAACGCGGGTAGCGTCATCGGCGAGCTGAAGCTGGTCTACAACAAGACACGTCAGGCCGCGATCACCACCGAGCTGAGCGAGATCGTGGCCGGCGCGGCAGCGGTTTAAGAACGAAGAGAACGACACTGGATCCCCGCCTTCGCGGGGACGACGAGAGTGAAGCGTCTCGTCGATTAGGTCCCGGCCTTCGCCGGGATGACATGGTCAGCGCTACACGTTAAGGATTGAAATGAGCACAGTGATGGATACCCCGGTTCAGGTCGAAGGCAAGATCGTCCAGTGCATCGGCGCTGTCGTCGACGTCGAATTCCCGCGCGACGCGATGCCGCGCGTGTACGACGCGTTGAAGATGGATGGCTCGGCGCTGACGCTCGAAGTGCAGCAGCAGCTCGGCGACGGCGTGGTGCGCTGCATCGCGCTCGGTTCGTCCGACGGACTGCGTCGCGGCATGATGGTCAAAAACACCGGCAAGGGCATCTCGGTGCCGGTCGGCCTCGGCACGCTCGGTCGGATCATGGACGTGCTCGGCAATCCGATCGACGAAGTCGGCCCGATCAAGTCGGACACGTTCTCGACGATCCACCGCAAGGCGCCGGCCTACGACGAGCTGTCGCCGTCGCAGGATTTGCTGGAAACGGGCATCAAGGTCATCGACCTGATCTGCCCGTTCGCCAAGGGCGGCAAGGTGGGCCTGTTCGGCGGCGCCGGCGTCGGCAAGACCGTCAACATGCTCGAGCTGATCAACAACATCGCCAAGGAGCACTCGGGCCTGTCGGTGTTCGCGGGCGTCGGCGAGCGTACGCGCGAAGGCAACGACTTCTATCACGAGATGAAGGATGCCGGCGTCATCGATGCCGACAACTTCGAGAACTCGAAGGTCGCGATGGTCTACGGCCAGATGAACGAGCCGCCGGGCAACCGCCTGCGGGTCGCGCTGACCGGCCTGACGATGGCCGAATATTTCCGCGACGAAGGCCGCGACGTGCTGTTCTTCGTCGACAACATCTATCGCTACACGCTGGCCGGCACCGAAGTGTCCGCGTTGCTCGGGCGCATGCCGTCGGCCGTGGGCTATCAGCCGACGCTGGCCGAGGAGATGGGTCGTCTGCAGGAACGCATCACGTCGACCAAGACCGGCTCCATCACGTCGATCCAGGCCGTGTACGTGCCCGCGGACGACCTGACGGACCCGTCGCCCGCGACGACGTTCGCCCACCTCGACTCCACCGTCGTGCTGTCGCGTGACATCGCCGCGCTGGGCATCTACCCGGCCGTCGATCCGCTGGACTCGACGTCGCGTCAGCTCGATCCGAACGTCGTCGGCGAAGACCACTACAACACGGCCCGCGCCGTGCAGGGCACGCTGCAGCGCTACAAGGAACTGCGCGACATCATCGCCATCCTCGGCATGGACGAGCTGGCGCCGGAAGACAAGCTGATCGTCGCCCGTGCGCGGAAGATCCAGCGCTTTCTGTCGCAGCCGTTCCACGTCGCCGAGACGTTCACCGGCGCGCCGGGCAAGTACGTGTCGCGAGACCATCCGCGGCTTCAAGATGATCGTCGCCGGAGAGCTCGACGCGTTGCCGGAGCAGGCGTTCTACATGGTCGGCACCATCGACGAGGCGATCGAGAAGTCCAAGAAGGTCAGCTGATCCCCACGGGCGGTGGTGGTTGACGCCGCCGTCCACTTCCAGACCGAGCAGAACATGGCCAACACCATTCACGTCGATGTCGTCTCCGCCGAAGAGCAGATCTTCTCCGGCGAAGCGGAGTTCATCGCGCTACCGGGCGAGGCGGGCGAACTCGGCATCTATCCCAAGCACACGCCGCTGATCACGCGCATCAAGCCGGGCGCGGTGCGCATCCGGGTGCCGGGCCAGGCCGAGGAGGAGTTCGTGTTCGTCGCGGGCGGCATCCTCGAGATCCAGCCGGACATGGTGACCGTGCTGGCCGACACCGCCATTCGCGGCGCCGACCTCGACGAGAGCAAGGCCGCCGAAGCGAAGAAGAGCGCCGAGGAAGCGATGGCCAATGCCAAGAGCGACCTCGATCTCGCGCTCGCCCAGTCCGAACTGACCGTCATGGCCGCCCAGCTCGCGGCCATCCAGCGGCTGCGTCAGACGAAGCGCTGACGTGTTC
>CAZZWS010000043.1:0-23030 GCA_964657795.1 Beijerinckiaceae bacterium
CGGCCTCGGCATGCTCTTCCCGCCGCTCTCCCAGACCTCGCGGTGGACGGATCGCGTTCCCGTCCGCGAGGAGCTGTTCGGCGTCGAACGACTCGAGCAGCACGCACGCAGCCTCGCGGTGGCGCAGGCCGTCACGAAGCAGCCGCCGCGCGTCTACTCGCTGCATGCGCGGCTCGACGACAATGCCGCCGCGCTGCTCGCCGCCTATCGCGACAGCGCGCTCGAACTCGAACACGGGCGCGCCGCGGTGCCGGCGGCCGAGTGGCTGCTCGACAACTACCACCTCGTCGAGGAGCAGGTCCGCGAGGCGCGCCTCGACCTCCCGCCGGGCTTCTATCGGCAGCTCCCGAAGCTCGAGGGCGGACCGTTCGCCGGCTATCCCCGCGTCTTCGGCATCGCATGGGCTTACGTCGCGCATACCGACAGTCACTTCGATGCCGAGGTGCTGGCCCGCTTCCTCGCCGCCTATCAGACGGTGCAACCGCTGACGATCGGCGAGCTGTGGGCCATCGCGATCACGCTGCGCATCGTGCTGCTCGAAAACCTGCGACGGCTCGCCGACCAGATCACCAGCGCGCGCGGCGAACGCGAGGAAGCCGACGCCTTCGCCGACCGCCTGCTCGGACCCGGCGACCAGCGCACCACGCTCGAAGCCGATCGGCGAACGCGCGGCGGTGAAGCCCGGCCGCTGCCGGAAATCTTCGCGGCGCAACTCGTCAAGCGCTTGCGCGGGCAGGATCCCGAGACGACGCCCGCGCTGGCGTGGCTCTCGCGACAGCTCGCGGCGCAGGATCTGTCGATCGACCTGGTCGTGCAGCACGATCATCAGCGCCAGGCCATCTCCAACGTCACCGTGCGCAACGTCATCACCAGCATGCGGTTGATGTCGGACATCGGCTGGGCCGATCTCTTCGAACGGGTCAGTCTCGTCGACGAACGCCTGCGCCGTTCGCCCACGTTCGCGGCGATGGACTTCCCGTCGCGCAATCTCTATCGCAATGCCATCGAGGAGCTGGCGCGCGGATCGTCGTATTCGGAGATCGAGATCGCCACGCGGTCGTTGTCCGCGGGTCGGACCGCCGCCACGAAGCGAAGCGATCCGATCGAGGCGCAGCGCATGGCCGATCCCGGCTATCACCTGATCGGTCACGGGCGTGAATCGTTCGAGCACGCGCTCGGCTTCGTGCCGTCGCTCGCGTTGCGCCTGCAGCGCTGGACCATTCGCGGCGGCATCGGCGGCTATGTCACATCGGTGCTGCTGGTGACCGCCGGCGTCATCGCGCTGGCCTCGCTGTGGTTCGACATGGCTCTGCCGCACACGGCGATCCTCACGGCGCTGGCGGTGATCGCCCTGATCCCGTTCAGCGACGTGGCGACGGCTCTCGTCAATCGTTCCATCGCGCTCAACGTCGGCGCTCGCCCCTTGCCTGGCCTGGAACTGCTCGAAGGCGTGCCGGCCGCGCTGCGGACCCTGATCGCCGTGCCGACCTTGCTGACCAGTCGCGCCGAACTGCGCGAACAGATCGAGCATCTCGAGGTGCATTACCTGTCGGGCAGCGGCGGCGAGGTCCATCTCGCGTTGCTGACCGACTGGGCAGACGCGGACACCGAACTCGTCGACGGCGATCTCGCGCTGCTGGAGTTCGCGGTCGCGGAGATGGCGAAGCTCAACGGCCGCCATCCCGCCGGCGAGGCCGGCCCGCGCTTCCTGCTGCTTCATCGACGGCGGCTCCACAGCGCCGCCCAGGGCGTCTGGATGAGCTGGGAAAGAAAGCGCGGCAAGCTGCAGGAACTCAACCGGCTTCTGCGCGGTGCGACCGACACGACGTTCATGAGTCCCGGTGGCATCGCGCCGTGGGTGCCGTCGGACGTGCGCTACGTCATCACGCTCGACGCCGACACGCGGTTGCCGCGCGACACCGCGACGCGGCTGATCGGCAAGATGGCCCATCCGCTGAACCGCCCGCGCTTCGATGCGCGTCGGCAGCGCGTGGTCGACGGTTACGCGATCCTGCAGCCGCGCGTGACGCCGTCGTTGCCGCTCGGCCGCGACGGCTCGATCTACCAGCGCATCTTCGCGGGCCCGTCGGGCATCGACCCATACGCGTCGGCCGCGTCCGACGTCTATCAGGACCTGCTCGGCGAGGGCTCGTTCACCGGCAAGGGCATCTACGACGTCGACGCGTTCGAGGCCGCGCTCGCGGGCCGCGTTCCCGACGACACGCTGCTCAGCCACGACCTCTTCGAAGGTTCGTTCGCACGCGCCGGGCTCGCGTCGGACGTGGAGGTCATCGACGAATTCCCGTCGCGCTACGACGTCGACGCGCGGCGTCAGCACCGCTGGGTGCGCGGCGACTGGCAGCTACTGCCATGGATCTGGGGGCATCGCGACGGGCCGACCGGGCTGCCGATGGTGGGTCGCTGGAAGATGCTCGACAACCTGCGGCGCTCGATGATCGCGCCGACCACGCTGGCCGCATTCGGCCTGTCCGCCGTGCTGCCGCGCGCGCTCGCCCGCGAGTGCATCGCGCTGCTGCTGATGGTGCTGGTGACGCCGATCGCCATCACCACGCTGTCCGCGTTCTGGCTGCGCCGCGAGAAGGTTTCACTGCGTAACCATCTGTCGACGGCGCTGGAGGAATTGAAGCTGTCGGGACTGCAGCTCGCGCTGATGCTGGTGCTGCTGCCCGATCGTGCCTGGCGCTCCGGCGATGCCATCGTGCGCACGCTGGTCCGCGTCCTGGTCACGCGTCGGCATCTGCTCGAATGGACCACCGCGGCGCAGTCGGCGCGCGGCCGGCGGCCCGACGTCGTCGGCTTCTATCGGCTGATGGCGGGCGGCACGCTGCTGGTGCTGGCCTACGCGACCGCGGCCCTCGTCTTCGCCCCGGCGTCGGCGCCGATCGTCGTGCCGCTCGCGTTGCTGTGGCTCGCGAGTCCCGCATTCGCGGCCTGGGTCAGTCGACCCCTGCCGGCCCATCGCGACGTCGCGCTGTCCGACGACGACGCGCTGAAGCTGCGACTGATCGCGCGACGCACCTGGCGCTTCTTCGAGACCTTCGTGACGCCGGCCGACCACATGCTGCCGCCCGACAATTTCCAGGAGGTGCCGCGACCCACGCTGGCACGCCGGACGTCGCCGACCAACCTCGGCCTGTATCTGCTGTCGTCGGTCGCCGCACGCGACTTCGGATGGGCCGGCACCGGGCAGACGATCGCGCGCGTCGAGGCGACGCTCATCGCGATGCGGCAGCTGGGCAAGTTCAGGGGCCACTTCTTCAACTGGTACGACACCGGCGAGCTGCGGGTGCTCGAGCCGCCATACGTGTCGGCGGTCGACAGCGGCAATCTCGCCGGTCACCTGATCGTGCTCGCCAACGCCTGCGACGCTTGGTGCGGCAATCCGGTGGCGCCGCAGGCCCACGAAGGCGTGCGCGACACGCTGCGGCTCGCTCGCGACGCGTTGCGACCGCTCGTGCTCGCGGACTGGGAAGAAGCCGAGGATCTGGCGCTGGCACTCGACGGGATCGAAGCCTCGATCGCGGCGAGTGAGCCGTTCGCGGGGATCGTCGAGGCGATCGATCGCCTGATCGGCATCGAGGAAGCCTCGTCCTCCGGGTCGACGTCGCGCGAGCCCGGCCAGGGGGCGGCCGACTTCGTGTTCTGGATCGCGGCGCTGCGCGGTGCGGTCCGCGAACATGCGGCCGACCATGCGGCCGGCGCCGACGCGTTCGACGTCCGTCTCGAAGCCATCGCCCGCGAGGCCCGCGAGGTCGCGATGGCGATGGACTTCGCGTTCCTGCTCGACAGCGAACGCAAGCTGTTGTCGATCGGCTACTCGCTGGCCGACAACCGGCTCGACCAGAGCTGCTACGACCTGCTCGCGTCGGAGGCGCGGCTGGCCAGCCTGTTCGCGATCGCGAAAGGCGACGTGCCCACCAACCACTGGTTCCGGCTCGGCCGTTCGGCCACGCCGATCGGCTTCGGGTCGGCGTTGATCTCGTGGTCGGGCTCGATGTTCGAATACCTGATGCCGTCGCTGATCATGCGGGCGCCGTACGGCAGCCTGCTCGAACAGACCAACCGGCTGGTCGTCGATCGCCAGCGGACGTACGCGGCGTCGCTCGGCGTGCCGTGGGGCATCTCGGAGTCCGCGTACAACGCGCGCGACATCGACTTCACGTACCAGTACTCCAACTTCGGCGTGCCCGGCCTCGGCTTCAAACGCGGCCTTGCGGACAACCTCGTCATCGCGCCGTACGCGACCGGCCTCGCGACGATGGTCGATCCGCTCGAAGCGCTGCGCAACTTCGCGGAGCTCGCGGCGCAGGGCGGCCTCGGCCGCTACGGCTACTACGACGCGCTCGACTTCACGCGGTCGCGCGTGCCCGAGGGCGAGAAGGTCGCGGTGGTCCGCAACTACATGGCGCATCACGAGGGCATGACCATCCTCGCGATCGCGAACGCGCTGCACGACGGCCAGATGCGCTCGCGCTTCCACGCGGAGCCGATGATCGTGGCCAGCGAGCTGCTGCTGCAGGAACGCATCCCGCGCGACATCGCGGAGACCGAAGCGCGCGTCGAGGAGCCGAAGCCGGCCGGCGTCGCGTTCGCGATCGAGGGCTCGGGCGTGCGGCGGCTGCCGGCCACGACCGGTGGCGCGCCGGTCACGCACCTGCTGTCCAACGACCGCTACACGGTGATGCTGACCACGTCGGGTTCGGGCTACAGCCGCTGGGGCGACATCGCCGTGACGCGCTGGCACGAGGACGCGACCCGTGATGCCGAAGGCTCGTTCGTGTTTCTGCGCGACGTCAAGGGCGGCTCCAAGTGGAGCACGACGAACCAGCCGCTGCGCGACGCCGTCGCCGGCGCCGACGTGACCTTCGCCGAAGACATCGCGACGTTCACCCGGCGAGACGGGCGTCTGTTGACGACGATGGAGGTGGTGGTGTCCGGCGAGGACGACGCCGAGGTCCGACGCATGTCGCTGCACAACCGCGGCCGTCATGCTCGCGAGATCGAGCTGACGTCGTATGCGGAACTGGTGTTGACGACCGTGTCGACCGACAACGCGCACCCGGCATTCGCCAAGATGTTCGTGCAGACGCGTTACGTGCCGGCGTTCGACGCGCTGGTCGCGACCCGTCGCCGTCGCACACCGGACGAGCCCGAGGTCTGGGTCGCGCATTTCATGGTGATCGAGGGCCGCACCAGCGCGCCGACCCAATACGAGACCGACCGGCTGCGCTTCCTCGGCCGCAGCCGCCATCCGGGCAGCGCCGCGGCGTTGCAGGACGCGCAGGCGCTGTCGAACACCGTGGGCACGGTGCTCGACCCGGTGTTCGCGTTGCGTTGTCGGGTCGAGGTGCCGCCGGGCGAGATCGTCACCGTGTCCTACTGGACTGTCGTCGCGTCGACGGAGGACGCGCTGATGGACCTCGTCGACCGGCATCACGACCGCAGCGCGTTCGATCGCGCGCGGACGTTCGCGTGGACGCAGGCGCAGGTCAAGCTGCGCCATCTGGCCGTCAAGGCCGACGAGGCAAGCGACTTCCAGCGGCTGGCGGCGCCCGTGCTCTACAACGACCCGCGCTTCCGCATGCCGTCCGACACGATCCGGCGCGGCATGGGCCCGCAGTCCGGGCTGTGGGCGCAATCGATCTCGGGCGACCTGCCGATCGTCGTGATACGGATCGACGACCTCGACGACATGCCGCAGGTCGACCAGTTGCTGCGCGCGCACGAGTACTGGCGCGCGAAGGGACTCGCGGCCGACCTCGTCGTCATCAACGAACGCGCGTCGTCCTATGTGCAGGACCTGCAGATCGCGATCGAGACCGCGCAACGCAGCAGCCAGTCGCGACCCGGCCTCGCCAATCGCGGGACACGCGGTTCGTTGTACGCGTTGCGCGCCGACCTGCTGAGCGTCGAGACGCACGCGTTGCTGCTGTCGGTCGCGCGCGTCGTGCTGGTCGCGCGTCGCGGTCCGCTGTCGCAGCAACTGTTGCAACTGCTGCGATCGTCGACGCTGTTGACGACACGACCGCAGACGCGCCCCGTGACGGCGCCTCCCGTCGCGCCGACCGTCAAGAGCGCGAGCGACGGCCTCGAGTTCTTCAACGGCACCGGTGGCTTCGCGGACGACGGCCGCACCTATGTCACCGTGCTCGATCGCTCGCGGACGACGCCGGCGCCGTGGATCAACGTCATCGCCAACGCCGGCTTCGGCTTCCAGGCGTCGGCGGAAGGCAGCGGCTTCGCCTGGGCCGAGAACAGCCGGGACAACCAGCTGACGCCGTGGTCCAACGATGCGGTCGGCGACCCGGCCGGCGAAGCGATCTACGTGCGCGACGAGAGCACGGGCCAGGTGTGGACGGCCACCGCGCAGCCGGTCCGCGACGACGGCGTCTACGTCGCGCACCATGGCTTCGGCTGGTCGCGCTTCCAGCACGAGGCGCACGAGATCGCGCTCGACCTGCTGCAGTACGTGCCGCTCGCCGATCCGATCCGCATCTCGCGGCTCACCCTGCGCAACACCTCCACTCGCATGCGACGACTGTCGGTCACGACGTATGCCGAGTGGGTGCTCGGCACGTCGCGCAACGTGGCGTCGCCGTTCATCGCGTCCGAGGTCGATGAGACCGGTGCGCTCTTCGTCCGCAACGCCTGGGGCACCGCGTTCCCGAATCGCGTCACGTTCGCCGACCTGAGTAGCGTGCGATCGGCCTGGACCACCGACCGCACCGAATTCCTGGGACGCAACGGCCACATGGCATCGCCTTCGGCATTGGTCGGTGGCGGCCGCCTGTCCAACATCACGGGCGCCGGCTTCGATCCCTGCGCGGCCATCCAGACCATCGTCGAGCTCGCGCCCGGCGCCAGCGTCGAGGTCGTGGCGTTGCTCGGCCAGTGCACGACGGCGGAAGCGGCGCGCGAGCTGGTCACGCGCTACCGCGCCGCCGATCTCGATGCCGTGCTCGCCGACGTCGAACGTCACTGGAGCGACGTGCTCGGCACCGTGCAGGTCCGCACGCCGGACCGCGCCATGGACGTGATGCTGAACGGCTGGCTGCTGTACCAGACGCTCGCCTGCCGCATCTTCGCGCGCTCGGCGTTCTACCAGGCGAGCGGCGCGTACGGCTTCCGCGACCAGCTGCAGGACGGCATGGCGATGACCTTCGCGATGCCGGAACAGACGCGCGGCCACCTGCTGCGCGCGGCCGGGCGGCAATTCGTCGAAGGCGACGTGCAGCACTGGTGGCTGCCGCACTCGGGCCAGGGCGTGCGCACGCAGATCTCGGACGACCGCGTGTGGCTGGCCTATGCGACCGCCACGTACATCGTCAGCACCGGCGACGCGGCGATCCTCGACGAGCCGGTGTCGTGGCTCGAAGGCCCCGCGCTCAAGCCGGGTGAGCACGATGCGTTCTTCAAGCCCATGCAGTCCGACGACACGGCGACGCTGTTCGAGCACTGCGCGCGCGGCCTCGACCAGTGCATCGCGCTGACCGGCGAGCACGGCCTGCCGCTGATGGGCACCGGCGACTGGAACGACGGCATGAACCGCGTCGGCCAGGACGGCAAGGGCGAGAGCGTGTGGCTCGCGTGGCTGCTGCTCAAGACCATAGCCCTGTTCGCGCCGCATGCCGAGCGCCGGGACCACGAACGCGCCGTGCGCTGGCATGCGCACGCGACGTCGGTGCGGAGCGCGATCGAAGGCGTCGCATGGGACGGCGAGTGGTACCGCCGCGCGACCTTCGACGACGGCACCTGGCTGGGCTCGAAGGACAGCGAGGAATGTCGCATCGACTCCATCGCGCAGTCGTGGGCCGTGCTGTCGGGCGCAGCCGAACCCGACCGCGCCGCGACCGCGATGGCATCGGTCGATCGCGATTTGATCCGCCGCGACGACGCCCTCGCGCTGCTGTTCACGCCGCCGTTCGACCGCACGCATCACGACCCGGGCTACATCAAGGGCTATCCGCCGGGACTGCGCGAGAACGGCGGGCAGTACAGCCATGCCGCGATGTGGCTGATCTTCGCGTTCGCGCGACTCGGCCAGACCGACCGCGCGGTTGCCTTGTTCTCTCTCCTCAACCCGGTCAATCACGCGCTCACGCCGCGGGCGGCCGACGTGTACAAGGTCGAGCCGTACGTGGTCGCGGCCGACGTCTATTCGGTCGAACCGCACGCGGGCCGCGGCGGCTGGACCTGGTACACGGGCTCGGCCGCGTGGATGTATCGCGCCGGCATCGAAGGCATCCTCGGCATCACGCGCGAGGCCGGCGCGTTGCGCGTCGAGCCGCGCCTGCCCGAGGCGTGGCCCGGCTTCGAGGCCACGATCCGTCAGGGCGCGTCGCGCTACACGATCGAGGTCAAGCGGACCTCGAGCGGTGGAGCGAAGCCCGGAGCACGGCTCGACGGCGAGCCGCTACCCGCGATCGAAGGCGTGCTCCATCTGCCGCTCGATGGTCGGGAGCATCTGGTGGTCATCACCGTCTAGCGCGATCGACCGCGGGCCGCGCGGCCCGGGAATACACCGACTGCACCAGGGTCCACCTTCGGCCATGATTTGTACGACAACCTGACAACAGGGTTTGCCCACTGACACTTGGCCTTTACCTGATCGGCCATCTGAAAGACCTGACGCACCGCACGAAGAACGGCATGGACGTGCTCGCGGCTGTCCTCGTGGTCGGCGCCATCGCCACGCTGCGCACGCCTGCAAAGTGGTCGACCGATAGGAATGTTCAGATGATCGCGATCGGAGTGATCGGCCTGGGGGCCATGGGACGCGGCATGGCGGGCTCGTTGCGCCGTGCGGGGTACGACGTCCACGTCCACGACGTGCGTGCCGAAGCGGCGTCGGACTTCGTCACGGAGGGCGGAATGGCGTGCACGAGCCCGGCAGAACTCGCAGCCGCCTGCGAGATCGTGGTGAGCGTCGTCGTGAACGCGACGCAGACCGAGGCCGTGCTGTTCGGCGATGAGGGAGTTGCGGCGGCGTTGAAGCCGGGCAGCCTGTTCGTCATGTGCTCGACGGTGGACCCCGCCTGGTCGGTGGCGCTCGAAGGGCGCCTCGCCGAGCGCAACATCCTCTACCTCGATGCGCCGATCTCCGGCGGTGCGGCCAGGGCGGCCAGCGGCGAGATGACGATGATGACCGCCGGCACCCCGGCCGCGTACGCGAAGGCCGGCACCGCGCTCGATGCGATGGCCGCCAAGGTCTATCGCCTCGGCGACCGGGCGGGCAACGGCAGCAAGGTGAAGATCATCAACCAGTTGCTGGCCGGCGTGCACATCGCCGCCGCGGCCGAGGCCATGGCGCTGGGGCTCCGCGAAGGCGTCGATCCGGACGCCCTGTACGAGGTGATCACGCACAGCGCGGGCAACAGCTGGATGTTCGAGAACCGCATGGCGCACGTGCTGGCCGGCGACTACACGCCGCTGTCGGCGGTCGACATCTTCGTCAAGGATCTGGGTCTCGTGCTCGACACCGCGCGCGCTTCGAAATTCCCGTTGCCGCTGTCGGCGACCGCGCACCAGATGTTCATGCAGGCCAGCACCGCGGGGTATGCGCGCGAGGACGACAGCGCGGTCATCAAGATCTTTCCGGGCATCACCGTGCCGGCGAAGAAGGGTTGACCTTGGCACGCTGCATCCTGGGTTGCATCGCCGACGACTTCACCGGCGCGACCGATCTCGCCAACAACCTCGTACGCAGCGGCATGCGCACGGTGCAGACGATCGGCGTGCCCGGCGACGGCTCAACGCCCGTCGATGCGGACGCGATCGTCGTGGCGCTGAAGTCGCGCACCAATCCGCCGGCCGAAGCCATCGCGCAATCGCTGGCCGCGCTCCGCTGGCTGCAGGTCCAGGGCGCCGAGCAGATCTATTTCAAGTACTGCTCGACCTTCGACAGCACGGCGGACGGCAACATCGGTCCGGTGACCGATGCGTTGCTCGATGCGCTCGAAGGTCCCGGGCAGGGATTCACGATCGCGTGCCCGGCGTTTCCGGAGAACGGCCGATCGGTGTTCAAGGGCCACCTGTTCGTCGGCGACGTGCTGCTCTCCGACAGCGGCATGCGCAACCATCCGCTCACGCCGATGACCGATTCGAACCTCGTCCGCGTGATGCAATCGCAGACCCGCCGGCGCGTCGGCCTGATCTCGCGTGAGGTCGTGGCCGGTGGACCCGAAGCCATCCGCGAGCGCATCGCAGACCTGAAGGGCCAGGGCATCGGCGTCGCCGTCGTCGATGCGGTCAGCAACGCCGACCTGATGCTGATCGGTCCGGCGCTGGCGGGCATGCCGTTGGTGACGGCCGGCTCCGGCATCGCCATCGGCCTTGTCCAGAACTGGCAGGCGCGCGGCATGCTCGCGGCAGGCGATGGAGCCGATCGCCTGCCGGCCACGCCCGGCGCGCGTGCGGTGATCTCGGGAAGCTGTTCCGTGGCGACCAACGCGCAGGTCCTGCACTTCAGGCAGACCGGCGGCGCGGCCTTCGCCATCGATCCGCTGGCGCTGGCCGTGAACGATCGCGTGGTCGACGAGGCCCTGGACTGGGCGCGTGCGCATCTCGGCAACGGCACGGTGCTGATCTACGCGACGGCCGAAGCATCGGCCGTGAAAGCCGTGCAGGAGCGTCTCGGCGCGGGCCGCGCGGGAGAGATCGTGGAGCAGGCGCTGTCGTCGATCGCCGTCGGACTCGTGCGAGCCGGTGTGCGCCAGTTGGTCGTCGCCGGCGGAGAGACCTCGGGCGCGGTCGTGCAGCGCCTCGGCGTACAGCGGATGGGCATCGGTCCGCAGATCGATCCGGGCGTGCCGTGGACGTCCGTGGTGGCCGACGCGGTCGACGGCGCGACGTTGAGCCTTGCGTTGAAATCGGGCAACTTCGGATCCGACGACTTCTTCTCGAAAGCCTTCACGATGCTGGAGTCGTCGCAGTGACGATGGCTCTTCGCGACGAGATCTGTCGCGTCGGCGCGTCGCTCTTCACGCGCGGCTACGTGCATGCGACCGCCGGCAACATCAGCGTACGACTGGACGGCGGCGGCTTTCTCATCACGCCGACCGATGCCTGCCTGGGCCGTCTCGACCCCGAGCGTCTGGCGCAGGTCGATGCCGACGGAAAGCAGGTCGCGGGCGATCGCGCATCGAAGACCCTGGTGCTCCATCGCCGCATCTACGACAGCGAGCCCGAGGCCGGTTGCGTCATCCACACGCACTCCACGCATCTGGTTGCGCTGACCCTGCAGCGCGAGCGCAATGTCGCGAGTCTCGTTCCTCCGATCACGCCGTACTTCGTCATGAAGGTCGGCCATGTCCCGCTCGTGCCTTACCATCGACCGGGCGACCCGGCGGTCGGCGACGTCGTGGCCGAGTTCATCGTCGCGATGCGCGCGAAGGGCACGCCGCTGCGCGCCGTGATGCTCGATCGTCTCGGTCCGAACGTCTGGCATCGCACGCCGGCCGAAGCCAGCGCCGTGCTGGAGGAACTCGAAGAGACCGCGAAGCTCTGGCTCATGACGAAGGCTCATCCGCTGACGCCTCGGCAGATCGACGAGCTTCGCGACACGTTCGACATCCGCTGGTAATCGACCAAAGAGAACTTCATGCCCCGCTTCGCCGCCAATCTGTCCATGTTCTACAACGAGCATGAGTTCCTCGACCGCTTCGCCGCCGCCGCGGCCGATGGCTTCACGGCCGTCGAGTACCTGTTCCCCTACGCCTTCGAAGCACGCGAGCTCGCGTCCCGACTGGCCGACAACGGCTTGCAGCAGGTGCTGTTCAACGCCCCGCCGGGCGACTGGGATGCCGGCGACCACGGCATCGCCTGCCTGCCCGGCCGCGAGGCGGAGTTTCGTAGCGGCTTCTCGCAGGCGCTCGCCTACGCGGACGCACTCGACTGCCCGCGGGTTCACGTCATGGCCGGCCTGGTGCCGGAAGGCGCCGATCGCGAAAGCCTGCAGCCGACCTACGAGTCCAACCTCGCATGGGCGGCGGAACTCGCGGCCAGCGCCCGGCGCGACGTGCTGATCGAGCCGATCAACACGCGCGACATGCCGGGATTCTTCCTGAACCGGCAGGACCAGGCGCATCGCATCGTCGAAGCGATCGGCGCACCGAATCTCAAGGTGCAGATGGACCTCTATCACTGCCAGATCGTGGAGGGCGACATCGCCGCGAAGCTCCGCCGTTATCTGCCGACCGGACGCGTGGGTCATCTGCAGATCGCCGGCGTGCCGACGCGACACGAGCCCGATGTCGGCGAGATGAACTACGCCTACCTCTTCGACGTCATCGACGAGATCACGGCGCGTGGCGAGTGGGACGGGTGGATCGGCTGCGAGTACCGGCCGGCGCGTGGAGCGGTGCCCGAAGGCACGTCGGCGGGACTGGGCTGGCTGAGGTCGATGACGCCGACCCGGGGTTGATGGCTGCTTTATCCCCCATCGTCTTTCCGGCTGCGCCTTCGATCCGCGTGGGCGTGCGCCTGTCCGAGCAGCTCGCCGATGCGCTGGCCGCCAGCATCCGCGACAGCGCGCTGAAGCCGGGCCAGCGGCTGCCGACCGAGGCCGCGCTCGTCGAGCGCTTCGGCGTGAGTCGCACGGTCGTTCGCGAAGCACTGTCCCGGCTCCGGACCCTCGGGCTGCTCGAATCGCGTCAGGGTTCGGGTGCGTACATCCGTGAACCCGCGCCGCCCGCGAAGGACCGCCTGCTGCTCGCTTCCGACGGCTCCCTGGCGGCCGTCCTGCAGATGGTGGAAGTCCGTCGGGCGCTGGAAGCCGAGGCCGCCGCCCTCGCCGCGGCGCGCCGCACGGCCAGGTCGGTGAAGCGGATCAAGACGGCCATGACAGCCATCGATACGGCGGTCGCCAAAGGCGGAGATGGCGTCACGGAAGACGTGGCCTTTCACGCCGCCATCGCCGAGGCCAGCGGCAATCCATACCTGCTGGCGACGCTGGCCTACCTGAACCAGTTCCTGATCGATGCCACGCGCGTGACGCGAGCCAACGAGGCCACGCGCGACGATCTCGCCGAAGCCGTCCGGGTGGAGCACGCACGGGTGGTGCGGGCGATCGACGAAGGCGATGTCGCGGCGGCCCGTTTCGCGGGCGCCGCCCACATGGTCAACGCCGCCGGACGGATCGGACGGGCCGACCCCGCGTTCTGGCGCTCCCGCGGCCAGGCGCTCGCCGATCGTCTGAAGACGGAACTCGGCAAACCTTTCGGCGAACCCGGTTCGCCTGCTCGTCCCGATGCGGCGCACCAGCGCCGACCCGACGCGAGCGGCGGCCTCGAACGCCTGCGCGCCGTCGCGACCACCAAGGAGATCCCATGAACATCGTCATCACCGGCGGCGCCGGTTTCCTCGGACAACGGCTCGCGCGACGGCTGCTGCAGCAGGGCAGCGCAGCGGATGCGTCCGGCGCGCGTCGCGAGATCGAACGCATCACGCTCGTCGACGTCGTGCCCGCCACCGGCTTCGACGATGCACGCATCGAGGTCGTCGCCGGCGACATCACGGAACCCGCCCTGATGCGCGCCGTGGTGACACGCGACGTGCAGTCGGTCTTCCACCTCGCCGCCGTCGTGAGCGGGCAGGCCGAAGCCGATTTCGACCTCGGGATGCGCATCAATCTCGACGCGTCGCGACTGCTGCTCGATGTCTGCAGGGCAATCGGCCATCGACCGCGCGTGCTGTTCACGAGTTCCGTGGCGGTCTTCGGCGGCGACCTGCCGGACATCGTGCAGGACACCACGGCCCTCAGCCCCCGATCGTCGTACGGCGCGCAGAAGGCGATGGCCGAACTGCTGCTCTGCGACTACAGCCGCAAGGGCTTCGTCGACGGGCGCGTCGCCCGGCTCCCGACCATCAGCGTGCGTCCGGGCCGGCCCAACAAGGCCGCGTCTTCGTTCGCCAGCGGCATCATCCGCGAGCCGTTGAACGGCGAGGCGTCGGTCTGTCCGGTGGCGCCGTCTACCCGGCTCTGGTTGCTGTCGCCGCGACGCGCGATCGAGGCATTGATTAGGGTCCACGACCTCGCCGACGAGCGACTCGGCGCCGGCCGCATCGTCAACCTGCCGGGCCTCTCGATCAGCGTCGATGAGATGGTCGTCGCGCTCGGGCGTGTCGCGGGTCCCGACGTGGTCGCCCGCATCGCATGGCAGCGTGACGAGACGGTCGAGCGCATCGTCGGCGGCTGGCCCGCCGCCTGGGACCTGAGCCGTGCGCATGCGCTCGGGCTGCACGGCGACGTCAGCTTCGACGAGGTCATCCGCGCCTACATGGACGACGAACTCTAGTCCGCCGAGAGGCGATGGATGGCACGGCAGACTCGCGCCGGGAACGATGAGGGCGCCCCGTCCGACCCGCGGCTCCAGCACATCGCCTGTTCCGCGCCCTGATGCAGCAGCACCAGCAGTCCGACGCCTGCCAGGAACAGCAGTGCCGCGAACAGCGCGATGCCCGATCCGTAGAGCCAGCGACGACGCGTGCCGCGCAGCACGTCGCCGACGATCAGCGTCAGCAGGTGCAGCGCGATCGTCGTCGCGAGCGCGCTGACGGCCAGCGTCCGCAGATCGACGCTGCCGAACAGCAACGCGAGGCCGAGCAGCACGACCTCGAACGCGTACAGCAGCTTCATCGCGTGACGCCAGACCTGCGTCGTCAGCGTGCCCGGGATCGACACCGCGACGACGCCCTGCGCGACGAGGCCGAAGCGGGCGAGCCAGCGTCCGGTCTTCGTGGTGCCCGTCCGCTTCCGCGTGATGCCTTCGAGCACGCGACCGGTCACGGTCACGGCACGGCTCGCGCTCTGCATCGTGGTGGTCGGGTCGGGATCGGGGTCGTTGCGGCGCGACTGACGCACGAAGGCCATCAGCTCGGGCGCGGCCAGCAGCGAGTCGAGCACGCCTGCCATCTTCGACGCCATGCCGCCGGCGCCGCGCGACAACTGCTCGAAGCGTTCGTTGATCTGGCCGAGCATCACGGACCGGCGTCGCGTGTAGAGCGCGACGCGCTTCGCGTCGAGGTCCGTCTTCGCGACGACCCATGCGGCCCGCGCGACCGTCACGTCGGCAGGAGCGACGAGCTGCGCGCGCAACACCGCCTGCTCCGCCGTCGCGAACGCGATCTGCGCCGTCGCATACGCGGCGCTCTCGTCGTCGGCCAGCGCCTCCTCGGTCTCAGCGAGCGCGCTAATCACGACGTCGGCCAGCTCGTCGCGGCCGTTCGGTACCAGCGCTTCCGCGAGGATGTGACGCTGCGCGCGTTCGATCAGCTCGTGGCGGACCACGATCGTGTCGTCGTCGTTCATCGGCAGCAACGCTTCGATCAGGCGCTCGGCCCCGTCGAGCTGTCCCCACATGATGTCGTTGAGCCGCCAGCGCCGATCGAGGAACGCGCCGAAGTTGGCGAGCGCGGTCCCCGCGAGCTTCTTGCGCTGGGCGGCGTCGGTGGCCTCGTCGATGAGGTTCGTCGCATCGACCGGACTGACGCGCACGACGGAAACGGTCGACGGCTCGCCGGTCTCGGTGTCGTAGTAGAGCGGGAAGCTGATCTGGTCGTACGAGTCGAAGCGCAGGTAGTAGTACGCGAAGAACTCGCGCAGCGCCTGGCCCGCCGGACCGTTCAGCAGGTCGCGCTGCACGGGACTGAAGCGACTGCCCGAGACCGGGCCGACGACCGGCACCGCGCCGTTGCTGTCCGGCAGGAACATCAGCCGCGGCTCGCCGAGCAGTTCCATCGCATAGCTCGACACGCCACTGAGCGCCGAGGCTGAAGCGCCCGGCTCCAGCGCGCTGCTCTTGACGCGCATGCGGTCGAGCTCGGCCCCGATCCACGACTCGACCGTCGCGCCGTCGCCGCTCTGCGCGAGGAACGCCTGCGCCCGCAGATAGACCCCGTCCTGCAACGTGCGCGACGCGGCGGCGAGGCGATCGGTTCGCGCGTCGACGAGCGGCTTGCCGCTGCGGGCGGCATGTCCGAGGATGCCCATCAACACCGGGTCCAGCGTCGCGCGCATCGCGGCCATCGCCACCGCATCGACCGGTTGCTGGTCGACGCTGCGATCGGCATCGAGCAGGAAGCGCCGCGCCTCGTAGAAGCGCAGCTTGAACTCGCGCAGCAACGCGGCGAGCGACGTCACCTGCGCGTCGGACAACCCGGCCGGCAGCCCGGCGAAAGGCGACGGCAGGTATCGCAGCAGGTTGTTCTCTTCCAGCGACAGCCCGGCGAGCGTGGCCGCGTCGAACGGGCCACGTCGACGCTTGCGGACGAGGCGCTGCAACGCATCGACCTTGCGCAGCAGGAAGCCGAGGCGACGCATCCGATAGCCGAAGTCGAACTCGTCGAGGAACGCGTTGACCGTCGCCTTGCCGACCGCGGGCTCGTCGACGTAGTGCCGGTCACGCCACGCGCGCACTAGGCCGCGCAGCGCGTACTGCTGGTCCGACTCCGGATCGATCCGCAGACGGGTGCCGATGCGGTCGGCGAGCGTGTCGGTGGTCGCGTAGATGCGCGACCGCTGGTACGACAGGTAGGCCGATCCGTAATACGCGACCATGTCCTTCAGCCCGAGCTGCGCCCAGTCGGGCACCTCGCGCCGTGCATCGGGTTCGACCCGGAACGCCTCGGTCGCGCGGATCGCCTCCTCGCCCAGCTCCACCACCCGCTCGATGCGCTCGATGCGCCGGTTGCGCGAGAGGATCGCCTGCAGGTCCTCACGGATCGTCTCGTACTGCGGGATGGTCGTCAGCGCGGCCAGCGCATTCTCGATCGCGTCCGGCTCGTCGTCGGCCTGGGGCCGCGCGTTCGGACTGTCGGGATCGAGATGCTCCGGTGCCGGCTCCACGAAGATCAGCTTGCGATCGATCGGCACGGCCGCGAAGCGCGTCGACAGCGCTTCGGTGACGTAGGTGAACGGCTTGTTGTCGAGATAGCCGCCGTCGCCGAATGCGCGGTTCACGTGATCCCCGCGCGCGACCTCGGCCTGCGACAGATGCGGGAAGAAGCAGTCGAACCGCCGCACGCCATCCGCGCTGTCGGCGCCGAGCCGCGTCACGGCGGCCAGCGTCATCGGCTCGAACGCGAACGGGAACGACGACGTGCAGCGCGCGGCGAATGCCAGGAACGCCGTGTTGTCCGCTGCGAAGTCGTTGCCGTCGTTGGTGATGCCGTTCGGATAGCTGAAATGGTAGTTCTGCTTGTAGCGCCGCTCGTAGACCACCTTGTCGAAGAGGCGCAGCGGTACCGGCGACCCGCGCACGTCGGTAGTGGTCATGAAGAGGTCCACTTCCTCCGCGAGCGGCGACATGTCCGGTTGTGGATTGTCGACGCCCTCGATGGCGCCCATGCGGCCCAGCGCCTCGTGCAGCTTCGCGTACATGCGGTCGCTGTTGAGCAGCGATGCGGGCCGGTCGTCGTCGCCCTTGCGCAACGCGTCGAGGCCGCGCCACGACTGCTTGTCGTTGATCAGCAGCGCGAGATCGCCTTCGTTGATCCACAGGTCCTTCAACGGCGCGAACTGCTGGCCGTTGGCCAATGCCTTCGCGAGGAAGAGGCCGTTGATGCCGCCGGCCGAGGTGCCCGCGATCACGTCGACCGCGAAGCGCGTCCGGGTGGCGTCGACGGTATCCGCGAGCGTCCAGCTGTCCTGCCAGTCGCCACGGCCGGGATCGGCCGCGGCCCGCGCGGCGCGGATGCGGTCCGCGTAGGTCTTCTTCAACGTCGGGTTGCCGATCAGCCACGACAGCCGACGATAGATGGCGCGACTGGTGACGCCCCGCGCCGACGCCGCCGCTGCGGACGTGAGCGGCGCCGGGTCGGTAATGGTCACGCCTTCGCGCGGCGTCGCGCAGGCCATCTCGTAGATCTCGTTGGTGACGCCGTTGATGTAGATCGCGAGCGATACGCCGCCGTACATCACGACGCCGAAGCGGACCTCGGCCGTGTAGCCGGGCTCGTCGCCGGATACCGGCGCCGAGGTCGACGCGGCGTTCGCGGGGACAGCGTGATCGGTCGACATGGCGTATCCGGTTGACGGCGGGCGACCGCCGATTCTGCAGTCGCACCGGCGGCACGCCAAGTCCTGCTTAAAGGACGGTCGTTGCGATCACGCGTGATTGACGGAGCGGTCGGGCTCGCCCAAACTCGCCCGTCCCGCAGACCAGCAAAGGAAGCGCGCATGGCAATCCGCTCGTGGCTGACGTGTGTCGTGCTCGCCGCCCTGACCGGTTGCGCCAACTATCGCGCGGTCGGCGACTTCGCCGGCGAGACCACGGCGATGACCGGCGTGGTCCGCAGCGAGTTCATCGAGCTCGACACGCTGTGCGTGCAGCAGGCCGAGACCGTGATCGTCGTCAACAACATCGGCGACGATCGCGCGCTCGCGCAATGCGATCGCTACAGGCGCAGCCAGTCGCGCTTCGCGGCGCTCACCGTCGACGTGCTCGACGCCTATGCCGCGGGCCTGTCCACTCTCGCCGACGACAAGCCGTTCGACCTGACGCCGGGCATCAGGACCGTCGGCGGCAAGGTGAAAGCGTTGAAGGACGCGAGCGGCGACACGCTGGTGACCACCGCCGAAGCCACGGCCGTGACGCGCATCGCCGACCTGCTCGTCACCGCCTTCGCGGCCGGAAAGCGCGACGACGCGGTGCGTCGGATGATCGCCGCCGCGCCCGACCTGGAGACGATGGGTCGCACGCTGAAGGCGTTCTTCGTCGGTCCGTCGGCGCCGCCCGGCAGCAAGCCGCCCTACGTCAACTTCGTCTCGATCATCTCGAGCTCGACGACGTCGACCCAGCTCGCGCTCGACAGCCAGCCGATGCGCAAGGCCGAACCGATCCGCACGGCCGAGCTGTCCCGTGAACTCAGGGCACGACAGAGGCTGCTCGATCAGCGCTCGTCGAGTGCGCCCGATACCGTGCCGGTCCGCATCGCCGCCGCCATCGACGCGTGGCTCGCCGCGCTCGAACGCTTCGAGGTGGACGGGTTGAAAGTGGACAGGCGCGAACTGGCCGACCGACTGAAGACCTTGCGCGACGCGACCCGCACCGCGAAGGACGCGGTCGCCGCGAACTAGGAGATCACGATGGACACGACCGAACCGCTCGATATCGCCACCGGCAACGAGAAGATCGCCGGCCCGAACCTGCAACCGGCGATCGATGCGTTGCACGAGACGGCGAGCGAGCTCGACCACGACATCGCGATGGCGCCCGACGTCGAATCCGTACGACTCATCGGCAGGACGCAGGCCGATCTCAACGATCGCGCGCTCGCGTTGACCGGCGCCCAGATCGACCTGCTCGCGGGGCAAGCCCTGGTCACCGCCGATCACGTCAACGCCGCGGCCGCGATCGCGCAGGCCGCCATCGCCGAGATGACCGACTGGAAGAAGAAGGTGGCCGCCGCCGGCAAGCTCGTCGACTTCTTCGGGGCGGTGCTGAGCGGCGACGGTGCGAAGATGGTCGACACGGCGTACCGGTTGAAGGACGTGCTCTGACGGCGTCCCCTGCGCGCGCATGAGCGGTTACCTCGCTTCGCTGGCCACCACGCAGATCGCGGTCTTCTGCGTCGTGTTCGTGATCGGTTTGACCGGCCTGCTGATGCCGTTCGGTCGTTACCTCGTCACCGGCTGGAGCGCGAAGAGCAACGACATCCTCGACGGCCTCGACGCCGACGCCCGGGTCGCGTACTTCACGATGTTCATCCGCGTCGATCCACCGCCGGATCGCGACGCCGCGCTGATCGGCTTCGACCGCTTCTACCGCCGCTGGTACGGGCGATGGCATTTCCTCGGTCCGGGCGCGCTGTACGCCGCCGCGGCCATCGTGGTGTGCGTGGCGCTGACCGCGTGCGGACTCATGCTGCTGACGGTGTTGCCGCCGTTGCCCGCGGGCCGCATCCCGACCACGGCGCTGGCCGCGCTGGGCGGCGCCTACCTGTGGGTCGCGAACGACCTGATCTCGCGGGCCCGCCGTCTCGACTTCGCGCCGGCCGACCTGCAGTGGGCCGCGTTGCGTCTCGTGATCGCGATCCCGATGGGCTATGCGTTCGGGCGCGTCGCCGTGCCTCTGGCCTCGTTCGATCCCGCGCCGGTGATCGCGTTCGGGCTCGGCGCCTTTCCGTTGAACGCGTTGCTCGCGCGGCTGGCGCGGGCCACCGACAAGCTGCTCGGCCAGACCCTGCAATCGAACGCGGCGCGCAACGACATCGGCCATCTGCAGGGTGTCAACGCGCCGATCATCGAGCGGCTCGCCGACGAGGACATCACGACCGTGACGCAGATCGCGTACTGCGACCCGGTGCAGATCGCGATGCGCTCGGCCCTGACGTTCGTCTTCGTCACCGACCTGATGAACCAGGCGCTGGCGTGGATCTACTTCGAGAAGCAGCTCGCGGTCCTGCGCAGCCTCGGATTGCGCGGGGCCTGCGAGATCAAGGATTTCATCGACGATCACGATGGCATCGGCGACGACGACCCGGCCGCCGCGGCTCGCGCAGCGATGGCGGCGAAGACGGCGATGCCATCGATCGCCGCCAAGGTCGGTCAGTCCGAGGACACGGTGCTGATCGCGTTCCGCCAGATCGCCGGCGATCCGTATACCCTGTTCCTGACCCACGTCTGGACGTCGCCTTTCCACGCCACACCCGATGCATGACGACCCCACCGACGACCAGAGTCAGATCACGATCCCGCCGTCGTTCATGGCCATCTGGCTGCGCAACGGTCGACCGATCGAGACCCGTGCCAACATCGAGGCGCGCTACGACCTCTGCGAGGACCTCGCCGTGCAGACCAGCGACGTCTGCCACACGCTGCAGTTCAAGGACGACCTGTCGGAAGCCGAGGTGCTGCGGCGCTGTCGTTCCAGCTTCGACGGCGGCGGCGTGGTGAGCGCACCCGAGGCGGACTGGGTCGTGCGCCGCGTCGCGGAGCTTCTGTCATGGACCGTGACGTTCCCGGACGCGAGCCGCGGATGAGGTCGATCGCCGGGCGAGCGGCCGCTACAGGCGCTCGACGATCGTCACGTTGGCCATGCCGCCGGCTTCGCACATGGTCTGCAGGCCGAAGCGCTTCTGCCGTTGGCCGAGCGCATGCACGAGCGTCGTCATCAGCTTGGTGCCGGAAGCCCCGAGCGGATGGCCCAGCGCGATGGCACCGCCGCTGACGTTCAGTCGTTCGGGGTCGGCGCCGGTCGCCTTGAGCCACGCCAGCGGCACCGGAGCGAAGGCTTCGTTGACTTCGTAGAGATCGATGTCCTCGATCTTCATGCCGGCCCTGCCCAACGCGCGGAGCGTCGCCGGGATCGGCGCCTCGAGCATGATCACCGGATCGTGCCCGAGGACCGACATGTGATGGATGCGCGCCAGCGGAGTCAGCCCCAGCGCCTTGAGCGCGGTCTCGCTGACGACCATCACGGCACTGGCGCCGTCGCAGATCTGGCTGGCCGTGGCAGCCGTCACCCGACCGTCGGGCGCCAGCAGCTTGACGCCGCGGATGCGTTCCAGCGAAGCGTCGAAGCGGATGCCTTCGTCCCGGCGATGCATCTCGCCGGTCGCGCCGCCGTCGGCGAGGCGGACTTCGACCGGCACGATCTCGTCGTCGAAGCGCCCGCCGTTCGTGGCGTCGATGGCGCGCTGGTGGCTCGCGTACGCGTACCCATCGAGCGCGTCTTTCGAGAGCTCGTACTTGACCGCCCTCCGCTCGGCGCCGACGAACTGGCTGAACACGATGTCCGGATAACGTCGCTGCATCGCCGGGCTCATCGCGTCGCCCATCCCCGCGTCGACCGCGAGCTGCACTGCGGAGAACATCGGCACCCGCGTCATGCTTTCGACGCCGGCGGCGATGACGACGTCCATCGAGCCGGACATCACGGCCTGCGCCGCGAAATGCAACGCCTGTTGCGACGAGCCGCACTGGCGGTCCACCGACGTGGCCGGCGTGGACTCGGGCAGACGCGAGGCGAGCACGGCGCCGCGCGCGACGTTGCTCGACTGCTCGCCGATCTGGCTGACGCAGCCCATGACGACGTCTTCCACCGCCGCGGGGTCGATGCCGGTTCGATCGAGCAGTCCGTCGATCACCGCGGCGGCGAGATCCGCGGGGTGCCAGCCGGCGAGACGGCCGCCTCTGCGTCCTCCGGCGGTTCGCAGAGCGGCAACGATGAAGGCGTCGGCCATGGATCTTTCCTCGAGCGTGAAGATGAAATTCAGCGGGGCGCCATGCGGATCGCACCGTCGAGGCGGATCGCCTCGCCGTTGAGATAGCCGTTGGTGACGATGGTCTCGACCAGCGCCGCGAACTCCGACGGTTGTCCGAGGCGCTTCGGGAACGGCACCGACGCGGCCAGGGCGTCGCGCACGTGTTGAGGCGAGGCCTGCAGCAACGGGGTGTCGAAGATGCCCGGCATGATGGTGTTGACGCGGATGCCTTCGGCCATCAGGTCGCGCGCGATCGGCAGCGTCATGCCCACGATGGCGGCCTTCGAGGCGGCGTACGCCGCCTGTCCCATCTGTCCGTCCTGCGCCGCGACCGAAGCGGTGTTGACGATGCAGCCGCGTTCGCCGTCGTCGAGGGCAGGCAAGGACAGCATCCCGGCCGCCGACTGCGCCAGGCAGCGGAATGTGCCGACCAGGTTGATCTGGATGATGCGGTCGAACTGATGCGTCGGATACCGCCGGACCTCGCCGGTCGCGCGATCGCGTCCGGCGGTCTTGATCGCGTTGCCCGTCCCGGCGCAGTTCACGAGCACGCGTTCCTGGCCGAGCGTCGCCCGTGAATGTTCGAAGCCGGCATCGACCGATGCTTCGGACGTGACGTCGACGCTGCAGAACACGCCATCGATCTCGTTGGCGATCGCGATCCCGCGCGCTTCGTCGAGATCGAAGATCGCGACGCGAACGCCGCGTGCCGCGAGCAGTCGGGCCGTGGCGGCGCCCAGCCCCGACGCGCCGCCGGGCACGACCGCGATGACGACCTTCGGCATGGTGCGGATCAGACGCTGCAC
>CAZZWS010000044.1:0-11237 GCA_964657795.1 Beijerinckiaceae bacterium
CGGGACGCGGTCATCACCTCGATCCCGGTCGTCGCCGGGAAGCCGCGGATGCGAGCGGTGGCGCGGGAATACGCCCGGTCCGCGATGATAACCGGAGGCCCGCCATCGGACACCCGCAACACGGCCGGATGTGGCGCGGCCGCGTCAACCGGCGATCTCGTGATTCAGAACCCGACGGCCTGTCCGTCGCGCCGCGAATCGCTCGCCGCCACGTAGCCGTCGAGCGGGTCGTCCGACAGCTTCCAGATGAACTGGCCGGAGCCGAAATCCATGTACGCATCGGGGATCGCCTCGACGCGGTGGCCGCGGGCGATCAGCCCGTCGCGCAGGGCAGGCGCCATCGTCTTCTCGCAGTCGAGCGACAGGCCGACGTCGACCTTCCAGCGCGGCGCGTCGCATGCGGCCTGCGGCTGCTGGCCGTAGGTCAGCATGCGCACCAGCGTCTGCAGATGTCCCTGCGGCTGCATGTTGCCGCCCATCACGCCGAAGCCCATCTGCGGCACCTGCACGCGCCCGGCCGGACCGTCGACGGTGCGCGTCAGGAAGCCGGGGATGATGGTGTGGAACGGGCGCTTGCCGCCGGCGACGACGTTGGGATGCGCCGCATCGAGCGAGAAGCCGTGGCCGCGGTTCTGCAGGCTGACGCCGGTGCCGGGTACGACCACGCCGGAACCGAAGCCCATGTAGTTGGACTGGATCAGGCTGACCATCATGCCGGAGGCGTCGGCCGTGGTCAGGTAGATCGTGCCGCCCGGCCGCAGGAAGCGATGCGGGACGCCGTGCGTGAAGTCGGTGGCGCGCCGGGGATCGATGGATCGCGCCCGCTCGGCGAGGTAGCCGTCGTCGAGCAGATGCTCGACGGTGACCTCGCCCATGTGCCGCGCGTCGGCGACGTACTTGTAGACGTCGGCGAAGGCCAGCTTCATCGCCTCGATCAACAGGTGCTGCGCATCGACCGAATCGACCGGATGACGCGCGAGGTCGAGATGCCCGGCCATGCCGAGCGCCATCAGCGCGGCGATGCCCTGGCCGTTCGGCGGGATCTCGTGCAGCGCGTGCTCCACGCCGTGCCGGTCGGCATAGGTCTTCATGATCGGCTCGACCCAGTCGGGACGATAGTCCGCGAGGTCGCGCAGGCTCATCACACCGCCGCAGGCCCCGCTGTGGGCGACGAGCCGTTCGGCGACGGGTCCGCGGTAGAACGCCTCGCCCCGCGTGTCGGCGATGGCCGTCAGCGTGCGCGCCGCGTCGGCGAAGACGAAGCGTTCGCCCGGCAGCGGCGCGCGGCCGTTCGGCATGAACGCCTGCGCGTAGCCCGGCTGGTCCCGCAGGCCGGGGACCTGGGCCGCCCATTTCTGCGCGACGATGGTCGGCACGCCGTAGCCGCGCGCCGCGAGGTCGATCGCCGGCGCCAGCAGATCGGCGAAGGGCAGGGAGCCGAAGCGCTCGGACAGCGCCGCCCAGCCGGCCACGGCGCCGGGCACCGTGACGGTGTCCCAGCCGCGCATCGGGAACGCGGCGCCGTACTTCTTCGTGAAGTAGTCGACGCTCCATGCGGCCGGCGCGACGCCCGACGCGTTCAGGCCGTGAAGCGAGCGTCCTTCGCGTCGCTCAGGGTCCCAGACCAGGGCGAACAGGTCGCTGCCGAGTCCGTTGGACACCGGCTCGACGATCGTCATCGCGGCGGCCGTCGCGATCGCGGCGTCGACCGCGTTTCCGCCCCTGGCGATCATCGACAGGCCCGCCTGCGCGGCCAGAGGCTGCGAGGTCGCGACCACGTTGCGTGCGAACAGCGGTGTACGGATGGTGGGGTAGTCGTTTTGCCAGTCGAACATGCCATTGCCTCGGGAGAAGGCCATCAACGCGCCGTTGGCCGCCATTAGACATCGGGTGGGGCAGGCGAAGCGATCGATGGCGGTCGCGAGGCCACCGATGCGTGTGTCACGCCCGAAGACTTTCGTGACGATCCGGTTCTGAAATGCAATCGACTCCGCATTGCTCTTTTTTGTGGATCTTCTGACGCGTCTCCTGCGAGTCACAGGACAAAGACTGATATTCGGCCGCGTTCCGCGCCGCTATTCGAAAAATCTTGTGCGGCCAGCCTCCGTCATAAACAGTCACAGATGGTTATATCTGTCACTGCGATGAGATGCGACGCGCCTCACCGACATCACGGAGATCTGCATGAAATTCCAATCGAACACGCTTCATGCCGCGCTGCTGTGCGCCATGGGCAGCGCCCTCGCCGCCGCGGCGTCGCCTGCGCTCTCGCAAACCGCCGAAACGCTCGAACGCGTGGAAGTGACCGGTTCCAACATCAAACGCACCGACGTCGAAGGCGTGAGTCCGGTCCAGGTCCTCAATCGACAGGACATCGAGCGCTCCGGACAGCCGACGACCGCCGACCTGATCCGCACGATTTCCGCCAACAGCCAGAGCCTCAACGAGACCTTCACGAACAGCTTCTCGCCGGGTGCATCGGGCGCAGGACTGCGTGGCCTGAGCCAGAAGAACACGCTGGTCCTCGTCAACGGTCGTCGGATCGCCAACTACGGCTTCGCGCAGAACCTGCAGGACACCTACGCGGACCTGAACGCCATTCCGATCGCGGCGGTCGACCGCATCGAGGTCTTGAAGGACGGCGCATCCGCCGTCTACGGCTCCGACGCAATCGCCGGCGTCATCAACATCATCCTGCGCAAGGACTACGCGGGCGGCGAAGTCGGCGGCAGCTACGGTCGTGCGGGTGCGGGCGGCGGCGCCGAGAAGGAAGGCTCCGCGATCATCGGCTTCGGCAACATCGACGTCGATCGCTTCAACTTCATGATCGCCGCCGACTGGTACAAGCGCGACCTGACGCTCTATTCCGATCGCGACTACATCGCCGACCAGGACTTCCGGCGCTTCGGCGGTCTCAACAACAATTCGCAGAGCGCAGGCACCTATCAGCGCGGCGCCGCGTTCGACCCGAACAACCGGGTGCCCTTCGCGAACTGCGGCGCGAACGGTGCCCCGGGCACGGTCACGCCGGCGTCGGCGTTCGGCACCAACAGCGGCAACGTCTGCGCATACAACCCGGCCACGTTCCTTACGTTGTTCCCGGAGACAAAGCGCGAACAGCTCGTGGCCAATGGCGCGTTCAAGATCCTGCCCAACCTCGAAGCGTTCACCGACCTCGTCTACAGCCACAACGACAGCTTCCAGTCGTTCACGCCTTCCGCTTTCTCGCCAACCTCGGTCGCGTTCTCGGCCGCGACCGGCGCCCGCTCGATTCCGGCCACCTTGCCGGTCGGCAATCCGGCCAATCCATTCCCGGGGCGCACGAATTTCGCCTACACGTTCTTCGACGTGGGTCCTCGCAACGCCCGCATCCTGTCCAATTTCTCGCGCGAACTGGTGGGCCTGCGCGGGAGCGTCGGCAAGTTCGATCTCGAAGCCGCCGCGTATCACTCCGAAAGTCGCGACGTCCAGAACAACTTCAACGCCATCAACGCGGACGTGTTGCAGACGGTCCTGGCGAACGGGTCGTACAACTTCCTGAATCCGGGCGCCACGCCGGCCATCACCAACGCGTTGCGCGCCGACACGACGCGTCGCTCCGTATCGAAGCTCGACGGTGCCGACATCCGGGCGAGCGGCGATCTATTCGCGCTGCCGGCCGGCACCCTGGCCTTCGCGGCGGGCGCCGAGTTCCGGCGTGAAGCGATCACAGACACGCCGGACCAGCTCCTGCAGCAAGGCAAGGTGCTGGGCCTCGGCTCCACGCAGACCGACGGGTCGCGCCGGACCACCGCGGGCTATGCGGAATTCAGCGTGCCGATCATCCGCAACGTCGAGGCGTCGCTCGCCGCGCGTGAGGATCATTACAGCGACTTCGGCAGCGCGTTCTCGCCGAAAGTCGGCCTGAAGTGGAAAGTGATTCCGGAATTGTTGTTCCGCGCCACGGCGTCGAAGGGCTTCCGCGCGCCTTCGCTGCCCGAAATCTCGCCGTCGTCGGCTTCGTTCTTCACGACCGTGACCGACGCGAACGCCCCGGGCGGCGCGGCGAACGTGAACGTCGCCGGCGTCTACGTCGGCAATGCGAAGCTCGCGCCGGAGCGATCGAAGAACTACAACGGCGGCTTCGTCTTCTCGCCCGATTCGTCGTCCAGCATCGGACTCGACTTCTATTCGATCGAGCAGAAGAACCTGATCGGCAGCGACTCGTTCCAGTTCATCGTCGACAACCCGAACCTGTTCCCGGGCCAGGTCACGCGTGACGCGCTGGGCAACATCCTTTCGGTCAATTCGGGATATCGCAACCTGACGGCATTGCGGACGCGCGGTTACGACCTCGACTTCAGGAAGTCGCTCACCTTCGGTGCCGCGGGCAAGTTCACGTTGGGGGGAACCTGGACGTACATCGACACGTTCCGTTTCCAGCCGGCCGCAGGCGAGCCGCTGCTGGATGCGGCGGGCAACAACAATTACGGGCCGCTCCCGCGAATGAAGGCGACCACGACGCTGACCTGGGAATATCAGGCCTTCACGACGTCGCTGACCTATTACTACGTGGGTGACTACGCGCAGGAAAACACGCCACTGCCCCAGGCGCGTGTCGGGGAGTGTCGGCAGTACGACGCCTACCTTTCCTGGGAAGGCATCAAGAACCTGAAGCTCTACGTCGCCGTCCTCAATCTCGCCGACAAGCATCCGCCTTTCGATGCGTCGAGCGGCGGTCTGCCATTCGACCTCTCGCAATACGATGCGCGCGGTCGTTTCTTCCGGGGCGGTCTGACTTACAAGTTCTTCTGACGCGTCGACGCGTTGAATCAGCAAAGCCCGCTCCATGCGGGCTTTGTCGTTTCAGGAATCTCCAGAAGCAATGGCGAAAGGAAGCGCGATTGAAACGTGCGCTGCCGTCGGGTCATTGGACCGAGCGTATTGCGCCGTTGGCAACGCCGCCTGCGCCGGTGGCGTATGGGTTCGTCTGGTGTTCGAAGGGGCAGGCGCTGAATGGATGCGCACGACGCGGATCGCGTCACCACACCACGACGACCCTGCGGTGGACCTTTAATATCTGGTGACAATTTAGTTTCTTGAATGTTGCGTAGCCATCGATTTTGGTGAACGCATAGATCCGTTTTGGGGAATGCCGCACCTCTTACGGGCTTCTGCCTAGGTGTGTGGCCTACATGCAACGATCTGTACGACAATACCTGACAACTCAATGGTGAAATCAACGCAAGAACTTGTCAAAAATCGCAGCCCCGGCGAAAGTCACCAACGGTACTTAATGTAACTTTCGGTGAGATTGCGATCGCGCCTTGCCGGCCTCCTGGGGATTTGAATGCACGAGAAGTCGAAATTTTTCCAAATTGCCGTGTTGGGAACACTGGGAGCCGGACTCGGTTCGATGGCGTTGACGGCCACGGCGCAGACGTCGGCGGAGCGGCTCGAGCGGGTCGAGGTCACGGGTTCCAACATCAAGCGGACCGACACCGAAGGCGTCGCGCCGGTCGAAGTGATCACGCGCGAAGACATCGCGCGAAGCGGTCGGCCGAGCATCGGCGAAGTGCTGCGCGCGCTGCCGATCAATTCCGGCGGCAGCTTCAATGAACAGAATGCGAACGGCTTCGCCCCCGGCTCGTCCGGCGTCTCGTTGCGCGGTCTCGGCCAGAAGGCCACGCTGGTCCTGATCAACGGTCGCCGCACCGCCAACTACGGCTTCGGCCAGAGCATCACCGACACGTTCGTCGATCTCAACTCGATTCCTGCTGCCGCGATCGACCGCGTCGAAATCCTCAAGGACGGCGCTTCGGCCATCTACGGTTCCGACGCGATCGCCGGCGTGGTGAACATCATCCTGCGCAAGGACTATCAGGGGCTGGAAGCGACGGTCGGCGGGGGTCGTTCGGAAGGCAAGAACGAATACAACGCGAACATCGTCGGCGGCTACGGCGACCTGAACAAGGACCGCTTCAACATCTTCGCGTCGCTCGACCTCTACAAGCGCGACCTGCTGGAACTGTCGGACACCAAGTTCGGCGCGACCCGCGACTTTCGCGGACAGCAGGGCGGTCGCAACAGTCAGTCGCTGACGGGTGGCGGCACCTGGCGGCAGGTCACCGGCACCACGACGTTGACCAACAACTACCGTGCGACGAGCGCGTGTCAGGGCAAGGTCATCAACGGACCGCAGGCCGTCGCCCTCGGGCTGATCAACCTGTCGGCGAACCAGTCGGCCGCGACGCTCGCCACCAACACGGCGATGGCGGCGGCGAGCAATACCTATTGCTCCATCGACTACAACAGCCAGTTCACGGCCTTGCCGGAGACCGAACGCATCGGCTTCCAGACGCGCGCGAATTTCCAGATCACGCCGACCGCGACCGCATTCGCCGACGCGAGCATCGACCGCGTCACGACCAAGCAGACGTTCCAGGACAACTTCTTCGCCGGCAGCGTGGGTTTCATCCCGACCGCGCAGGGATTGATCCCGTATCCGTTCAACGTGACCTTCGCACCGGGCGCTTCGGGCAACCCGTACTCGACCAATGCGCGCTACGTCGGCGTCGTGCCGGCCTTCGGGACCAAGAACAGCAAGATCGTCTCCGACACCGGCCGCTTCTCAACCGGCGCCGAGTATCGGGTCCTGAACATCGACTTCGACAGCGCGGTGGGTTACTCGCGCAACCAGGTCACCACGTCGAACCTGAACCGCGAAACCGTGTCCGGCACCGCCGCGGCGCTCGGCTTCACGCCCAGGCTTCAGCCGCCGGTGCCCATCGTCACCGCGTCCTCGCTCAACCTCGACAACCCGGGAACCCTCCCGAACGGTCTCCTGACCGATTTCGACCGCAAGGCCCGCGCCTCGGATGCGTTCATCGACACCAAGGCCACCACCGAAATCCAGCAGATCCGCCTGCCGGGCG
Source organism: Beijerinckiaceae bacterium (assembly GCA_964657795.1). Classification (GTDB taxonomy): domain Bacteria; phylum Pseudomonadota; class Gammaproteobacteria; order Burkholderiales; family Burkholderiaceae_D; genus CAHJXF01. The sequence goes on from CAZZWS010000044.1 coordinate 6,915, forward strand.
GTCCGCTGGCGGTGGCGATCGGCGCCGAAGCCCGTGACGACAAGCTGCAGGACAACCCCGCCGCCATTCTGACCGGCGGCAACATCCTCGGCTCCGGCAGTACCGCCAGCGAAGGATCGCGCCGCACCTATTCGGCCTACGCCGAGTTCGCGCTGCCGATCTTCAAGCAGCTCGAAGGCCAGATCGCCGGCCGCTACGACCATTACAGCGACTACGGCAGCTCGCGGACACCGAAATTCGGCCTGAAGTACAAGCCGGTCGACGAACTCCTGTTCCGCGTGAACTACGGTCGCGGTTTCCGGGCACCGTCGCTGACCGAGATCTCGAAGTCGTCGTCGACCTCGTTCGGCAACATCGTCGATCCGCAGGACGGCCTGAGTCACCAGATCACCTTCGTCAACGTCGCGAATCCGTTCCTTCGTCCCGAGCACTCGATCAGCACGACGGCCGGCCTGGTCTTCGAGCCGACGAAGTCCTTCAACACGTCCATCGACTGGTATCGGATCAAGTGGACCGACGTGGTGGCCACGCAAAGCACGACGGCCATTCTCGCGGCATCGTGCCCCAACCCGCCGACGATTCCCGGTGGCGCCAACTGCCCGGCGACCTCGCAGGTGCTGCGCGACCCGACGACCAACGCGCTGATCTCGATCCTGGCCGGCTACCTGAACGTGTCGCAGCGCAATACCACCGGCATCGATCTGGACGCGTCCTATACGTTCCCGGTCACCGACATCGGCAAGTTCACGCTTCGGGGCAACGTCAACTACATCACCACCCTGAGTGAGAACGGCGTCGAATGCGTCGGACACCAGAACTGCACGTACGAAACGCCGCGCGTGAAGGGTATCGCGACGCTCGACTACGAGTATGGCCCGGCGCTGATCACCGGTCGGTACAACTACACGCACAGCATGTACCGCGATTTCCCGGCCACCAACGCGTTGAGAGACGACAACGACCCGCGGTTCCAGAACGGCGCCCTGTCCCCCAAGATCGCCTCGTACAAGACGTACGACCTCACGGGTCGTTACACGATCACGAAGAACTTCACGTTCAACGCGGCAATCGTGAACATCTTTGGTCGTCTGCCCCCGTACGACACGGCGTTCACCAACCTGTACGACGGCAGCCTGTACGACGTCCGCGGCCGGATCTACCGCGCGAGCCTGACTTACAGGATGTAATTTCATTAAATCAGGGTGTTGCAATACCCTGAGTTGTGCAAAAGCCCGCCTCGCGCGGGCTTTTTGCCGTCCGCTAGTGACTTGTGGTCCTGTCATCGCGTCGTAAAAATCCAACAGGAATTGTGCGCTTTGGTTGTTGGGCGAGAGTTTTCCTTCAGTTTCAAAACCGAGTTCGCCTAGACTAAAAACGTCGCAGCACCCTACGGAAGTTACACGGCGAGACACTTGTTGCCGGAAACTGCCACCGAGCTGACTTGGCGCCTCAACTTGTTTTCGAAGGAAACAATCATGTTTAAAGAAGTACCCATCGCGCGTTGCCTGCGTCTGGCGTTCGGCGGCGGTCTCGCCGGCATCGCACTGATCGCTTCGCCTGCGTTCGCCCAAACCGGTAATACCGGCGAAGACGTCCAAAAGGGTGAGCGTGTCGAGATTACGGGCTCGTCGATCAAGCGAATCGATGCTGAGACCTCGTTGCCGGTGCAGGTCCTGACCCGGCAGGACATCGACCGCCTCAACCCGCAAAACACGGAAGACCTGTTGCGTTCGATCTCGGCGACCAGTTCCGCCGGCGGCATTCAGCTTTCGAGCGGCGCTGGCGCGACGACCGGCGGCGCCAGCACGGTTTCGCTGCGTGCGCTTGGAGAAGAACGCACGCTCGTTCTCGTCAACGGCCGTCGCATCAGCCCTTACGGCGGTGCGCAAGGCACGTCCGCAGTCGACATCAACAGCATTCCAATCGCGGCGATCGAGCGCGTCGAAGTGCTGAAGGACGGTGCTTCGGCGATCTACGGTAGCGATGCGATCGCCGGCGTGATCAACTTCATCACCCGCACCGATTTCACCGGTGCGTTGGTCGAGGCGCAATACGGTCAGACGACTCATAGCGGTGACGGCAAGGCGTATTACGGCGATACGGTGCTCGGCTTCGGCGACATGCAGAAGGATCACTTCAACGTGATGCTGACGGCGTCGTTCAATCGCGAAGATGCGATCTATGGCGGGCAGCGTTACTTCGCCAACACCACCTACTTCCCCAGCACCGGCAAGGACGGCACGTCGGGCAACACCTATCCGGCGGACATCGTTTCGCGCACAGGGGGAAGCCTCAACTTCCTGTCGCCGCGCTACGCCGCCCAAGTCGCCAACGGCACCTACCCCACGTTCGGGTACACGAGCTGCGCACCCGGCATCAACCGCGTCCCTTCGGCAGCTGGCGTTGTCGCGAATACCTGCCGCTACGACCCGGGTTCTGTCGTCGCGTTGATCCCGGAAAACGAGCGCAGTGCTCTCGGCCTGTCCGGTCGCTACGCCTTGAACGACAAGGTGGAGTTCTACGCCGACGCCAATGCGCAGCACAACGTCGTCAAGACGACGATTCAGGCCACGCCAATCTCGTCCGCTTTCGTTCTGAACTCGACCAATTCTTACATTCCGGCGCAGACAGCATTGCTCAACCAGTACCGCGCGGCGCTCGACGCCGTGCACGGTGCCGGTTACACCGCCAGCCTGGCTGGCACCACGGCGTTCCTGTTGCCTGTTACGAGCCCGTACTATCCAACCGCGTTCGCTGCGGCCAACGGTCTTGCCGGATCGCCGCTCAACCTGTTGTACCGCTCCGTCGAAAGCGGCGGCCGCTCGATTCGCGATGTGAACGATTCCGATCGCTTCGTGCTGGGCGCCAAGGGCACGGTCGCTTCCTTCGACTATGACTTGGGCTTCCTGTACACGCAGGCCCGGACGCGCGAGTCGCTGGTCAACGGCTACCCTCAGTACTCCTTGCTGCTGCCGTTGCTCAATAGCGGAACGGTCAATCCGTTCGGTCCGAGCACACCGGCTGTTCAACAGCAGATCGCAGCCGCAAACTACTACGGTCAAGCCTACGAGTCGACAACGAGCCTGTTGGGCGTCAACGGCACGGTCTCGCGCGAGGTCTTCAATCTTCCCGCCGGCCCGATCCAGGTCGCGTTGGGTGGCGAGTTGCGTCGTGAGCAGTACTTCCTCGATGCCAGTCAGGCCATCCAGACCGGTGACCTCTCCGGTTACGGCGGCAACTTTCTGAACGAGAGCGCCGCACGGAACGTCGAAGCCGGTTTCGTCGAAGTCAGCGTCCCGATCCTCAAGGGACTGGAATTCGATGCCGCTGGTCGTTACGACAATTATGAAGGCACGGGCAATACGTTCAACCCGAAAGCTTCTATCCGTTGGCAGCCTGTGAGGCAAGTTCTCTTCCGTGGTTCGTGGGGAACGGGTTTCCGTGCGCCGTCGCTGACGAACATCTTCTCGCCGGTTACGCTCGGCGTCGGTGGCATCTATGACGATCCGCTGCGTTGCCCGACGACCGGCAACTCCACGGACTGCGGCGCGCAGTATTCGCAGACCAACGGCGGAAACAAGAACCTGTTGCCTGAGAAAAGCGTTTCCAAGACGTTTGGCTTCCAGCTCGAGCCGACCGACAGCGTGCACTTCGGCGTGGATTATTTCGACACGTTCGTGCGCAACACGATCGGAACGATTTCCGAGGACACGATTTTTGCGGATCCGGTCAAGTACGCGTACCTGATCACCCGTGGGCCTGTCCAGGCTGCCTATCCCAATCTGCCCGGACCGATCATCTCGATCAATCAGCAGCTGACCAACACCAATAATCTGCATGTGACCGGACTGGACTTCGATGTGAAGATCCGGATTCCGATGCCGATCGGTCGTTTGACGGCGGCGGTGAATGGAACCTACCTGACGAAATACGACTTCCAGAACACGGATCTCAGCTACAGCAACGGCCTCGCCGATGCGTCGGCAGAGGGTGCGGTCATTGCACGTTACCGTCACGTCGCGTCGCTGGGTTACGACTATGGTCCGTGGTTCGGACAGGTGATTCATAACTTTCAGTCGGCCTACAACGATTACCTGAACTCCTCAGGAGTCGGTCGTCGGGCGGGCGTCTATGAAACGTTCGACCTGCAGGCGACCTACACCGGCTTCAAGGGCATCGGGGTCACGATCGGCGTCAAGAACGTGGCTGACAGGGATCCACCTCAGTCCAACGCTAGCGCCGCCCAGTTCCAAGGTGGGTACGATTCGGCGTACGCCGATCCGCGTGGTCGCTTCCTTTACGGCAAGTTGTCTTACCTGTTCA
>CAZZWS010000044.1:11310-22554 GCA_964657795.1 Beijerinckiaceae bacterium
CCGACAAAACCGCGGAAGCGATTCCGCGGTTTTTTTTCGTCCAGACATCAAGAAAGCGGGATGTGACTTGATGTGGCGAAGACGTAGTTCACGAGCTTCAGCGGCCACGCGTCGAGGGACGTCTACAATCTTCCGCCAGCCCGATTTCGGTGCGTTGCCCTGCCAACTCGGTTGGCCCGGACTGCAACAAGCAGTTCGACCGTGCAGAACGGCGGCAACGCGGCCATGCCGTCGGAAAAGAGCAACGACGCTACCTCAGAGCGATCACGTTGTCTTTCTTCGCGCCGATGACCAGCGTTGGTGAGATCCCCCGGTCGTCCGTCAAAAGGCGTCCCTTGTTCTTCACTGCTAGCGCAAGAAGGTAGGCGTCGGTGACCTGCCTGTGGCCGATAAGTTGGGCATGGTTGAACATCGATGCGTCGGTGATGCCGATGTCGTCAGGCCAGAACTCATGCGCAGGATTGGCGAATAGCGGCTGCAGTTGTTTTACGACTTCGCCGGGGGTCCTGGTGTTGGGATAGCCAGGCGCGCTCATGATGCGGACAGCTCCGTTCTGGGTCAGAGGGCAGCTTGCCCAGCCGGCGGTCGCGTTGGCGCCGAACCATGCAGCGGCCCGGTGGTGGAATTCGTGTCTTGCATCGCAAAGTGCGATCAGGACGTTGACGTCCAGCAAAGTAATCACTCGATCAGACGCCTTCCACGTCTCGGAGCGTTTCCACCATTGCGGCGGTCACCGGCATCCCGTTTGGACTCGTGAAGGGAAACAGCCCGAGGCTTGCGAGGTTTCGATGCAGAGGACTCGAGTGGTCCGCGTTGTCGATGCCGGTCGGATCGATCACAGATCCCCTCAGTGCGCGCCGGATCAGCTCGCTCATCACGACGCCAACCGGCTTGGCATCTTGCCGCGCAAGGTATTGAACGCTCGCCAGGACGTCATCGTCGATATTCAAGGTCGTTCTCATGCTCGCTCCCGGCGCTGATGATTGATGCTTGATGTTTCTCACCATTTTAGTCTGCGCCGCTTTCTACATCAAACATGCGTTTCATGATGCGTTAGCCGATGCTCGTTCGATTGACGGCGCACGGGGCCGCAAGCATTTAGTCGGCGTCCGATGACTTTCCGGCGCGTGGTTCCGGCCACGATTCCTCGCAGTATGGTCACGGCGGCCCGCAACTTGCTTTGACAAGAGCTTTGCGGAAATATGACATTCGGCACAGCGGCAGCGACGATGGTGGCGCACGAAGTGACGCATCGGCATCGTGATGGTGCGCCCGCCCGCCAGCGCGTTTGATCGACGGGATTGTTGGTGTACATTGCGCGCGGCACGGGCGATGTCCGAGTCCGCAAGCAGGGTTTCGCGTACGGTGCCGCTCAGTCCTTCGCGCCATGGTGTGCTTTCAACATTCGAAGGGAACGAATCCTTTATGGACTATGCACAGTCACAACGGAATCCCGCCAAGCACGTGGTCGGATTTTCGATTGTGGTCCTTCTGCATGTGGCGCTGGTCTACGCGATCATGACCGGCCTCGCGCGGCGTGTCGTGGACGTCATCAAGAAGCCGCTCGAGACGCAGATCATCGAGGAGGTCAAGCCGCCGCCTCCGCCGCCCCCGGTTCAGCTCCCGCCGCCTCCGAAGTTCGTGTCGCCCCCGCCGCCGTACATTCCGCCGCCTGAAGTCCAGGTCAATGTGCCGCCGCCGCCGAACGTGATCCAGAACACGACGGCGGTCGTCCCGACGACCCCTACGGTGATCGCGCAGGTCGCCCCTGCACCGGCGCCCCCGGCGCCGGTGGCACCGCCGGCGCCCCCGACGACCGCCAAGTCTGCCTGTCCCAACTACGCGCAGAAGATGGGTGACGTGGCGTACCCGCGTGAGGCGGTCAAGGCTGGTCTCGATCGCGGCGAAGCGACGATCCGCTTTACCGTCACGTCGTCGGGCGAGATCAAGGACATCACGGCCGTCAGCCAGTCCAACCGGGCTTTCGGCCGGGCGGCGAGTGCGATCGTTCAGGAATTCAAGTGCATCGGCCAGGGGCGTGACGTGATCTTCGAGGTGCCTTTCGTTTACCGACTCGACTAGTCGAGGTTCTCCCGGCGTCGCGGCTTCCGCAGCGCCCGAATTGTCCTGGCGAATCAGTGATTTGATCTAATTGGAGAAATGATGAAATTGACCCACCACGTGCGAACGATGATGTTCGCTGGCATGTTCGCGACCTTGGTCGGAAGCGCGGTCCTGCCGCAGCTCGCTACGGCGCAGGCGACGACGCCGCCTGCGGATACGTCGGCCCCCGCGACGCCCGCTGCCCCGGCTGCGACACCTCCCGCCGATGCGTCGGCCGCCAAGACCGACGTCGCGAATTCGGCGACCACCACCGAATCGGTCGAGAATCCCTACGGCCCGAAGGCCCTGTGGATCAGTGGCGACTTCGTCACGAAGACCGTCCTCGCCCTGCTGGTCATCATGTCTCTCGGCAGCTGGTACATCATCGTCACCAAGATCTTCGAGCAGGCCAAATTGATGAGCCAGGCCAAGGACGCCAACAAGACCTTCTGGAACGCGCCGTCGGTGCCGCAGGGCATCGCGACCCTGAAGGAAGGATCGCCCTTCCGCTTCATCGCCGACTCCGGCGTTCAGGCGACGGAGCGTCATGAGGGACTGCTCGGCAACGTCGACCTCAACACCTGGATCACGATGTCGATCCAGCGCGCGATGGAAAATGTCCAGAACCGGCTGCAGGATGGGCTCGCGTTTCTCGCGACGGTCGGATCGACGTCCCCGTTCGTGGGTCTGTTCGGTACGGTGTGGGGCATCTTGAACGCGCTGACGGCCATCGGTATCGCTGGCCAGATGTCGATCGAGAAGGTCGCGGGTCCGGTCGGTGAAGCGCTGTACATGACGGCGTTCGGTCTGGCGGTCGCGGTGCCTGCGGTGCTCGGCTACAACTGGCTGGTCCGTCGCAACAAGACGGCCATGGAAAAGGTGCGCGCCTTCGGCAACGACCTGCACTCCGTGCTGCTCGGTGGCGGTACGACGCGCGTGGTCGCCACGGCCCCGGTTGTTCCGGCGGCTCGTACGGCAACCGTGTCACGGGTGAGCTGATCCATGGCGATGTCGATTGCCTCCGACAGTGGCGACGACGAGGTGGTCTCGGCCATCAACACGACGCCGCTCGTCGACGTCATGTTGGTGTTGCTGATCATTTTCCTGATCACCATCCCGGTCGCCACGCACACCATTCCGGTCACCTTGCCGAAGGAAATCAATCTTCCCCGGCAGACGAAGCCCGAGAACATCAATCTGGCGGTCGATCGCGAAGGGCAGATGTTCTGGAACGATCAGAAGCTCGCGGATACCAACGAGCTGGTCGCGCGACTAAAGCGCGAATCGGTGAAGGTGCCGCAGCCCGAGGTCCAGATTCGCGGCGATGGCGGCGCCCGTTACGAATACGTCGGCAAGGTGGTGTTCGCATGCCAGCGGGCGGGCATCGTCAAGATCGGGTTTATCACCGAGCCGCCCCGGAAGGATTGAGGTCGATCGGATCTTGACGCAACCGGCCTTGGAGCGGTTGCGCCTCGACTCGAAGCGTGCGACTGCGTGTCGCTTCAGCAAACGTGGTCTGGCGCGTGTGGCGCCCGGCTTCAGGAGGGTTTCGCATGGCCATGAGCGTTGGATCGTCGAGTGCTTCCGGTGAACCGGAACTGATGATGGACATGAACACCACGCCGTTGATCGACGTGATGCTGGTGCTGCTGGTGATGCTGATCATCACCATTCCGATCCAGTTGCATGCGGTGAACCTCAACATGCCGGCCGGCAACCCGCCGCCGCCCCCGACGCCGCCCGAGGTCGTCCAACTCGATATCGATTTCGACGGCACGGTCGTGTGGAACGGCGAGGTCGAGCCAACGCGCGCGGCGATGGAAGACAAGATGCGCGCGGCGGTGGCACAGCCGATCCAGCCCGAGGTCCACATCCGGCCCAACAAGCTGGTGGCCTATCGTTCGGTCGCTGCCGTGATGGCGTCCGCACAACGGATCGGCCTGAACAAGATCGGCATCGTCGGGAACGAGCAGTTCATGAACTGAAGCGAGTCTGCTGTGACCGAGACCGGTTTCCTCCGGCTCCGCATGTCGCAAGGCTTGACGCCCATCAGGTGATGCATCTTCCCCTGATCTGCTTTCTGCGCCGCCGTTGGCTGCACGTTATGCCACCTCGCTGTCCAATCTGCCGGGCGCACCCGGATCCTGCAAGGACTTGAGCATGCTCGCATCAAAATTCGTGGTCCGGACGATCGTTGCGGCTGTCTGCGCCGCTTCATTGGCCGGCGTCGCATCCGCGCAGGCCGTGCGACCCGAGGTCGGTCGGCCGTTGCAGCAGGCGGCTGAAGCCTTGAAAGCCAAGCGCTATCCGGAAGCGACCGCAAAGGCAAAAGAGGCCGACGCGGCCGGAGGCAAGACCCCGGCGGAGCAGGCGTTGATCGACCGCATGCGGATGTCGATTGCGTCGCAATCCGGCGACGTGTCGACGATGACCGGTCTGATATCGAGCAATCGGCTCGCTCCGGCGCAGCAACTACCGTTGATCCAGACCGTCGCAAACGCCTACTACGCGCAGCGGGACTACGCCAACGCCGTGACGTGGTACCAGCGCTATTTCAAGGAGGGCGGGACGGATCCTCAGGTGAGGACCGTTTTGACGCAGGCCTATTATCTGAACGGCGACTGCAACAATGTCTCGCGATCGGTGCAGGGTGATTCAGCCGATGCGTCACGAGTAGCGAGCGAAGACAGTCTGCAGATGCTGCGGAGTTGTTATCTCAAAGGCAAGGACAACGCTGGCTACGTTGCGACACTGGAGAAGCTGGTTGCCAATTACCCCAAGCGCGACTATTGGGTAGACCTGTTGTCTCGTGTCGACAGCAAGCCGGGATTCTCCGATCGCCTCACGTTGGACGTGTACCGCTTGAAGATGGCGACCGGCCTCATGGCGGGTCCGAGCGACTACATGGAAATGGCGCAGATGGCGCTCGGCGACGAGTACACCGCCGAAGCGAAGAAGATCGTCGACCAGGGTTTTTCGACCAAGGTCCTCGGTGGCGCCGGAGACGTCGAACGCCAGAAGCGCCTCGCGGATCTCGCCACGAAGCGCTTCGACGAAGGACGTGCGGCGCTTCCGAAAGAGGAGACCGATGCGCTCGCGGCGCGCGACGGCAACGACCTCGTCACGCTCGGCTACAACCTCGTGGGCTATGGCCAGGCTCCCAAGGGCATCGCGCTGATGGAGCAGGGCATCAAGAAGGGTGGCTTGCGTCGCCCCGAGGACGCCAAGCTGCACCTCGGGATCGCCTATCTGCAGTCGGGCCAGAAGGCCAAAGGACTGCAGGTCCTGAAGACCGTGGGGGGCACCGACGGCACCGCCGATCTGGCGCGTCTGTGGACGCTGCAGGCGAACAAGTCCGCCTGAGCGTTTTTTTTCACAAAGAAAAATGGCCCGCTTCACGCGGGCCATTTTTCTTTGAACACGGAGGCGCAGAGTCTGCGCCTCCGTTCCGTCATCGCTTACCAGCCGATGTCCTGCAACAGACGATACGTCAGGTCCGTCGGCACCGTGACCAGGTGCGTCAGGTCCGAGTTGATGTTGGGCTCCATCAACTGGTTGGGGAACGCGCTCACGTCGTAGTGCGAAACGGACGAGCCCGAGATGAACGGGTTCGGCGTGTACAGCAGCGCGCGATTCGACGCATCCGCACCCGCACGCACGGCCGGGTTGAGGTCGAGCTTGCCGATGACGCCGGCGGTCTTCGTACGCGTCTTCTTGTTCACCATCGACTTCAACGTCACGCCATCGGGCAGCGTGATGCGCACCGCCGGAATCGTGATCGTCGCGTCGGTACCGCCCAACCCGGCCGGCGGCGAGCCGGCGGTGTTGTCCGCAACGATGACGCCGATCGCACCCGCAGCCTGGGCATTGGCGACCTTGATGTTGAACGAGCAGGTGCCGCGATCGACCAGCGCGATCTTGCCGGCGATCGAAGCTGCGGTCGCCGTCGACAACGCGTTGCACGCGAGGCCTGTGACGCCATCGGTCTGATCGATGACCTGGATGATCTCGCCGGTGACGCCCGGTGTGTTCAGCACGGGGCCGAACGAAGCGGTGCCGACCAGGAAGGTCGTCGCGTACGGCGCAGGCGCGCTGATCGCGAGTTCAGGCGTTCCCGCCTGCAGGACCGATGGCACGGCGGCCGTGACGCCGGCGCCGGTCCACACCAGGTGCTGCGTGTTCACCGCGGACGTCTGACGCTCGGCGACCGTCATCTGGTTCCAGGTCTTGTTCGTCGTGTTGTCGAGGAGGCTGAAATCCCAGACCGACGGGAAGCCGGACAGGAAGGCGCCGGTCGAGCCGTTGGTGAAGGTCTGGAAGCCCAGGCCATGACCGAGTTCGTGCAGCAGCACCGTCACCAGATCGATATTCGTTCCCGCCTGGGCGTCGAGTCCGAGATAGAACGGCGATCCCGGCAGGCAATTCGCGTTCAGACCCAGGTTCGAGTTGAAGTTGGCGTTGATCTGCGGCGTTCCGGTGCCGATCTCGGCGCCGAACAGCTTGTTGGCCAGCGCGTACGAATACCAGGCTCCGGCGACCGGCGCGCCGGCGAAGTCACGGAACACCTGCGTGGCACCGGCCGAGCCCAGCGTGGCCGACGTGGCCGTGCAGGTCAGGGGCGAGAACTGCGCCTGGATGTTGATGGTGACGTTGCTGGTGAGCGTCTGGCCCCAGGTGTTGGCCGCGAACGTGAACGCGTTGAGGCGCTGCTCCCCGAGCGTGGTGCCGGTGTTGCCGCCGACCGGCGTTGCCGGGGTGGTGTCGTTGAAGCCGACGCCGGCCGCGTTGACGTTGGTGATGACGATGGTGGCCGCGGCGGAAGCCGAGCCGGCGGCCGCGACGAAACCGATCGCGGCGACGGCCCGAGCGATGCGGGTCATGCGGCGGGTCGTGTGCTTAGCGGTCATGTGCGACCTCCCTCGTCTGCTTCAGGACCGGCTGGACCCGGTTCACTTCGTCGGCCTTCTCGGATCCGGTCACGCAGACCTCGGCGAGCGAACCGTCGGGTTGGCGGACGACCACCGAGTACTGCAGGAACGACTCGTCGAGCGTCTGGGCGACGCCGCCGCCGTTCGAGGCATAGCTGGTCATCGCAGGCGATGACGATTCGGCCGACGACGACTCGCGCGCGACCGCCGAACGCGTGGCCGCCGAGTTCTTCATGGCCTTGGCGTCGGACTGCATCTCGTCGCTGGTCGGGCCCCGCATCTGCCCGGTCGCGCTGTCCTTGTAGACGCGCATGCCGGCCTGGACATCATTCGTCGACGATGCCGCGGCCGGTGCGTTGATCACGACGACGTTGGTGAACTTCATCAGACCGCTGTCGCTCGGCGCGGCGACTTCCGCAGCCGAGGCCACGGTGCTGCCGGCGAGCGCGCACGATGCGATCGTCAGTGACGCGAAGGTCGACGACGAGAGCCGGCGTGCGCTTCGTGCATGTGAAACTTTTCCCATCAAAAACTCCTTGGATTCGATGATTGTTGGTACGTCTCAAGCAAACGACAACGTCGCCTTCGTCGGGCGGCTCTTGCGCCGCAGGCCCAGTCCCATCGCGCCCAGGCCAAGAGCCAGGACGGCGACGGTCTCGGGTTCCGGCACCGCGGTCACGACCACGTTGTCGATGCCGATGTAGTCGCCGGTGTTGATGCCATCGGGCAGGAAGTAGCGGAACGCGAGGCGGCCGGAGGTCAAGCCGGTGAGGCCGCTGATCGTGCCGGTGTATTGCGTCCAGTTGGTCGGAAAGCCGCCCGATGCCACGGTCGGGTTGATCGACAGCAGCAACGTCGTGAACACGCCGACCGACGTCGCGGTGGTGCCGACGTTGGCGCTCGTGCCACTGGTGCTCAGGCGCAGTTGCAGGCTGTCCGGGAACGATGGATCACCGTCGGAGCGAGCCCAGAACGAGAACGTGTACCCGTTGTTGAGCAGGATCGTCGGCGTCAGCAACCAGTCGCTGATGACAGCCGACATCCCGGCTTGCGATGCCGCCTCGAAGGTGTCGGCGAAGTACGAACCGACCGTGCCGGACTGGGCATTGAAGAAGTTCGTATTGCCCTTGCCCCACGACTCCGGACCAACGGGCGTGCTGCGGTTGAGACCGGGGGTGTTGCTCTGCGCGAGCCAGCCGGCAGGTGCCCCACTGGCCTCAAAGCCTTCCGACAGGATGACGCCTGCATGCGCCACGCCGGCGGCCGACAGCGTCGCTGTCGTGCCGAGAATTGCTAACCACTGTTTGAGCTGAAACACGACCCCTCCTGAATGAGATTGAAATGTAACTTTAGTTACCTCTGCAATCTATAGCAAGAAGTGCGCGCGTTTTCTGCCCTGTTTCGGATCAATGACCTACGCTGGTTGGGTGAAATACACGCCCGGTGTTGCACCCCAGTCACGTCCTTCTTAGGGGCGCTCCGTATCAACGATCCCGTCAACGGTGCGCTGCAGGGATGCGGGGATGCGTGGGCCTGATCTCCCGCGGCGCGGCTTTCGTGACTCTGGCAACTTTCGACGACGGCCCGGCAGACGGCCCGGCCCGCGAATCGGCGCGTATGGTCCCGGCCGCCGAGGCCTTCACCTTGATCGGCTTTGGGGCCGCGGCCGGGACCTGCAGCTGCTGACCCGCCGCGACCTGTTCGCCCTTGATGCGGTTCAGCGCCCGCAGCGTGGCGACCGACGTGCCGACGTGTCTGGCGATCGACGCGATCGTGTCGCCTCGCTTCACCTGATAGGTCGACGTCGTCGGCGACGACCCGAATATCCCGACATCGGTGGGCGGCACGAACGAGGCGAAGCGCAGATTGACGTCGCCGGCGCCTTTCTTCTGGACGAGGAGCGCCTGACCGGGCCGGACCTGTCCCTTCGCGGGCAAGCCGTTGACCTGCCGCAGAGCCTGCGACGTCATGCCGTATTGCGCCGCGATCTTCTCGATGGTCTCCCGACGCAGCACGGTGTGGGCTTGCCAGGTCGCGAGCGGCTCACGCGTTTCGAGTCCGTTGCGGAAATCCTCGGCGCGATCGGCGGGCACCAGCAGCGGCGTCGTCGACGAGGCGCGGATCACGGGCCGATTGAACGACGGGTTCAGCGCGCGGAAGTCCTCGAGCGACATGTTGGCCAGCCTGGCCGCGGTGACGACGTCGATGTCGCGTCCGCGGGTGACGGCGACGAAATACGGCTCGTTGTCGATCCGTGGCAGCGTCACGCCGAAGGCTTCCGGATTCGCGATGATGTTCTTCAGCGCCTGCAGCTTCGGGACGTAGTTGCGCGTCTCGTCGGGCATCGGCAGGTTCAGATAGTCGGTCGGCAGGCCGGCCGCGGCGTTCTTCTCGATGGCGCGCTTCACCGAGCCTTCGCCCCAGTTGTACGAGGCGAGCGCGAGGTGCCAGTCGCCATGCATCTCGTAGATGGTCTGCAGATAGGAGAGCGCCGCGTCGGTCGAAGCGATCACGTCGCGCCGCTCGTCGCGCCACCAGTCCTGCTTGAGGTTGTAGTCCTTGCCGGTGCCGGGGATGAACTGCCACATGCCGGACGCCTTCGCGCGCGACAGGGCCATCGGGTTGTAGGCGCTCTCGACGAAAGGCAGCAGCGCCAGTTCGGTCGGCATGCCGCGACGATTGAGCTCTTCGACGATGTGATACAGGTAGCGGCTCGATCGCTCGACCGCGCGCCGCAGATAGTCCGGATGCGCGAGATACCAGGCCTGCTGCTCGGCGACCTGCTGCGTGTCGATGTTGGGGATCGCGAAGCCGGTGCGGATGCGGTCCCAGATGTCGTCGGGGTGCTGGGTCAGGTCGATCGTGCGCGGCGCCAGCGGATTGGTGACGACGATGCTGCCCAGCATCGCACTGCCCGCCGTCGTGCCCGGCAGCACGTAGCGCGCGGCGCCGGGACTGCCGGCGGCGGCAGCGCCGCCGGGCCGGCCTGCCTCGTTCGACGCGACGTTCCCGGACGGGTCATGGGCGGCTTGCGTCGTGTTGTCGGTCGCGTCGTCGGATCCGCCCGTGGGGCCGATGTTGGCGCAACCGCCGATCGTCATCAGTGCCGCGAAGGCCAGCGTCGAGAGGAATGAACGGCCCGACGACACGGGGGTCGACTTACCCGGTCCGGTCCTGCCGCTCTTGTCACCGGCGTGGCGAGGTGACCTGTTGCTGACCGTCATCGATAGTGGTCCTTCCATGTCCGAAGTGCCGCGAAGGTCGCGACCGGTGATGAGGAGGCGCCCGCGTGCCGCGCGTCTGCAGCGCGTCGCACGTCGGGCTGGTCGACCCGCAGGAACGGATTGGTCGCGTTCTCGAGGGCGATCGTCGAGGGCAACGTCGGCTCGCCGCGCGCGCGCAGGGCTTCGGCGGCGACGATGCGTTCGGCGAGCGCCGCGCTGTCCGGCTCGACGGCGAGGGCGAAGCGCAGGTTGGACAGCGTGTATTCGTGCGCGCAATAGACCGCGGTCCGCGACGGCAGGGCCGCGAGCTTGACGAGCGATGCGTGCATCTGCGCCGCCGTGCCTTCGAACAAGCGGCCGCAGCCGGCCGCGAACAGCGTGTCGCCGCAGAACAGCAGCGGTGGATGAGTGGCATCGTCCGTGGCCGCGCCCGCGTCTCGTGCGACCAACGCGATGTGTCCGCGCGTATGGCCGGGCACGTCGATCACGTCGAAGCCGAGGCCGACCGCGTCGATCGCGAAACGATCCCCTTCGGCGAGGGGATGCGTGACGGTCAGGATGCCGTCGCCACCCGGTCCATGGACCTGGATCGTCTGTCCGGGTCTCGCGGCCAGCAGCGCAGGGACGCCGCCGACGTGATCGGCATGATGGTGCGTGAGTAGAATGTCGCGCAGCGTGAGCCCGCGATCGGCGAGGACCACCTCGACCGGGGCCGCATCGCCCGGATCGACCACGACGACGTCACGGCCACGACAGATCAACCAGATGTAGTTGTCGTTGAACGCGGGGACCGGAATGACCGTCAGTGGCGTCGAAGTATCCATCTGGATCGATGAGTTGATGAATGAACGGAGGGCGAAAGCGACGTCTGCGGACGGGCCCGCGACCGAAGAATGGTCGACCGCTGGTCGTCGGGTTGGTTGCGACCGCGCCGTGTCGCCGCACGATTTCGCGACTCGATCGATGACGACGCGCCTAGTGCCGCAGCC
>CAZZWS010000045.1:0-22451 GCA_964657795.1 Beijerinckiaceae bacterium
CACCCCGTGACCAAGGACAACAAGGACCTCATCGTCGGGCTCGACATCGGGACCTCGAAGGTCGTGGCCGTCGTGGCCGAGTTGCAGGCGGACGGCCGCTTCGACGTGATCGGCATGGGCCAGCACGAATCGAAGGGGCTGAAGAAGGGCGTCGTCGTCAACATCGAGACCACGGTCAACTCGATCCAGCGCGCGCTCGAAGAGGCCGAGCTGATGGCCGACTGCAAGATCCGCGACGTCTACACCGGCATCGCGGGCAGCCACATCAAGAGCTTCAACTCCAGCGGCATGGTCGCCATCAAGGACAAGGAAGTCACGGCGACCGACGTGGCGCGCGTCATCGAGACCGCGAAGGCCGTCAGCATCCCGGGCGACCAGCAGATGCTGCACGTGCTGACCCAGGAGTTCATCGTCGACGGCCAGGAAGACGTGCGCGAGCCGCTCGGCATGAGCGGCATGCGGCTCGAGGTCAAGGTGCACATCGTGACCGGCGCCGTCAGCGCCGCGCAGAACATCGTCAAGTGCGTGCGGCGTTGCGGCCTCGAAGTGCAGGACCTGATCCTGCAGCCGCTCGCGTCGAGCCTCGCGGTGCTGACCGACGACGAGAAGGAACTGGGCGTGGTGCTGGTCGACATCGGCGGCGGCACGACCGACATCGCGATCTTCACCGGCGGCGCGATCCGCCACACGGCCGTGATTCCGATCGCCGGCGACCAGATCACGAACGACATCGCGATGGCGTTGCGCACGCCGACCGCGGACGCCGAGGACATCAAGGTTTCGCACGGCACCGCCAAGCAGGTGCTGGCACACGCGGACGACATGATCGAAGTGCCCGGCATCGGCGAGCGCGGTCCGCGGATGCTGGGTCGACAGGCGCTCGCCGCCGTCATCGAGCCGCGGGTCGAGGAACTGTTCTCGCTGGTCCAGCAGGTCGTGCGCGAGTCCGGTTACGAAGAGCTGCTGTCGTCCGGTGTCGTCCTGACCGGCGGCACGTCGTTGATGGACGGCATGGTCGAACTCGGCGAGGACATCTTCCTGAAGCCGGTGCGGCTCGGCGTGCCCGACTACAACGGCAACCTGTCGGACGTCGTGCGCAGCCCGCGCTTCTCGACGGCGATGGGGCTGCTGCAGGAAGCGCGGGTGCAGCGGTTACGGGGCAGGCGGGTGTCGTCGAATCGGGGTGGGGTGAAGGACATCTTCCAGCGGATGCGGGAATGGTTCGTGGGGAATTTTTGAGTGCAGGACACGAATCGAGGAATGTCATCCCGCGCGCAGGCCGGGACCCAATTTTTGTTGACAAAGCAACGATTGGAAGATCGGGCCCCGGCCTTCGCCCGGGTGACAAGGAGAAATGCAGTGCGCGGTGCAAGTGCGGCAACGGAGCGGAACAAGCATTTGGGATACGGCGCGACCGAATCCCAAGTCCTGGTTCCTGAATCGTGGAATCGAAAGACTCAACGGAGGTTTTCATGACGTTTGAAATGCTCGAAAACGAAACACAGGGTGCCGTCATCAAGGTGATCGGCGTGGGCGGTGCGGGCGGCAATGCCGTGCAACACATGATCAACCGCGGCGTGAAGGGCGTGGACTTCATCTGCGCCAACACGGACGCGCAGGCGCTCGCCCGCTCGAAGGCCGAGGACGTCATCCAGCTCGGCAAGTCCGGGTTGGGTGCCGGAGCCAAGCCGGAGGCCGGACGCGCCGCGGCCGAAGAGGCGCGCGAGCGCATCGCAGACGCCTTGCGCGACGCGCACATGGTGTTCATCACGGCAGGCATGGGCGGCGGTACCGGGACCGGCGCGGCGCCGATCGTGGCGCAGGTCGCGAAGGAACTCGGCATCCTCACCGTGGGTGTCGTCTCGAAACCGTTCGGCTTCGAAGGCAGTCGCAAGATGCGCACGGCCGAGGACGGACTCGAAAGCCTCGCGACGCACGTCGACTCGCTGATCGTCGTGCTCAACGAGAAGCTCGAAGAGGTGATGGGCGAGGACGCGGAGATGGACGCGTGCTTCAAGTGCGCCGACGACGTCCTGCACAACGCGGTCGCCGGCATCGCCGAGATCATCAAGGTCGACGGCCTGATCAACGTCGACTTCGAGGACGTCAAGACGGTGATGAGCGAGCAGGGCAAGGCGATGATGGGCACCGCGATGGCGGCCGGCATCGACCGCGCGCGGCTCGCCGCGGAACAGGCCGTCACCAGCCCGCTGCTCGAAGGCGTCGACCTCTCGGGCGCGCGCGGCGTGCTGGTCAACATCACGGCGAGCCGCACGCTCAAGCTGCGCGAGACCCGCACGGTGATGGAGACCATCAGCGCGTTCGCCGCCGAAGACGCGACGGTCATCATGGGCGCGGTCTACGACGACACGATGGGCGACAACCTGCGCGTCACGGTCGTGGCCACGGGCCTCGGTCGCCAGAAGCAGCGTCCGCAGCTCTTGCCCAACCTGCAGCCCGGGGTGCAGCATCTCCTGAAGACCGGCACGGACAACGGCTTCACGCAGGCCATCGGGCAACCGGCCGGCGCGACGGGCGCCGGCGGTTACGAGCAGTACGACGCGCCGGCCGTATGGCGCACGCGCGAGCACGCGGCGGCGCGCGTCACGGCGCTCGAAGAGAGCGGCATGGACCGTCTCGAGATCCCGGCCTTCTTGCGCAAGCAGGCGGACTGAGGTCGGCATGGCGGACGACGAGGCTCGGCCTCGTCGTCCGTCCTCGGGGTCCGTTGTGAGGGTCCGTCGTCCCCTAATCGGGCGTCCTCGGCCCATCGAGCGCACCACGCGGGTAAAATCGGTACCGTGACCCGAACTCTTCCTTTATCCCGTTCGTTGCTTCGCCCTGCGTCAAGGCCCCCCATCGACAACCTCACCCACGCGATGTGTCGTGTCCTGCGGCTCCTCGTCGCCATGGTCGCCCTGTCGCTGATGGTTCAGGTGCAGGCCGCGCCGCGCAAGAAGGCGCCGCCGCCGCCGCCCACGCCGCCGGTGATGCGTCTCGGCGACGCCGTGACGCCGCTCGCGTACGAGGCCGAGCTCACCATCGTTCCCACGTCCGATCGTTTCGGCGGTCGCATCGTCGTGCACGCGGACCTCGCGAAGGCGACCGACTTCTTCTGGATGAACGCGACGCGGCTCGACATCCGTTCGGCCGCCGTGGTCGCTGGCACCAAGAGCTTCGTCGCGAAGACGGTCGCCGGCGGTCACGACTTCGTCGGGCTGAGGTTCGCGAGCCCGTTGCCCGCCGGCCGCATCGTCATCACGATCGACTACGACGGCGCGATCGATCGCCTCGACACGTCGGGCATCTTCAAGCAGCAGGACGGCGACCAGTGGTATGCCTTCACGCAATTCGAGGACACCGACGCGCGTCGCGCGTTTCCGTCGTTCGACGAACCGGGCTGGAAGACGCCGTGGCATCTGTCGCTGGTGGTTCCCGCGAACGACGTTGCCGTGGCCAACATGCCGTCGACCGGCGAAGAGCCCGTGGTCGCCGCCCCCGAGCCGCCAGCGAAGAAGGGCGCTCCGCCGCCCGCGCCCACGATGCCGATGAAGCGCGTCCGCTTCGCACCCACGCCACCCCTGCCGAGCTACCTGATCGCGTTCGCGGTCGGCCCGTTCGACATCGTCGACGGCGGCCGCGCCGGCAAGAAGGGCACGCCGCTGCGCTACATCGTGCCGAAGGGCCGGGCCGGCGACGTCCAGTGGACCAGGGACGCGACGCCGAAGATCCTCGAGACGCTGGAGGACTACTTCGGCCAGCCGTATCCGTTTCCCAAGCTGGACTCCGTCGCGATCCCCATCACCGTCGGCTTCGGCGCGATGGAGAACGTGGGTCTCATCACCTACCAGATGTCGCTGATGGTCGCGCGGCCCGACCAGGAGAGCGAACGCTTCAGGCGCGGTTGGGCCGGCGTCGCCGCGCACGAGATGGCGCACCAGTGGTTCGGCGATCTCGTGACGATGGCGTGGTGGAACGATACGTGGCTCAACGAATCGTTCGCGACGTGGATGAGCGCGAAGGTCGTCGAGCGCGCCTTCCCGGTCTGGCAGACGAAGCTGTCCGCGGACGCGCGTCGCGATGAGGCGATCCAGGTCGACCGTCTCGCGACGACGCGCGCGGTCCGCCAGCCCATCAACACGCCGGACGACCTCAGCAACGCGTTCGACACCATCACCTATCAGAAGGGCGCGTCGGTGCTGGTGATGGTCGAGACCGCGATCGGCGAGGAGCGCTTCCGCAACGGCGTGCGACGCTATCTGTCCGAGCACGCGCAGGGCAGCGCGCGCGCCGAGGACTTCTTTGCGGCGATGGCGACCGAAGCGGGTCCCGAGAACGCGGTCGTGATCGCGGGCATGAAGAACTTCATCGAACAGCCCGGCGTGCCGCGACTGGCCGTCGCGCTCGACTGCGGCCTCGACGGCAAGAGCCCGCCGAAGCTGGTGGTCAACCAGTCGCGCTACGTGCCGTCGCGACCGATCGGCGACCCCGCGTTCAATCAGCGCTGGACCTTCCCGGCGTGCTTCCAGTTCGGCCGCGGCGGCGACTTCAGCGAGTTTTGCACGATCATTCAGGACGCGCGCAGCGTCGTGCAGTTGCCGTCCGGCGAGAGCTGCCCGGCGTGGGTGCTGCCCAACCGCGGCGGCAGCGGCTACTTCGTGTCGGCGCTGGCGCCGGAGCTCGATCAGCAGTTGATCCGCACGCCGCTGCTGCCTTCGGAAGCGATTCCGGCGCTCGACGATGCCGGCATCCTGGTCGGCAGCGGCGAGTGGCCGGCGGACCTCGCGCTCGAATTTGCCGCACGCTTCGCGAACAACCGGCAGTCGACGGTCATCGAAGCCGCCACGCGGCTGGCGGGCAAGGTCCGGCCGTCGTGGCTCGACGAAGCCGCCGACCGGGAGGGCTATGCCCGTTACGTGCAGAAGAATTTCGCCCCCAGGGCACGCCTGCTGGGCTGGACCGCCAGGTCGACGGACCGCGACGGCGACCAGATCCTGCGTGACGTGCTGGTGCCGTACGTGGCCGACGCGGGCCAGGATGCGGGTCTGCAGCGCGAAGCCGCGAAGCTCGCCCGCGACTGGATCGGTGGCCGGCAGCCGTTGCCGCCGGGCGCACGCGGCGTGATGGTCAGCGCGGCGCGCGCCGCGCAGGGCCCCTCGGGGCGCGAGTTGCTGGACGTGGCGCTCGACGCGCTCCCCCGCACCAGCGGCGGCGACCATCAGACGCTCGTCACCATGCTCGGCTCGTTCCGCGACCCGGCGCTGGCGGAGGTTTCGTACGACGCGCTGTTCGCCGATCGGAGCGACCCCCGCGATGGCCTCGGCGCGATGCAGCAGGGCGCGCGCGACGATGAGCTGGCGGCCGTCCAGGCGGTCCACTACCTTCACGGCCATATCGACGCGGTCCTGAAGAAGCTGCCCGAGCACGCCGGGGGTGGTCTGCCACGCATCGGCGGACGTCTCTGCGATGCGAACGCCAGGGCCGAATACGAGTCCACCTTCGCAGACCGCGCACAAAAATCCTCCGGCGGCGCGCGCACCTACGCCCAGGCGGACGAGGAGATCGGCATCTGCCTGGCCGCGCGTCAATTACAACGCGCAACACTTAAAGCCTACGTGGCACGGCAGTAAGTTCCTATAATCCCGCGGCTCCGGGCGCTGTGATCCCGGTGGAGAGAGGCATGTTGAGGCAACGGACCATCCAGGAAATCGTGAAGACCACCGGCATCGGCGTGCATTCGGGCACCCGCGTCGTCCTCACGATGCGACCCGCGCCGCCGGATACCGGGATCGTCTTCCGACGCGTCGACCTCGATCCCCCGGTCGACCTTCCCGCGGATCCGCTGACCATCGGCGACACGCGACTCGCGTCGACGCTCCAGGTCGGCACGGCCAAGGTGTCCACCATCGAGCACCTGATGTCGGCTTGCGCCGGCCTCGGCATCGACAACCTCTACGTCGACGTGACGGCCGAAGAGATCCCGATCATGGACGGCAGCGCGAGTTCGTTCGTGTTCCTGCTGCAGTCGGTCGGCATCGAGGAGCAGGAGCGCGCCCGCAAGTTCATCCAGGTCCGGAAGACCGTCGAAGTGCGCGTCGCCGATGCGCTCGGGCCGGGCAAGGACGCGTGGGTGAAGCTCGAACCGCACTTCGGCTTCAAGCTCGACTTCTCGATCGACTTCAAGCATCCGGCCATCGACGCGACCGGCCAGCGGCACCGCGTGGACTTCGCAAAGACGTCGTACGTCAAGGACATCGCGCGCGCGCGGACCTTCGGCTTCATGCATCAGGCCGAGATGTTGCGTTCGATGGGGCTCGCACGGGGCGGCAGCTTCGACAACACGATCGTGATGGACGAGTATCGCGTGCTGAACGGCGAAGGGCTGCGCGACTCGGCCGAGTTCGTCAAGCACAAGATCCTCGACGCCATCGGCGACCTGTACATCGCCGGTCACCCGATCATCGCCGCCTACAGCGCGCACGGCTCGGGTCACGCGATGAACAACCGCCTGTTGCGGCAATTGCTCGCCGACGCCAGTGCGTTCGAGATCGTCACGTTCGCCGACGAGGACGCGGCGCCGAAGGCCTTCACGTTCGGACTCGTCAGCGAGCCCGAACTGGCTTGATTCGGGGCGTGGTCGAGGCGTGATTCGGGGTGCGGTCGCGGCCTGCTCAGCCGCGTGTCGTGTCCCGGCGACGGCGCAGCAGCCGGGCCACCGCGGCCTTCAGCGGCGACTCCGCCGTGTCGAGATCCCCGTCCAGCGCCGCGAACGCCGCAACGCCGGCAGCGGACATGTCCGCGCCTTGTGGCGAATGCCAAGCCCTTGATTCTTCGATGGAAATGCGTGGTTGAACGCGTACCCGAATTGCGTTAACCTTCCATCCCCGGTCGAGCAGGCCGTCCCGCAGCCGCGGCAAGGTCTGACGCAGCTTGGCCGCGGCGCTCGCCGAGGACACCCGCAGATTCACGGTCTCCTCGTCGAAACCGGATACGTCGCATACGCCTCTGAGGGGCGCAGGCATCAGGGCAAGCAGGTCTTGCCGCAGTCGTACCAAACGCTCGGCGGCCGGCAACATCGCGGCCGCGCCTTCGTGACGGCGCAGGAAGTCGATGGCCGATGCCGCATCGCGGCGCCGGCCCGGTTTCATCGATGGCGCTTTGATCACGGGCACGTCGCGGCACTTGGAGTTGTCACGTGCAGATCATTCTATTGCATCGACGTCTGGCCCAGGCCCGTACGTTGACGCTCAGCAACCAACGCATCCTGCTCGTCGCGGTCGCGCTGTTCGTGTCCATCGCGCTGCTCGCGGTCGGCATCGCCGTCCTGTTCGTGCGCTATGCGGGTCACTCGCAGGCGCCCCTGGTCCGCGATCTGCTCGACCGCGGGCCCAGCGGCGCGCAGGCGACGAAAGATCGCATCGACCGCGAAAACCTCAACGCGATGGCCGTCAAGCTGGGCGAGATGCAGGCGCAGTTGATGCGGCTCGATGCGCTCGGCGGCCGCGTGTCCGGCCTGGCCGGGATCGATCCGCAGGAGTTCGATTTCAATGCGGTTCCGGCGCGGGGCGGTCTCGCGCCGGTCGATGCGCGCCTGCCGACGATGGCCGAGATCAAGTCGCAGCTCGACAAGACCTCGCTCGATGTCGATCATCGCAAGGCCTACCTCGACGCCATCGAGACCGAGCTGATCGGCGCGACGCTGAAAAGCAAGATGATGCCGACGATCCAGCCGGTCGACGTGGCGTACAACTCGTCCGGTTTCGGCGCGCGCATCGATCCGTTCACCGGATCGACCGCGGTCCATCAGGGCATCGATTTCGTGGCGCCGGTCGGCACGCCGATCGTCGCTGCGGCGGGCGGTGTGGTGATCGCGTCCGAGTGGCACCACGATTTCGGCAACATGGTCGAGATCGATCACGGCAACGACATCGTCACGCTGTACGCGCATGCGTCGAAGGTCTACGTGCGGGTCGGCGACGTCGTCAAGCGCAACCAGCACATCGCGGACGTGGGATCGACCGGGCGCGCGACCGGCGCTCATCTCCACTTCGAGGTGCACGTCAAGGACGTGCCGCAGAACCCCGACAAGTTCCTCCAGGCCGGCACGCGCGGCCCTCCGCCCATGGCCGTCTCGACGCGCTGATCGAGCCGGTCGTGCCGGACGCCGCTTGAATGTCGCGTCCCGGCCGCCATCTCGACACCTCGTGCGCGGTGAGAGGGGGTCGGCGGGAAGCGGGTGGCGACGAGGTTGCAACAGGGATGCGGGAGGGCCGCAACAGGGCCGCATGTTAAAATCGCCGCCTTTCGCCGACGGCGTCCGCTGGCTTTCCACGACCGGCGGTCTTCTCTCCCGTCGCTGCGCACGAGTCCATGCGATTGCTTCGATACCCGGTCGGGTCATCGAGCGCTCATCGTCCCTAGCACCGTCCCGCGCTTTCGCGCACGTCATAGCGTCACTGCTTCCTCCCCATGCTGACAGGTGTCCTGAAGAAAGTCTTCGGCAGTCGCAACGAGCGATTGTTGAAGCAATACCGGCGTTCGGTGGTCGACATCAACGCGCTCGAACCGGCGATGGTGGCGCTGTCCGACGAGGCGCTGAAGGATCAGACAGCAAAGCTGAAAGCGCGCCACGCCGCGGGTGAATCGCTCGACGACCTGTTGCCGGAAGCGTTCGCCACGGTCCGCGAGGCGTCGAAGCGCGCGCTCGGCATGCGCCACTTCGACGTGCAACTGATCGGCGGCCTCGCGCTGCACGAAGGCAAGATCGCCGAGATGCGGACCGGCGAGGGCAAGACGCTGACCGGCACGCTGCCGGTGTATCTCAACGCACTGACCGGCCAGGGCGTCCACCTGATCACGGTCAACGACTATCTCGCCCAGCGCGACGCCGAGTGGATGGGACGGCTCTACAACTATCTGGGGCTGTCGGTCGGCGTCAACCTGTCGCAGATGGCGCACGACCTGAAGCAGCAGGCCTACGCCGCGGACATCACGTACGGCACCAACAACGAGTTCGGCTTCGACTACCTGCGCGACAACATGGTCTACGAGACCGGCGAGCGCGTGCAGCGTGGACTGGCCTACGCCATCGTCGACGAGGTGGACTCGATCCTGATCGACGAGGCGCGCACGCCGCTGATCATCAGCGGGCAGGCGGAGGATCACACCGAGCTCTACGTGCGACTGAACAGCGTGCCACCGCTGCTCGACCGCATGAAGGAAGAGGCCAAGCCGAACGAGCCGGAGCCCGAAGGCGACTTCTGGGTCGACGAGAAGGGCCACCAGATCCAGCTGTCCGAGGCCGGTCACGAGAAGGCCGAGAAGATCCTCGAGGACATGGGGATGCTGCCCGCGGGCGCGTCGCTGTACGACCCCGCCAACATCCTGCTGGTCCACCACCTGATGGCGGCGCTGCGCGCGCACAACCTGTTCCACAAGGACCAGCACTACGTGGTCCAGCCCGGTGACGGTAAGGGCGAAGTCGTCATCGTCGACGAGTTCACCGGGCGCCTGATGGTGGGCCGCCGCTGGTCCGATGGCCTGCATCAGGCCGTCGAGGCCAAG
This sequence comes from Beijerinckiaceae bacterium, assembly GCA_964657795.1. GTDB lineage: Bacteria > Pseudomonadota > Gammaproteobacteria > Burkholderiales > Burkholderiaceae_D > CAHJXF01. Next base: position 9,565 of record CAZZWS010000045.1, read on the forward strand.
GAGAGCGTGAAGATCCAGAACGAGAACCAGACGCTCGCGTCGATCACGTTCCAGAACTACTTCCGCATGTACGGCAAGCTCGCCGGCATGACCGGCACGGCGGACACCGAGGCCTACGAGTTCCAGGAGATCTACAACCTGGAGACCGTCGTCGTTCCGCCCAACAAGCTGTCGAAGCGCGCGGACAAGCTCGACCAGGTCTACAAGAGCGCGATGGAGAAGTACAACGCCATCATCATGGACATCGAGGACTGCCGCCAGCGCGGGCAGCCGGTGCTGGTCGGCACCACGTCCATCGAGAACTCGGAGCTCATCAGCGGCCTGCTGAAGAAGAAGAAATTTCCCCACGAGGTGCTCAACGCCAAGCAGCACGCGCGCGAGGCCGAGATCATCGTGCAGGCGGGCAAGCCCGGCGCGGTCACCATCGCCACTAACATGGCGGGTCGCGGCACGGACATCGTGCTGGGCGGCAACGTCGAGAAGCAGGTCGAGTTCCTCAAGGCCGACGAGAGCAAGAGCGACGACGAGAAGGCGAACGGCGTCGAGCAGCTGACCAGCTCGTGGCAGGGCTTGCACGACCAGGTCGTGGCGGCGGGCGGGCTGCACATCATCGGCACCGAGCGTCACGAGTCGCGACGCGTCGACAACCAGTTGCGCGGCCGTAGCGGTCGGCAGGGCGACCCGGGGTCGTCGCGCTTCTATCTGTCGCTCGACGATCCGCTGCTGCGCATCTTCGCCGGCGACCGCGTGCGCGCGATCATGGAGCGGCTGAAGATGCCGGAAGGCGAGCCGATCGAGGCCGGCATCGTGATGCGCTCCATCGAGACGGCGCAACGCAAGGTCGAGGCGCGCAACTTCGACATCCGCAAGCAGCTCCTCGAATACGACGACGTCGCCAACGATCAGCGGAAGGTCATCTATCAGCAGCGCAACGAGCTGCTCGAGGCGCGCGACATCTCCGAGACCATCGCGTCGCTGCGGCAGGGCGTGTTCACCGCCGTCGTCCGCAACTTCGTGCCGGAAGGCGCCATCGAGGAACAGTGGGACATCCCGGGTCTCGAGCGCACGCTGGCCTCGGAATGGCAGCTCGAGGTGCCGCTCGGCACGCTGCTGGAGACCGAGCAGACGTTGACCGACGCCGACATCGTCGAGCGCGTGCTGAAGGCGGCCGACGCGTCGTACGACGCCAAGATCGCCATCGCCGGCAAGGAGCCGTTCGGCGGCTTCGAGCGGTCGATCATGCTGCAGAGCCTCGACACGCACTGGCGCGAACATCTTGCAGCGCTCGATCATCTGCGCCAGGGCATCCACCTGCGCGGCTATGCGCAGAAGAACCCCAAGCAGGAATACAAGCGCGAGGCGTTCGAGCTGTTCTCGGCGCTGCTCGACGCGATCGGCAACGAGGTCACGCGCTTCATCATGACGGTCCGCGTGCAGACGCAGGACCAGATCGTGCAGGCCGAGGAGCAACTCAACGCGCAACTGGCGAGCAGCGCGCCGGCGCTGGAGAACGTGCGCTATCAGCATGCCGAGTTCGACGAGGCGCTGGCGACGGTGGCCGATCCGGAAGAGGTGGCTCTCGAATCGACGGAGCCGGTCGGTACGCTGCAGCGACGTGGCGAGCCACGCGGACAGCCCGTGAAAGTGCAGCAGGTGCAGCGCTTCAACGACAAGCTTGGACGCAACGATCCCTGCCCGTGCGGCAGCGGCAAGAAGTACAAGAATTGCCACGGCAAGCTGGCGTGAACACGATCGACCTGCGCAGCGACACGGTCACGCGGCCGACGGCGGGCATGCGAGCGGCGATGGCCGAGGCCGACGTGGGCGACGACGTCTACGGCGACGACCCGACCGTCAATCGCCTGCAGGAGCGGCTGGCCGGGATGGCCGGCATGGAGGCCGGGCTCTTCATGCCGTCCGGCACGCAGAGCAACCTCGCCGCACTGATGGCGCATTGCTCGCGCGGCGACGAATACCTCGTCGGCCAGAACGCGCACACCTACAAGTACGAAGGCGGCGGCGCCGCGGTGCTGGGCAGCATCCAGCCGCAGCCGATCGAGAACGCGCCCGACGGCACGATCCCGCTCGAGAAGCTGCGGGCCGCGGTCAAGCCGGCCGATGCGCACTTTGCCCGCACGAAGCTCGTGGCGCTGGAGAACACCATCTCCGGTCAGGTGTTGCCGCAGCGCTATGTCGAAGAGGTCGCGGCCTTCGCGCGCGAAGCCGGACTCGGCATGCATCTCGACGGCGCCCGCGTGTTCAATGCCGTCGTGGCGACCGGCCTGTCGCTCGAAACGATCTGCGCGCCGTTCGAGACCGTGTCGATCTGCCTGTCGAAAGGCCTCGGGACACCGGTGGGCTCGGTGCTGTGCGGGCCGCAGGCCTTCATCGACGACGCGCATCGCTGGCGGAAGATGCTGGGTGGCGGCCTGCGCCAGGCGGGTCTCCTCGCGGCCGCGGGCCTGTACGCGCTCGACCATCACGTGGATCGACTGGCCGACGATCACGCCAATGCGGCGCATCTGGCCGAAGGCCTGCGCGCCATCGACCGCATGACGGTCCGCGGTCCTTACACGAACATGGTGTTCGTCGATCTGCGGCCGACGGATGTCGCTGGTCTGGCCGGGCATCTGCGCGAAGCCGGGATCACCGCGAGCCTCGGCGCCCACACGCGTTTCGTCACCCATCTCGATGTCGATCGCGCGCGAATCGACCGCGTGATCGACGTCGTCAGGCAGCACTACGCTCGCTGATCGAAGCGACGTCGGGCGAAGCCCTCCGTCGCGCCTGGGCGGTCGAAGACGCACGCCTGCGGACGCATGCGCGCGACGGCGTGCCCGCGGAGGCGAACGGCACGCGTCGATGCCGATCCGGCTGGCGCACGCCCGCGAGTTCTCCGCTGGGCGCGACCGATACGACGCGCAGACGCGCGATCGCGTTTCGGCCTCTGCAATGCGGAAACCACTCTGCGACAATCACGCCCCGCGCCAGCGAACCGGATCGCCTGCCCCATGCTCCTGATGATCGACAACTACGACAGCTTCACCTACAACCTCGTGCAGTATTTCGGCGAGCTGGGCGAAGAGGTGCGCGTGGTGCGCAACGACCTGGTGACCGTCGACGAAATCGAGGCGATCGGCGCGCATCGCATCTGTCTGTCGCCCGGGCCGGGCGCGCCCGCGGATGCGGGTGTCTGCGTGTCGGTCCTGAAGCACTTCGCCGGGCGCGTGCCGATCCTCGGCGTGTGCCTCGGCCACCAGGCCATCGGCGAAGCGTTCGGAGGCCACGTGGTCCGTGCCGCGCGCGTCATGCACGGCAAGACCGACGCCGTCACGCATCTGGACCGCGGCGTCTTCGCGTCGGTGCCGTCACCGTTCGCGGTGACGCGTTATCACTCGCTGGCCATCGAGCGCGGCACGCTCCCGGACTGTCTCGAAGTCACGGCCTGGACCGACGACGGCGAGATCATGGGCGTGCGCCACAAGACCCATGCCATCGAAGGCGTGCAGTTCCATCCCGAGTCCATCCTCACCGAGCACGGACATCGCCTGCTGGAGAACTTTCTCACGCACTGATCGTCGGGCGCCGTCGCTCGACGGCGGTGCGATCGCGTCGATCGCGACGCCCGTACCCGGTACGCATCGACCACGACAACCAGACATGGCCATCACCCCCACCGAAGCGCTGACCCGCTGCATCGAGCACCGCGAGATCTTCCACGACGAGATGCTGTCGTTGATGCGGATGCTGATGCGCGGCGAGCTGTCGCCGTCGATCGCGTCGGCGTTGCTGCTCGGCCTGCGCGTCAAGAAGGAGACCGTCGGCGAGATCGCCGCCGCGGCGCAGGTCATGCGCGAGTTCGCGACGCCGGTCGACGTCGCCGACAAGAGCGGCCTCATCGACCTCTGCGGCACCGGTGGCGACGGCGCGCATACGTTCAACATCTCGACCGCCGCGATGTTCGTCGCGGCCGCGGGCGGCGCGCGCGTGGCCAAGCACGGCAACCGCAGCGTGTCGTCGAGTTCGGGCAGCGCCGACGTCCTCGAAGCGCTCGGCGCCAACGTCATGCTCGGTCCAGAGCAGGTCGGTGCGTGCATCGAGCGGACGGGCATCGGCTTCATGTTCGCGCCCAATCATCACAGCGCGATGAAGAACGTCGGCGCCGTGCGTCGCGAGCTCGGCGTGCGCACCATCTTCAACATCCTCGGGCCGCTCACCAACCCGGCCGGCGCCGTGCATCAGTTGATGGGCGTGTTCCATCCCGACCTCGTCGGCATCCAGATCCGCGTGCTGCAGCGACTCGGCGCGAAGCATGCGCTGGTGGTCTACGGCAAGGACGGCATGGACGAGGCGTCGCTCGGCGCCGCGACGCTGGTCGGCGAGTTGAAGGACGGCGCGGTCCGCGAGTACGAGATCCATCCCGAGGACTACGGCCTCGCGATGAAATCGAATCGCGGATTGAAGGTCACGAACGCGCAAGAGTCGAAGGAGATGATCGACGAGGCGCTGGCCGACGTCGACGGCACGCCGCGCGAGATCGTCGTGCTCAACGCGGGGCTCGCGCTGTACGCGGCCGATGTCTGTCCGTCGATCGAGGCCGGCATCGCGCGCGCCCGCGAAGTGATCGCGAGTGGCGCCGCCAGGGCCAGGCTCGACGCGTTCGTCGCGGCCACGCGGGCGTTCTGAACATGTCTTCGAGCGACCGGTCCGATGTTCTCCGCCGCATCCTCGCGACCAAAGCCGACGAGGTCGCCATCGCTTCGCGGGTCGTGTCGCTGTCGACCCTCGAAGCCCGCGCCCGCGACGCCGATCCGGCGCGCGGCTTCGTCGCGGCGCTGAAGGGGACCATCGCGGACGCCCGACCCGCCGTCATCGCCGAGGTCAAGAAGGCATCGCCCTCGAAGGGCTTGCTGCGCGCCGATTTCGATCCGTCCGCGATCGCGCGATCGTACGAACGGGGCGGCGCCGCGTGCCTGTCGGTGCTGACCGACGTGCAGTACTTCCAGGGATCGATCGAGGCGCTCGTCGCGGCGCGGGCCGCGTGCGCGTTGCCGGTCCTGCGCAAGGACTTCACGATCGATCCGTACCAGGTCGTCGAGGCGCGCGCGATCGGCGCCGACTGCATCCTGCTGATCGTGGCGGCGCTCGACGTTTCGCAGCTGCATGCGCTCGCCGACGAGGCGTTGCGGGTCGGGCTCGACGTGCTGATCGAGGTCCACGACGCCGCCGAACTCGATCGAGCACGCGCGATGACGCTCGACCCCGACCGCATGGCGATCGGCATCAACAACCGCGACCTGCGGACCTTCGAGACGCGCGTCGAGACCACGCTGGACCTCGTGCTTCACGTGCCGCCGGATGTCGTGCTCGTGACCGAGTCGGGCATCGCGACGCGCGACGATGTCGCACGCCTGCGCGGCGCGGGCGTCGGCGCGTTCCTGATCGGCGAGACCTTCATGCGCGCGCCCGACCCGGGCGACGCGCTGGCTGCCCTGTTCGCCTGACCCCTCTACCTGCGGGTCGGACGTGACGTTTGTCCGCGGCGCTGCGCCGATCGATGGCCTCAAGGATCGATCGGGGCTGCCGAAAAGGAGTGAGGCGACTCGCTCCATGAAAGCCCCACTTCCCGGCAGCACCCCAATCCCCACGCTCGCGATGCGCCCTGCGCTTCGTGTCGGCGAGGGCGCACGTCGATCCGTCGCATCGTTTCCGCATGCCGTCGCCGCAGCGCTCGCGGACGTCGCCGACGGCGGCCTGCGAAGTGCCGGCCACGCCGGATCGCGCGACCGCGAGTCGCGATGATCTTCGCTTCGGTCCAGCCCTACTTCGCGACGATCCTCAACGAGCCGCTGACGGTCGCCGCGTCGGTGTTCATCGCGGTGCTGGCGACCTATCTCGCGCTGGAGCTGGCCGGGCGTCTGCACGGCGCGCCGGACCGCGTCTCGTTCCGTCTGTGGCTGATCGCGGGCTCCATCGCGATGGGCAGCGGCATATGGTCGATGCACTTCGTCGGCATGTCCGCGGTGACCTATCCATTCCCCGCCCTGTACGGCGAAGGCATGACGGCGATCTCGTGGCTCGCGGCGGTCGTCGTCTCGGCGCTCGTGCTGCTGGCGGCCAGCCGTGAAGCGATCGCGCCATTGGGGTTCGTCGTGTGCGGCCTGGTGGGCGGCATCGGGGCGACCGGCATGCACTTCATCGGCATGCGCGCGATGCTCGTCGCACCGGCGCCGACGACCAATCCTTCGTGGGTCGTCGCCGCCGCGCTGGCCGCCACGGTCGGAGCCACCACGACGCTGGTGCTGTTCAACCGCCTGCGTGGCCTGGACGGCGGCGCCCGCATCCGGCGGCAACTGCTCGCGGCGCTGGTCTTCGGCATTTCGCTGGCCGCGATGCACTACCTGGCGATGGCGTCCACGTCGTTCGCCAACGGATCGGTCTGCGTCACGCGTGCGGGTCTGAGCGTCGACGGCCTCGGCAAGGCGGTCAGCTTCGCGTCGATCCTCGGCCTGTCCCTGATCTTCGTCGTCGTCGTCCTCGAGCGGCGCGCCGACTTCCGCGCGAAGCAGATCCACGGATCGCTCGCGCTGGTCCGCGAAGAACTGGAATTCGTCACGTTCAACGATCCGGTCACGGGACTGCCGAACCGGCTCGTCTTCGATGACCGCCTGCACCAGGCGGTCGCGCGTTGCGAGCGGTCGGGCGGATCGCTCGCCGTCCTGGCGGTGAACCTCGACCATTTCGCGACCGTCGGTCTGCAAGCCGACGGGCAGGGCGCGCTGCTGCTGCGAGCCGCCGCTGAAGCGCTGTGCGGTGCCGCCCGCAACGAGGATACGGTCGCCAGCATCGGCTTCGACCGGTTTCTGGTCATCGTCGAAAGCGGCGACGCCGCGGCGGCCGCGATGCAGATCGTCGAGCGCTTCGCGACCCGGCTGCGCGACCCTGCCATCGCCTGCACGGCGTCGGTCGGGATCACGTTGTTTCCACAGGACGGCGGACGGGCGGAGCTCGTGAGCAACGCCGATATCGCCCTGCGCAGCGCGCAGCGCGACGGCGGCAACGGCTTCCGTTTCTTCGAGATGGCGATGGACGAGGCGGCGCGATCGCGCAATCGCTGGCTCGCCGACCTCCGGCAAGCGATCGGCAACGGCGAACTGGCGTTGCACTATCAGCCGAAGGTGTATGCCCGCGACGCCATGCTGGCCGGGGTCGAGGCGCTGCTGCGCTGGCACCATCCGCTTCACGGCCTGATCAGCCCGGCGGTGTTCATCCCGCTCGCCGAGCAATACGGCCTCATCGATGCCCTCGGCGGCTGGGTCATCGATGAGGCGGCGCGGCAGATGCGCGCCTGGTCGGACGAAGGGTTGCGCGTGCCGGTCGCGATCAACGTGTCGCCGTGGCAGTTGCGTCGTCCGGGACTCGCCGACGAGATCATCGCGACGCTGCGCGCGTACGACGTGGACGCGGCGCTGCTCACCTGCGAAGTGACCGAGTCCGGCGCCATGCGCGATGCCGCGGCGAGTACGGCGATCTTCGAGCGGCTCGGCGCTGCGGGCATCCTGATCGCGATCGACGACTTCGGCACCGGCTATTCGAGCCTGGCGCAATTGCGGCGAATGCCGGTGCGCCAGCTCAAGATCGACCGCAGCTTCATCGCCGATCTGGTACAGAGCGCCGACGCCCGCGCCATCGTGGCGGCCGTCGTCCAGATGTCGCATACGCTGCGGCTCGACGTCGTGGCCGAAGGCGTGGAAACCGAGGAGCAGCGTCGCGTCCTGTTCGATCTCGGCTGCGACGAGTTCCAGGGCTTCCTGTTCGCGCGACCGATGCCGGCAGCCGACCTCGTCGTGCGACTTCGTGATCGTCCGTGGCGGAAACTCGGCGACTCGACCCTGATGGCGGCGTAGAACGCCAGACCACGACCACGGGGCCCGTTCACATCCCCGGCATTATTCCCTTCATGCCGCGCAGCATCTTGGCCATGCCGCCCTTCTGCATGGTCTTCATCACGCCCTGCATCTGATCGAACTGCTTGAGCAGTCGATTGACCTCCTGCACCTGCACGCCGGCGCCGGTCGCGATGCGTCGCTTGCGGCTCGCCTTGATGAGTTCCGGCTTGGCCCGTTCGCCCGGTGTCATCGAGTTGATGATGCCTTCCATCCGCTTGACGTCGCGTTCGGCCTTCCCCATGTCGGCCTTGCCGGCCGCGGCCTGGAACTGCGCCGGCAGCTTGTCGAGCAGGCCGCCGAGGCCGCCCATCTTGTTCATCTGCTGCAGCTGGCTCTTGAAGTCCTCGAGGTCGAAGCGCGCGCCCGACTTGACCTTCTTCGCGAGCTTTTCGGCCTCGGCCATGTCGACGCCGCGCTGCGCCTCCTCGACCAGCGCGACGATGTCGCCCATGCCGAGGATGCGGCTCGCCATGCGTTCGGGATGGAAGACCTCGAGCGCGTTGAGCTTCTCGCCGACGCCGACGAACTTGACCGGCTTGCCGGTGACGTGACGCACCGACAGCGCCGCACCGCCACGCGCATCGCCGTCGAGCTTGGTCAGCACGATACCGGTCAGCGGCAACGCTTCGCCGAAGGCCGTCGCCGTGTTGATCGCGTCCTGGCCGGCCATCGCGTCGACGACGAACAGCGTCTCGGCCGGCTTCAGCGCGGCGTGCAGCGACTTGATCTCGCTCATCATCGCCTCGTCGATCGCGAGGCGGCCCGCGGTGTCGACGATCAGCACGTCGTGGTAATGCTTGCGGGCCCAGTCCTCGGCGGCCATGACGATGGCGAGCGGCTGATCCGCTGCGCTCGACGGAAAGAAGTCGATGCTCACTTGCGACGCGACGGCCTTGAGCTGTTCGATGGCGGCCGGTCGATAGACGTCGGCCGAGACGACCAGCACCTTCTTCTTCTGCTGTTCCTTGAGATAGCGCCCGAGCTTGCCGACGGTCGTCGTCTTGCCGGCGCCCTGCAGGCCGGCCATCAGGATGATCGCGGGCGGCGTGACCGCGAGGTCGAGCGCCGACGCGTTGGGTCCGAGGTCGCCGCCGATGATCGCCGTCAATTCCCTTTGCACCACGCCGACCAGCGCCTGGCCCGGCGACAGGCTGCCGACGACGTCCTCGCCGAGCGCCTTCTCCTTGACCCGCGCGATGAACTCGCGGACCACCGGCAACGCCACGTCGGCCTCGAGCAACGCGACGCGGACCTCGCGCAGCATCTCCTGCGTGTTGGCTTCGGTCAGGCGCGCCTCGCCGCGCATCGTCTTGACGACGCGGGCCAGTCGTTGGGAGAGGTTCTCGAGCATGGCGATGGTGTTGGAAATGTCGTGCGGAGCGGATGCGAAGGGCGACGAGACCGTGGAAGAACAGCCACAACGTCGCCTCGAAACGAGGGCTGATGAAGGGCCATCGGCTAAACTCGATCGATGCCGATTTTACTCCACGCCCTCGTCGTCGCCGGCTATTTCGCCATCGCCATCGCGATCTGGCGTGCCGCTCGCCGCGGCTCCCGCGCCGACGCCACCGCGAGCTTCGATACGCCGCGTCAGCCGTACCGGCTCAGCGCTGTCACGCGCACCGCGATCGTCGTCGCGTGGGCGTTGCACGCGGTGCTGCTGCGCGACGCGGCGCTCGACGACGGCACGTGGCGCTTCGGCTTCGCGCTCGCGTTGTCGGCGACGATGTGGCTGGTGGTCGCGCTGTTCTGGTTCGAGAGCTTCGTGGTGCCGCTGGTGAGCGTGTGGCTCGTCATCCTGCCGCTCGCCGCGGCGTGCGCGGTGCTGCCCCTGTTCTTTCCCGGCAGCTTCGCGCTCGGCCGGCTGAGCGGCGTCGACGGGGGGACGTACAGCCCATGGCTGCCGGTGCACATCGCGGTCGCGCTCGCGGCGTACGGGCTGCTGACCATCGCGGCCGTGCACGCGGTCTTCATGGCGTCGCTCGATCGCTGGCTGCATCGCATGCGCGGTCGGCCGCCGGTCGATGAGGGCGGGTCGGGCGGGACCGGCGGCGACAGCGTGTCGACGACGATGCTGGCGCCGCTGCCGCCGTTGCTGACGATGGAGCGCATCCTGTTCCGCCTGATCGGCGTCGGCTTCGCGTTGCTGACGCTGACCGTGCTGAGCGGCATGTTCTTCTCGGAAGCGCTGTTCGGCCAGCCGATGCGCTTCGATCACAAGACCGCGTTCTCGCTGATCGCGTGGGTCGTGTTCGGCGCATTGCTGATCGGCCGGGCCCTGCGTGGCTGGCGCGGTCGACTCGCGCTGTCGTGGACGTTGAGCGGCTTCGCCATGCTGTTCCTCGCCTACGCCGGCAGCCGCTTCGTCCTCGAAGTCATCCTTCACCGCGTCTGACGCCGCCCCATGCCGCGCATCCTGTTCTTCGTCTTCCTCGCGTTCGTCGTCTGGCTCGCGGTGCGCGTGCTCGGCGGCAACCGCAAGCGGGGCGACGAAGGCGGCGCGTTCGCATCGACCGCCGCTTCACCGACCGCGGTCGCCGCCTCCGAACCCATCCGTCAGTGCTCCTGGTGCGGTGTGCACGTGCCGATCGGTCAGGCCGTGACGCTGCCCGACGGTCGGCTGTATTGCAGCGAAGCGCATCGCGCGGCCGCATTGGCCGCATCCACCGATCGCTCGCGCGCGTGACCGCGCGCGTGCTGGTCGGCTCGCGCGTCCCGCGATGATCCCGCGTCGCACGCTGATCGATCCGGGGCCGTCGTTCTGGACCTCGCTGCGCTACTTCTGTGTGACGCGGCTGATGATCGCCGCGGTGCTGCTCGGCGCGTCGGTCTACGGCGGCGAGCGCATCTCGGTCGGCACGCAGGACCCGGCGCTGTTCATGCGCACCGCCGTGACCTACGCGGTGCTCGCCGCGACCTTCGGGTACCTGGCCGCCACGCGTCAGCGCCACTTCTACCTGCAGCTCGGCGCGCAGCTGCTGGTCGACGTCATCGGGCTGACGCTGCTGATGAGCGCGTCCGGCGGCACGCGCAGCGGCCTCGCGTTGCTGATGCTGCTGCCGATCGCGGGCTCCGCGATCCTCAGCCCCGCGCTGCTGGCGATCGGCTTCGCGGCGATCTGTTCGCTCGCGATCCTCGCCGAGACCGTGTGGCGGACCTTCCGCTACGAAGAGCCGTCGTCGGCCATGGTGCTCGCCGGTCTCTTCGGTGCAGCGAGTTTCGCGATCGCCATCGTCATGAACCGGCTCGCGGCGCGGCTCATCGTGCAGGAGCGCATCGCGCGCCAACGCGGCTACGACCTGCGTGCGCAGATCGAGATCAACCGGCTCGTGGTCGCGGACATGCAGGACGGCGTGCTGATCCTCGCGGCCGACGGCACGCCGCGCGCGGCCAATCCCGCGGCGTTGCGGATGCTGGGGCTCGACGACGCGCGCGCGCTGGTGCTCGACGGCTGGCGTGGTCATGTCGGCGGCACCGCGATCAGCCGGCAGTTCGTGGCGTGGCGATCGTCGGCGGGCACGATCGGCGGCAGCTTCGACCTGACGTCGGTGGCATCGACGCGCGAGGATCGCGAGGGCGAAGGCCTCGAAGCGGACACCGCCGGCGAGGACGGCTCGGGACGCCGGTTGCGGGTGCGTTTCGTCGCGCCCGAAGGCGAGGCGCTGGTGTCGGGCCGCTACGTCGTGTTCCTCGAGGACCTGCTGCGCGTCGAGCAGCGCGCACAGCAGCTCAAGCTCGCCGCGATGGGCCGTCTTACTGCCAGCATCGCGCACGAGATCCGCAATCCGCTCGCGGCCATCGCGCACGCCGGCGCATTGCTCGCCGAAGAGACCGGCGACCAGATCGGGTTGCCGTTCGGATCACCCGTGTCGGATGCGCAGCGGGCCGGCACCCAGCGGATGGTGACGATCGTCTGCGAGAACGCGCAGCGCCTCAACCGCATCGTGGAAGAGATCCTGCAGCTGTCGCGGCGCGCACCGGTCAACGTCGAGCCGATCGTGCTGAAGCCGTGGCTCGTCGCGTTGATCGACGAGTTCTGCCGCACGCAGGACTGTTCGCGTGACCTGATCGGACTGGTCATGCGGGCCGCGCCGACGATCCACTTCAACGGCGAGCACCTGCGGCAGATCCTGGTCAACCTGCTGTCGAACGCGGTCCGCTATGCGAGCGGTCTCGACGGCAGCGTCTCCATCCACGTCAACGTGCTTTCCACCGCGCGGTCGCTCAACGCCACGGCGCTGGCCGTCGATGCCATCGGGTCGGAGCGCTCCGAGGACATCGTGCATCCGATGATCGAGCGGATAGAATTGGTCGTGCAGGACGACGGTCCCGGCATCGACAAGTCCACGCGCGGCAATCTCTTCGAGCCGTTCTTCACGACCCATCATCGCGGCACCGGGCTCGGGTTGTATCTGGCCCGGGAGCTGTGCCTCGCCAACGATGCGACGCTAGACTATTCGACGAATGCGGGCGGGACGCGCCGCGGCGGGTTCGTGATCCGTGCCGCCGGCACGGCCACCTGACCCGCGAACCAGGCAGACAGATGCAGATCAGCAGCGACAACCCGACCGGGTCATCCTCCGCGTCATCGTCCGGCCCGCCGCCCGCCGGCAAGCCCGGTGTGCCGAGCATGGCGAGCAGCGCCAACATCGCCCGCGTGCTGGTCGTCGACGACGAGCCCGATCTGCTGGAGCTGCTCGAGCTGACGCTGGTCCGCATGGGTCTCGACGTCGATCGCGCGTTGACCGTGGCGGCCGCGCGCGAGCGGCTCGCGCATCGCACGTACGCGCTGTGCCTGACCGACATGCGCCTGCCGGACGCGACCGGCATGGACCTCGTGGCGCTGATCTCGCGCGAGTATCCCGCGACGCCGGTGGCCGTCATCACGGCCTTCGGCAGCACCGAGAACGCGGTGGCCGCGTTGAAGGCCGGCGCGTT
>CAZZWS010000046.1:0-22442 GCA_964657795.1 Beijerinckiaceae bacterium
CAGCACCGGCGGCGCCGCCTTCTCCGACGCTGCGAGCGCCGCGAGCGCGCGGATGATCGGCGCCATCTTCATGTAGTTGGGTCGTGCGCCGACGACGCACAGGATCGGCCGCGCGGCGAGTGCCGCATGGCCTGCGTCCTGGTTCTGGTCGTCGGGTCGAATCACTGGACTGCTCCGTTGCCGGCCTTGGGCGGTTGCTCGTCATCCGCGTCGGCCGGCGCGGATGCGGTCGCCGGCGCGGTCGTGCTCGAAGCCGTGGCGCGCAAGGCATCGAGGGTCCGGGCGACGCTCGCCACCGACTGTTGCAAGAGCTGTACCTGTTCCACGAGACCGTTCAGCAACACCCCGTCCGCGCCGCTCGACAGACCCCGGCCGTCGAACGCGGGGCGCCCGCTCACGAGGGAGAGCGTCGGCGCGTAGGCGGGAATCGACATGTTGCCGGCCGCGGCGGCGTCGGCTTCCTCTTCGGTCAGACCGCCGCGCAATTCGGTACGCAACTCACGGGCTACGTCAGAAACGTCACTTTCCGTCAGGTTGTGCTTTTCGCCGAGGAAGGCCGCCAGCAGGACGCGGTCGCACAGCACGTTGATCTGGCGCGGGACGCCTTCGGTGGCATCGTGGATCGCGGCGTACGCGGCTTCCTCGAACGTCGGGTCGTGGCGCCAGCCGACGAGACCGAGTCGATGCTCGACGTACGCCTTCGTCTCCTCCGCGCCGAGTGGCCCGAGGTGATACGACGCGATCACCCGCTGCCTGAGCTGGCGCATCTCGGGCTGCTGCATGATCTGCCGGAACTCGGGCTGCCCGAGCAGGAAGCTCTGCAGCAGCGAGCGCTCGTTGGTCTGGAAGTTGGACAGCATCCGCAACTCCTCGACGGCGCGCGGCGTCAGGTTCTGCGCTTCGTCGACGATCAGCAAAGCTCGCTTGCCTTCGAGCTGCAGGCGCCGGAAGTAGCGTTCGAGGCCGAGGATCAGCCCGGCCTTGTCCGGCAGTTCGGGCTGCACGCCGAAGAACGCGCCGGCGACCATCCGCAGCATGTCGTCCGCGTCGAGTTGCGTGCTGACGATCTGCTTGGCGACGAGGTTGCCCGGCGCCAGCGAACGCAGGAGATTGCGAACCAGCGTGGTCTTGCCCGCGCCCACGTCGCCGGTGACCACGATGAAGCCCTCGGCCTGATGCACGCCGTAGTCGAGGTACGCCATCGCGCGCCCGTGACCGCGGCTGCGAAAGAAGAAGGTCGGATCGGGATTGAGCTGGAACGGCTTGCCCGTCAGCCCGTAGAACGATTCATACATGGAGCGCGCCTCTTCAGAAAGACAGGCGCAACGAGCCGAGCACCGCGTTCTCGCGGTAGTTGCCGCCGTAGTAACTGCTGTTGTTCGCGTTGACCCCGGCGCGCTGGTTCTCGGACGTCTGCTGCGTATGGCGGACCAGCACCGTGCCGGTCAGTCTCGGCTGGATCTGCCGGTTCAACGAGGCCGTGACCTGATACACCGTGGTGTCGCCGACGCCGGCGATCGCCTGGTTGTGCGATCTGGACGCGGTGAAGTTGGCCGACGTGCGCGGGCCCAGGCGGTGGCTCACGTTCGCATCGACCGTGGTCGACCGGAAACGCTGCGCCTGCTGGAAGACGTCGAACGAGCTGGAGATGTTCGACAGCGACTGCGAGTCGTTGCGCGACACGTCGAAGGTGACCGTGTTGCGCAAGCCGAGCAGCGCGACCGAGATCTGCGCGACCTTCTGCAGGTAGAGCTGATTCGACAGGAACGTGCTCTGCGTGAACTGCGACGTCGACAGGCCGGCCTGCTGCAACGCCGACGTCACCGCCTGGGCGCGCAGCGCCGGATCGGTGATGGTGGATCGGTAGAACTGGTCGAGCAACGCGTAGTTGGGGTCCGTCGCCAGGCCCAGGCCGCTGCCGGAAGACGTGGTCTGATCGCGGCTGTACGTCGCCGTCACGGCGACCTTGCTCGTGGTCTCCCGCAACGATACGTTGGCGGTCGGGCCGAAATAGCGATGGCCGAACTGGACGTTGAGCTGCGTGTGCCGGGAGGGCTCGTAGTCGAATCCGCCCGAATACGAAGCGCTCTTCAGGTCCGGTTGGCCGGTGGTCGGATAGCTGTCGCGGTCGTAGCCGATGCGTCCTCGCAAATGGAAGCTCGGCGTCAACACGTAGGTCAGCGTGACGCCGGCCGTCTCCTGCACGATTTCGCCGTTGCCGCCGTAGCTCTGGTCGCTACGGCTCGCGTCGAGGCCGTAGCCGAGATCTCGCAACGACGTGCCGCTCTGGAACTGGCCGAACAACTGGCTGGTGCGGTTGGCCGAATAGGCGTTGTTGTCGGACGACGATGCGGTGAAGTGATAACCGGCGCTGTACGTCAGGTCGCTGCCGTAATGCGACCGCAGCGTGGGGCCGAACGAATACGTGCGCGTCTCCGCACGGTTCGCGGAATTGTTGACCGAGTTGTTGGACAACGTACCGAACGGCGAGACGTTGGTCTGTGCGATCGAGGCCAGCGCGTCGAACGTCAGGAAGTTCTCGATGATCGTCGCATTGAGCGTGGCGTCGAGATAGTTGCGGACCTGCGTGCCACTGGTGCCTCGCGCATAGAACAGCAACTGCGGGCTATAGTCGACATTGGTCGTGAGCCGCGCGCCGTAGCGCGTGAGCCGCAGCGCGGGACTGATCGCCGTGATGAGGTCCGACCGCTCGGAGCCCGGCGGCGACAGGTTGACGTTGTCCGAATACGTCTCGTCGATGCCGATCGACGGCGTGAACCGCCAGGTGCCGCGCGCCGCACCGCCATTGCCAGGCACGCTGATGCCACCCGACAACGTCGGCCCGGTGCCGGCCGGCTGCCCCGCGATCGGCGCCGCGTCGGGGTCGAACTGCGCCGAGGCCGCATCGGGCAGCGCCTGCGCCACCGCGGCCAGCGCCACGGCCATCAGCAGCTTTCCCGGTTTCCTGTTCGACTGGACACACCCGCGACGACGTCGCTGGCGGTCAATAGCCATAGTATCCGTAGCTGTCACCCGGGTTGGAACGGCGTCCCTTGTTGAGGACCATGCCGACCACTTCGCAGGACTCGATCGTCGACAACGCCTCGCGCAAGGCTTCGTGCGTGGTGTTGTCCGACTCGACCACCATCACGATCTGGCCCATGTTGGCGGCCAGCGTGCGTGCCTCGGTCGTGACCAGCAGCGGCGGCGAATCGAAGATCACGATGCGGTCGGAATAACGTTCGCTCAATTCGGACAGCAGCCTGGCCATCGCCTCGCTGGCCAGCAACTCGGTGGCCTGACGATGCGGCCGGCCGGCCGGCAGCAATGCCAGCTTGTTGACGTTGGTGCGCACGATGGCGTCCGACAGCGACACGTGGGAGTCGAGCAACACGTCCATCAGCCCGACGTCCGGCGCGATACCGAACTTCTGCGGGATGGACGGACGCGCGACGTCGGCATCGACCAGCAGCACGGTGCGTTCGCGTTCCATCGCGATCGACATCGCCAGGTTGATCGCGCAGAAGCTCTTGCCTTCCCGCGGGAACGCGCTGGTCACCATGATCAGGTTGCCGTTGCGGATGGCCGCGCCGCCGCCGAAGGCGTTCTTCAGCAACGGCCGCTTGATGACGCGGAATTCCTCGGCCAGCGGCGTCTTGTCGCCGTCGGGCGCGATCATGCCGCCCTCGCGCAGGCGTTGCAGGTCGATGTTGACGGTCTTGCTCCTGACCAGCGGCTTGCCACCGACGCCGTCCGCCGGCGCGGTCGCGGGCGCGGCCCACTCGTCGTCGAAAGCGGGCTCCAGGCGCTCCGCCAAGTCGCGCGCGGCCTCGACCGCACCCGCGGGATGGGCGACCGGATGCAGAACCGGCTGCGCGCGCGGGCGCTGGGCGTCGAAGCCGGGTTCCGGCGCGAAAGCGATCACGTCGTCGGCGGCGCCGGCCGTGGGATGCGGTTCGGCATGCAGCGGGGCGGCGGGCACTTCGTCCATGCGCTTGACGGCGCGTTCGATGAGACTCACGTGTACTCCTAGGCGCTGTAAGAATGCGCGAGAAAGAAAGTCAGACCCGCGCCGTACGTCATCACGAGCAACGCCGCGCCGACGACGAACCAGGTCATCTTGCGACGACGCGTTCGCACCTGGCCGTCTGTCCAGATCATCGTCACCGTGCCGAGAATCGGGAGGCCCGAGACTTCACGCAGCCCCTTGCGGTCCGAGAACGTCGGCCGGATCTGGCCCATCAGGAACGCGACGCCCATGCCGCCGGCCAGGGCGCCAAGAAAGACCATCGACACCAGCAGGACGCGATTGGGCGCCACCGGACGCGGCGACACGCGCGGCGGATCGATGACACGGAACTCGACGAGACCAGCCGACGCATCCATGTCGCTCGACATCTGCGCCGACTCGCGACGCGCGATCAGCTTCTCGTAATTGGCGCGGTTGACCTCGTAGTCGCGATTGAGCTGCTGCAGGTCGGCCTCGATCTTCGGCACGTTGTTGGCCGCGGCCTTGAGCTTGGCGAAGCGCGCTTCGTAGCTCGCCACGCGGGTCTGCAGCGACGCGACTTCGGATTCCGACGACGCCAGCTGCACCTGAAGCTGCTGATAGACCGGATTGGTCGCGAGCGGCGAACGACCGGCCGGCGTGGCCTTCGTCATCGCGGCGATCTCGGTCTTCTTCTGCGCCTCGAGTTCGCTGATGATCCGCTTCGTCGAGATGATGTCCGGATAGGCATCGGTGAAGTGCAGGCGCATTTCGTCGAGCTTCTGCTTCAGGGCCGCGATGCGGCTGTCGATCTCGGGTACGGCCACGCCCTGGGCATCACCGCTGCCGTTCAGCAGGACCGGATCCTCGCCGCCGATCTGGCGACGCAGCGCCGTGCGGGCATTGGTGGCTTCCTCGAGTTGCAGCTTGGC
The DNA here is from genome assembly GCA_964657795.1 of Beijerinckiaceae bacterium. GTDB lineage: Bacteria > Pseudomonadota > Gammaproteobacteria > Burkholderiales > Burkholderiaceae_D > CAHJXF01. The sequence goes on from CAZZWS010000046.1 coordinate 4,921, forward strand.
GGTGGCCAGTTCGTTGCCCGCGTCCGACATCTGCTGGAAGTAGTCGCGACCGCCCCCCGACATCGTCGAGAGGTTGCTGATCTTGAATTCCTTGAGCGCGTTCTCGGCCTGCGTCAGCTTCTGCTCGTAGGCCTTGATCTGGTCGTCGATGAAGCGACGCGCCGTGTCCGAGTCCTTGCGCTTGTTGCCGAGGTTGGACTCGACGAAGATGGTCAGCAACGACTGGACCACCTTGCGCGCCGACTCCGCGTTGGAGTTGCGGAACGCGATGGTGTACAGGTTGATGCCCCCGCTCGAACGCATCTCGATGGACCGCGTCAGGTAGTCGATCTGCCCTTCGGTCTGGTCGCTCGTCTTGGCCGAGAGATTGAGGTCGGACATGCCGACGACCTTCTCGATGTTGGGACGGCTGATCAGCGTGCGGCTCATCATCGCGATCTGCTGGTCGAGGTTGGGCTCGACCGTCAGGCCCGACATCAGCGGCTTGAGCACCGACTGCGTGTCCACGTAGACGCGCGCCGTGGCTTCGTACTGGTCGGGCATGAGGTACACCGACACCGCGCCGACGATGACGATGAGCCAAGCCGCGATCAGCCCGATCCAGCGATGCAGCCAGATGTCGCGTACGGCGCGACGTAACTGTTCGACGATCTCATTCATTGCGGGTCTCTCGGATTTATTCGCGTTGCAAGGGACGTGTGACCCCGGAACCGGTCACCCCGGGGACGCGCGACGGCGGCGACGCCATCGCCGTCACGACGATCAGAAGTAGCTTTCGGGGATGATCAGCACGTCACCCGGACGCATGTCGACGTTGGCGCTGACATCGCCCTTCTGCAGCAGGTCGTTGAGGCGGACGCGGTACTGCTGGTTGCCTTCGCGCGTGCGCAGGATGGTGGCGCGATTGCCGGCCGCGAAGTCCGTGAGGCCGCCGACGGAGATCATCACGTCGAGGATCGACATGTTCTGGCGGTACGGGATGGTCTGCGGACGCGCGGCCTGGCCGACGATGCGGATCTGCTCGCTGTACGGACCGACGAAGCCGGTGACGATGATCGTCACGATCGGGTCCTGGATGTACTTCGTCAGGGCCTTCTCGACTTCACGCGCCAGTTGCGTGGGAGTCTTGTTGGTGGCCTTGATGTCCTCGACGAGCGGCGTCGTGATCATGCCGTCCGGACGGACCGGCACGCTCGTGGACAGCTCGGGGTTGCGCCAGATCACGATGTTGAGATTGTCACCCGGCCCGATCACGTAGGCGTAGTCGTTGTTGACGTCGAGACGGTTCGGCGCCATCGGCAGCTTGGTCGCACAGCCGGAAACCGCGAAGGCCGACAGGGCCGTCATACACACCAGCGCGGCACGCCGCAGTCCGGAACCGACTCCCCCACGCGACACATGATTCGGCATTGCCGACTCCCCTTGATGACGATGAAATGACACGATGCCTGCGGAATGCCTGCGAGCCACGATCCGGCGACCGATGGCAACGCGCTGATAAAGGCCCGGTAACGACTGGAGCGACGCTTCCCAGTGTCGGCGCCCCACAGGCGGTCGTCGATTCTAGCGCAGCGCTCCCGCGAGGCAGCGACCACCGATGCCCGCGGACAACACGGCCACGGCGCCATATCGAGCAACAAGTGTGCCGAGCGGCATCGAGGGGCTTTTAGACCCGACGAGCGGATCGGCGGATGCGATGGTCGGCGGCCGTCGTCGAGCGGGACGGACCGGGGGACGGCAGGGGCGCCGCCGTTCGGCCTCGACAGGGGCGATTCCATCGACCCGCCCACGGATCCTGAGGAATTCCGCCGATGGCGAAGCAGGTAAATGACAGGAATGCGAAAGGGTTTGGTCGAATCAGCGCTGTCAGTTACTGACGCTTTTTGACACTTCCCTGCATAAACCGCCCGCCGACCGGGCCGCCGAAGCAGCGGACCCATCCCTCACCGTCGCTCGCAGCCGCGCAACGACGGGCAAACGCGAAGCGCTGCGACGCCGGGCATGCTTCTTGTACGTCATCGAGGTTGCCCCGCAGGTCGTAACCCCGCCGAACGGTCCCCGAAGAAGATGCGCGGCACGCCCCCGCCAACCTGGATGCTCCGATGATCCGCGTTTTCAGTCACTACATCTCGATCAGGACCGTGCTCCTGATGTTGATCGAAGGCGTCCTGTTGCTCGCCGCCAGCCTGGCGGGCATCGCGATCCGTTTTTCCCCGTCGGCCTTGAACGGCGGGACGCTGCTGACGCCCGAAGCACTGCTCTTCACGTTCTTCATGATCGTGGTGATGGCCGCGCTCGGCCTGTACCAGACCGATCACTCCGAGTCGTTCGTGTCGATCCTCAACCGGACCATCATCGCGTTCGCCGCGGGCAGTGCGCTGATGAGCGTCGTGTTCTATGCGTTCCCCGAGGCCTACATCGGCCGCGGCGTGTTCGCGTATACGGCGGCCATCGCGTTCGCGGCAGTGCTCGTCGTGCGCCTCGCGTTCTTCCGCTGGACGGCGTTCGGCATCCTGAAGAAGCGGGTGCTGATCCTCGGCGCCGGCGAGCAGGCCAGGGCCGTCCTCGAACTGGTCTCGAGCAATGGTCGCAAGCAGTCCATCGAGGTCGTCGGCGTGCACCCGCTGACGACGGCCGACGTCCTGGTGACATCGGCCCGGATCCTGCCGATCACGATGTCGGTCAGCGAGGCGGCCCATCAGTTCGGCGCGCACGAGATCATCATCGCGATGCGCGAACAGCGCGGCGGCGCATTGCCGGTCAGCCAGTTGCTCGACTGCAAGCTGCGCGGCGTGCAGATCACCGACCTGCAGTCCTTCTTCGAACGCGAGCTCGGCCAGATCCGTCTCGACAGCCTGAAGGCGAGCTGGCTGGTGTTCGGCGAAGGATGCCGCCAGGGTCTGCTGCGCGAGACGGTCAAGCGCCTTTTCGACGTGCTGGCCAGCGGCCTGCTGCTGATCTGCACGTTGCCGGTGATGGTCGTCACGGCCATCGTCATCAAGCTGCACGACGGCGGTCCCATCTTCTACGGCCAGGATCGCGTGGGCCAGGGTGGCCGCGTCTTCGAGATCCTCAAGTTCCGCAGCATGCGCAGCGACGCCGAGCGCGACGGCAAGCCCAAGTGGGCCAAGTCCAACGACGATCGCATCACGCCGATCGGCCGCTTCATCCGGCGCACGCGCATCGACGAGCTGCCGCAGATCATCAACGTGCTGCGTGGCGAGATGAGCTTCGTGGGTCCGCGTCCGGAGCGTCCGTACTTCGTGCGGCAACTTGTCCAGGACATCCCGTTCTACGCCGCGCGTCACAGCGTCAAGCCGGGCATCACCGGCTGGGCGCAGGTGCGCTACCCGTACGGCGCGTCGCTCGACGACGCGTCGCAGAAGCTGCAGTACGACCTCTACTACGTGAAGAACCACAGCCTCTTCCTCGACCTGCTGATCCTGGTCGAGACCGTCGAGGTCGTGTTGTGGGGCAAGGGCGCCCGTTGAGCTGACATGGACCCGTCCCTGGACAACGCGGCCGCCGCGACCATCGCGGAATGGGCCTTCTGGGGCTACGGCATCGCGGCCGTGGGCTACGCCGTCCTCGCCGTGCTGCTGATCGTCTCGTGGCGCGCGAAGCGTCTGCGCGCCCGCTCGGGAACGATGCTGGTCGCCGCGGCGGCCGCGAGCATGCTGTGGTCGGGCAGCACGGCCGCCGCCATCGGCGGGATGTTCGGCGCCCGCATCGGGTCCGTCATCCTCGAGGTCGCGCGGGACGCGAGCTGGATCGCGTTCATCGCCTTCCTGCTGATGTTCCGTCGCGTTCGCGGCCGCTCGAGCGGCACGGGCACGGGCACGACCGCGGTCTCGCTGGCGACGGCGATCCGCTGCATGCCGGCCCTCGTCAAGGTCGGTATCGCGTCCGTCTGCATCGTCCTCGTCGGCGAGGTCGCGCAGCTCACGTCCGTCGCGCTCGCGGCGCCGTCGATCTACTTCGGCAGCCACGTCCTGCTGTCGATCGTCGCGCTGATGCTGGTCGAGCAGATCTACCGGGGCACGGCGCCCGACGATCGCTGGAGCATCAAGTTCTTCTGCCTGGGCGTCGGTGCGATCTTCGCGTACGACCTCGCGATCTACGCGGACGCCATGCTCTTCCGTCGCATCGACCTCGAACTCTGGGCGGCGCGCGGCTTCGCCAACCTGCTGACGATCCCGCTCATCGCCGTGTCGGCCGCGCGCAATCCGGAGTGGTCGCTCGACATCGCCGTCTCGCGTCGCATGGTGTTCCAGTCCACCGCACTGCTGTCGGCCGGCACCTACCTGCTGATCGTCTCGGCCGCGGGCTACTACATCCGCTTCTTCGGTGGCACCTGGGGGGGCGTCCTGCAGACCACCGTGGTGTTCGCGGGGCTGGTCGGGCTCGGGCTGATCGCCGTCTCGGGAAGCCTGCGGGCACGCCTCAAGGTCTTCATCAACAAGAATTTCTTCAGCTATCGCTACGACTATCGCGAGGAGTGGTTGCGACTGACGCGCGAACTGACGGAAGGGGACGACGACGACGGCTTCGGCGCACGCGCGATCCGCGCCATGGCCCATCTCGTCGAAGCGCGGGGCGGCGGCCTGTGGGTCCGGCAAGACCAGCCTCGCTACGAACGATCGACGCAATGGGAAGCGCCGCTGCTGTCCGACGCGAGCGAACCGGTGGACGGCGAACTCGCGCGCTTCCTGCGCGACCGCGAGTGGGTCATCAACCTCGACGAGTTCCGCTTGCGCGGATCGACCTACGGCGACCTGGAGTTGCCGTCGTGGCTGACCGACGACGACGAAGCGTGGCTGGTCGTCCCGCTGATGCTGCACGACGACCTGTTCGGCTTCATCGTGCTGCTGACCGCGCGCACCCGCATCAGCACCAACTGGGAAGTCAACGATCTGCTGAAGACCGCGGGTCGGCAGGTCGCGAGCACGCTCGCGCAGCTCCACGCCAACCGCGCGCTGATCGTCGCGCGCCAGTTCGAGTCGTTCAATCGCATGTCGGCGTTCGTGGTCCACGACCTCAAGAACCTCGTCGCGCAACTGTCGCTGCTGCTCAGCAACGCGACGCGCCATCGCGACAACCCCGAGTTCCAGGACGACATGATCGACACGGTCGCCAACGCCGTCGAGAAGATGAAGAAGCTGCTGCTGCAGCTGCGGGTCGGCGCGACGCCGGCCGACGAGCCGGCCCCGGTCGACCTCCAGGACGTGGTGCTGGCCGCACTCAAGTCGAAAGCCCCGATGACGCCGCGTCCGACCATCCACGTCGATGCGCCTGGCATCCGCACGATGGCGCATCGCGAGCGCCTCGACCGGGTCGTCGGTCATCTGCTGCAGAACGCGGCGGAGGCGACGCCGTCGACCGGGAAGATCGAAGTGCGGGTTCGATCGCAGGATCACTCTGCGATAATCGAAGTCCAGGACAGCGGTGTCGGCATGAGCGAAGACTTCATCCGCACGCGCCTGTTCAAGCCCTTCGAGTCCACCAAGAAGAACGGGATGGGCATCGGCATCTACGAGAGCCGCGAATACATCCGCGAGCTCGGCGGTCAGCTCGATGTCGAGAGTCGCGAGACCGAAGGCACCCGCTTCTCGATCGCCCTGCCGCTGCTGCGGCCCGCAGCCATCGCCTGATCACTGAGGCCACCATGAACGACACGATCGAAGCCGACGGCGCCGCCGTCCGCGAGAAGGTCAAACCCGTCGACGACAAGCCGACGTTGCTCGTCGTCGAGGACGACCCGGGCATCCAGAAGCAGATGCGCTGGAGCTTCGATCAGTACAACGTGGTCGTCGCCGAGGATCGCGCATCCGCGATGGCGCAGCTGCGGCGCCACGAACCCGCCGTCGTCACGATGGACCTCGGCCTGCCACCCGATCCGGACAGCACGTCCGAAGGATTCGCGCTGCTCGCCGAGATGTTGTCGGCGTCGCCCGACACGAAGGTGATCATGATCACCGGACAGAACGACCGGACCAACGCCGTCAAGGCCATCGGCCTGGGCGCCTACGACTTCTACACCAAGCCGTTCGAGCCCGAGCTGCTGACGCTGGTCGTCGAACGCGCGTTCCGTCTGGCGGGCCTGCAGCGTGAGAACCGGACGCTGCAGAGCGTCAACATGCAGTTGCCGCTGGCCGGCCTGCTGACGCGCGACCCGGCGATGCTGCGCATCTGCCGCAACATCGAAAGGCTCGCGCCGTCCGACGTCACCGTGCTGCTGCTCGGCGAGAGCGGGACCGGCAAGGAACTGCTCGCGCGAGGCCTGCACGACCTGTCGCCGCGGAAAGACAAGAAGTTCATCGCACTCAACTGCGCGGCCATCCCCGAGAACCTGCTAGAGAGCGAATTGTTCGGTTACGAACGCGGCGCCTTCACCGGCGCGGCCAAGCAGACCAAGGGAAAGATCGAATACGCGGACGGCGGCACGCTGTTCCTCGACGAGATCGGCGACCTGCCGGGCGCGCTGCAGGCCAAGCTGTTGCGCTTCCTGCAGGAGCGTGTCGTCGAGCGCATCGGCGGTCGCGAAGAGATCCCTGTCGACGTGCGCATCGTGTGTGCCACGCATCAGAATCTGAAGGAGCAGATCAAGGCCGGTCGTTTCCGCGAAGACCTGTTCTACCGCCTGTCCGAGATCGTCGTCGACATCCCCGGCCTGCGGCTGCGGCAGGGCGACTCGGCCCTGCTCGCCCGCGCGTTCATCGCGCGCTTCTGCCAGGCGCAGAACCGCAAGCCGCTGATGCTCTCCGACGATGCGCTCGCGGCCATCGAGACCTATCAATGGCCCGGCAACGTGCGCGAGATCGAGAACTGCATGAAGCGCGCGGTGATCATGGCCGATGCCCAGTTCATCAGCGCCGAGGACCTCGCTCTCGACGTCGAAGGCGCGGAGCCGAAGATCTTCAATCTGCGGCAGGTGCGCGACGACGCGGAACGCGGCGCCATCATGCAGGTGCTCGGCAAGGTCGACGGCAACATCGCGCGCGCCGCCGAGATGCTCGGCGTCAGCCGCCCGACCCTCTACGACCTGATGAAGCGCTTCGGCATTCGCTGAGGTGCCGCACGTCGTCGTCCCGCTTTCGTTGTCCGCCCCAGGAGACCCATCACCCATGACCACCATGACCAGCAACGTGCGCCTCGGCCTGTTGGCTTCCGCCATCGCCGGCGTCTTTCTCGCCGGATGCCATCGTGACCAGCCGGCGGATCACCTCGCACGGGGCAAGGAGATGGCTGCGAAAGGCGATCACCGCGGTGCGGTCATCGAGTTCAAGAACGTGTTGCAGAGCGATGCCAACGCGCTCGAAGCGCGCTATCTGCTCGGGCGCGAGATGCTGGCCCAGAGCGATCCGAAAGGCGCGGCGATCGAATTGCAGAAGGCGTACGACGCGCAATACGACCCGGAGCTGGTCGTCCCGTTGCTGGCCAAGAGCGAACTGCTCGCCGGCCAGTCGGACGCCGCCGCCAAGCTGATCGCCTCGGCCAAGCTCAAGTCGCCCGCCGCGAACGCCGAATTGAAGACGCTGCTCGGGACCACGCTGTTCAACCAGAACAAACTCGACGACGCGCTGGCCGCCTACGCCGCGGCCGACCAGTTCGTGCCGGGCTATTCCGACGCGCGGCTCGGCAAGGCCCGCATCCTCGCGGCGCGCGGCGATGCGGCCGCGGCCGGCAAGGAAGTCGACGAGATCCTCGCGAAGGACCCGAAGCAGTCGGAAGCCCTCACGCTGAAGGGCGACCTCGCCCGCGCCCGCGGCGCGACGCAGGAAGCCATCGACGCCTACCTGGCCGCGATCAAGGAGAACCCGCGCGTCTTCCTCGCCCGTCTCAACCTCGCCGGCACCTACGTCGCGGCCGGTCAGCTCGACCTCGCGCAGGCGCAGGTCGACGAACTGAAGAAGGTATCGCCGAAGCATCCCGGCGTGACCTACATGGACGCGCTGATCGCGTTCACGAAGAAGGACTACCCGCGGGCCAACGACGCCATCGGCGTGGCCATCAACGGCGCCCCGACCAGCGGCATGGCCCAGGTCCTCGCCGGCGCCATCGCCACCGCGATGAACCAGCCGGTTCAGGCCGAACAGCATCTGCGCGAGGCGCTCAAGGCCAATCCCGGCAGCGTCTACGCCCGCAAGCTGCTGACCAGCCTCTACCTGCGGCAACGCGACGCGGCCAAGGCCGAGGAAATCCTCAACCCCGCCCTGGCGGCGTTGCCCGACGACCCGACGCTGATCGCGCTCGCCGGTGAGGTCGCTCTGCTCAAGGGCGACTACGCCGCCGCGTCGAAGTCGTTCGACAAGGCCGGCAAGATCAACCCGGCCGACGCCAACGCGCGCACTCAAGGCGCGGCGGTGGACTTCGCCCGCGGCGACGAAGCCGCCGGCTTCGCCGAACTGGAAGCCGCTTCCAAGGCCGCGGTCAACAACCCCAACCCCGACATCGCCCTCGTGCTGGCGCGTGTCCAGCGCCATCAGTACGACCAGGCGCTGGTCGCCTGGAAGACGCTGCAGCAGCGCCAGCCCGACAACCCGATGACGTACAACCTGCGCGCCTCGATCGACATGGGCAAGAACGACCTGCCCGCGGCCCGCAAGTCGCTCGAACACGCGCTCGAACTGCAGCCGAACTACTTCCCGGCCGCCGCCAACCTCGCGCAACTCGACGTGCGCGACCATCATCCGGACGCGGCGCGCGAGCGTTTCAAGACCCTGCTGGCGAAGGACCCCGGCAACCTGTCCGCACTGCTCGCGCTCGCGCAGTTCGAGAACAGCAACGGCGCCGGGCCCGATGTCGTCCTGCCGTTGCTCAAGGAAGCGCGGCGCGCCAATCCGACATCGGAACGCGCGGTCGCCGTACTGGCGGGCTACTACGCGTCGAAGAACGATCCGAAGCAGGCCCTGTCGATCGCGCAGGAAGGTCTCGCGTCGTCGCCCAACAACCCCGGCTATCTCGATCTGGTCGGCCAGTTCCTGATGCAGACCGGCAGCACGGACCAGGCCATCGCCAGCTATCGCAAGCTGGTCAGCATCAACCCGGACTCGGTCGACTATCTGATGCGGCTCGGCGAAGCGCAGGTCGCCGCGAACCAGAGCGACGCGGCGTTGCAGACCTTCGGCAACGCGCTCAGGATCAAGCCCGACGCCTACCAGGCGCAGGCCGTCGCCGTCACGTCGTTGATCCGCGCCAACAAGCCCGAGGATGCCGCGCGGCTGCTCGACACGATCCGCAAGCAGACGCCGAAGTCGCCGGTGATTCCGGAGCTCGACGCCGACATCAAGCTGAGCACGAAGCAATACGTCGAGGCGACCACGGAATACCGCAAGGTCCTCGCCCAGGCACCGACTTCCAACGTCGTCATCAAGACCTACTCGGCCCTGTACCTGTCGGGCAAGCAGGCCGAAGCCAGCGCGTTCATGGCCGACTGGATCAAGACCCATCCGAAGGACAACGCGGTGCGCCTGTTCGATGCGGACGTCTCCCTGCGGACGAAGGACTACGGACGGGCCACGCAGAACTACCGCGCGGTGCTCGAGACGCAACCCAACGACGCCGGCGTGATCAACAACCTGGCGTGGGCGCTCTGGCAGCAGAAGGATCCGCAGGCGTTGTCGTATGCGCAGAAGGCGAGCGAGATGGCGCCCGGCAATCCGAGCATCGCGGACACGCTCGGCTGGATGCTGGTCGAGCAGGGCCAGACCAAGCGCGGACTCGAATATCTCGAGAAGGCCAGCGCGCAGGCGCCGTCGAACTACGACATCACGCTGCATCTCGCGAAGGCGCAGATCAAGGACGGCCGCAAGGATGCCGCGCGCACGACGCTGCAGTCGCTCGTCAACGCCGCGCCGGACAGCCCCGAAGGCAAGGAATCCCAGGGCTTGATGACTTCGCTGTGAGCGACCTCTCCGTCGTCGCCGGCGCGGCCATCCACAAGGACCACCCCGCATGAAATCAGTACAAGCATCGAGAACCGTCCGTGTCGTCGCTTGCCTCGTGGCCACGGCCGCCCTCGCCGGCTGCCCGTTCGACAAGCCCGAGGACCATCTCGCCCGCGGCAAGGCGATGGCCGCCAAGCAGGATCACGCCGGCGCCACGATCGAATTCAAGAACTACCTGCAGAGCAACCCGCGGTCGGCCGAGGCCCGCTACCTGCTCGGACGGGAGTTCCTCGCGCAGGGCCAGGCGCGCCTCGCGGAGATCGAACTGCAGAAGGCCTTCGACGCGAAGTTCGATCGCGACGCGGTCGTTCCGCCGCTGGTCGAGAGCCAGTTGGTGCAGGGTCAACCCGAGAAGATCCCGGCGCCGTTCGCCACGCTCGAACTGCGCTCGGCGCAAGCCAATGCGGATCTCCGGTCGCTGCTGGGGTCGGCCGCGCTGATGCAGGACAAGCGGGATGTCGCGCTCAGGTACTACCGCTCCGCGCAGCAGTTCGCACCGGATCACGTGCGGGCGCGGCTCGGCGAGGCGCGGGTCAAGGCGTTGCAGGGCGACCTCGACGGAGCGGCGACGGAGGTCGCGACCGTGCTCGACAAGAACCCCAACCAGTTCGAGGCGCTTCTGCTGAAGGCGGACATCGCACGGGCGCGTGGGCAGACCCAGCCCGCGATCGACGCGTATCTCGCGGCGGCCCGCCAGAATCCGGACAGCGTCCCGGCGCATCTCAACCTGGCCAGCCTGTACGTCGCGAGCAACGCCCTCGACCTCGCGCAGCAGCAGGTCACGACGTTGAAGAAGCTCGCACCGCGACATCCCGGCGCCAACTATCTCGACGCGCTGATCGCGTTCGACAAGAAGGATTACCTCCGCGCGAACGAGGCGATCGTCCGTTCGCTCGAAGAGAACCCGGCCAGCGGCGTCGCGCAGCTGCTGTCGGGCGCGATCTCGCTGGCGATGAACCAGCCGGCGCAGGCGGAGGTCCATCTGCTCGAAGGCCTCAAGCTCAGCCCCGAATCGATCTACGGTCGTCGCCTCCTGACGAGCCTCTATCTGCGCCAGCGGCAGCCGCAGAAGGCCAACGAGGTCCTTCAGCCGGCGTTGAAGGCGCTGCCGAACGACCCGAGCATGCTCGGCCTCGCGGGCGAGGTCGCGCTGCAAATGGGCGACTACGCCAGCGCGTCGACGCTCTTCGATCGCTCGACGAAGATCGACCCGTCCAACACGACCGTCCGCGTCCGCAGCGCGGATATCGACCTCGCGCGTGGCGACGATGCAGCCGGCTTCGCGGCGCTCGAAGCCGCCGCCAAGGCGACCACCAGCAATCCGAGTCCGGCCATCGCACTCGTCATCGCGCGCATCAACCGCAAACAGTTCGACGAGGCGCTCGTCGCCTGGCAGGATCTCGAGAAGCTGCAGCCCGACAGTCCCATCACGTACAACCTGCGCGCCGCGATCGACCTCGGTCGCAAGGACGGCCCCGGCGCCCGCAAGGCCCTCGAAAAAGCGATCCAGATCCAGCCCAATTTCTATCCGGCGGTCGCCAATCTCGCCGCACTGGATGAAAGCGCCGGCAACCTCGACGCGGCGCGGCAGCGCTACAAGACGCTCCTCGCGAAGGACGCCAACAACACGCTGGGTCTGATCGGGCTGGCCGACTTCGAAGCCAAGCACGGCGCCAAGGCGGATGTCATCGTGCCCCTGCTCATGCAGGCGCGCAGGAGCGCGCCGACAGCCCAGCAACCCGTCGTCATGCTGACCAAGTACTACATCTCCCAGAACAACATGGCGCAGGCCCTGGCGACCGCCCAGGAAGGACTTTCCGCGGCTCCCAACGACGAAGCCTTCCTGCAGCTCGTGGGCGGTCTGCAGCTGCAGGCCCATGCCTCGGATCAGGCGATCGCCGCGTATCGCCAGCTCGTCAGTCTCAAGCCCAACATCGTCGAATACCAGATCCGCCTGGGTCAGGCGATGGTCCAGGCCAATCAGGCCGACGTGGCGCTGCCGCTCTTCCGGAACCTGTTGCGCGCACAACCCGATTCACTGCCGGTGCAGGCCGACACGGTCACCACGTTCCTCAGCGCCAACCGGGTCAACGAGGCCTCGCGCCTGCTCGCCGACATCCGCAAGCTCGCCCCCGGATCCGCCGCGTTGCCCGAGCTCGAAGCCGACCTCAAGCTGGCGTCGAAGCAGTACGCCGATGCGGCCACGGCTTATCGGAAGGTGCTGGCGCAGGCGCCGACGCCGCTGGTCACGATGAAGCTCAGCCAGGCGCTCACGCTCGCCGGCGACGACCCGGCCGCGAGGGCCGTATTGGCCGACTGGATGAAGAAGCATCCCGACGACCTGGCGATGCGCATCTTCGATGCCGACGCAGCGCTGCGGACGAAGGACTACGCCCATGCCGCGGAAGGCTACCAGGCGTCGCTGAAGATCAGACCGGACGATCCGGTGGTGCTCAACAATCTCGCCTGGACGTTGTGGCAGCAGAAGGACCCGACCGCGATCGGCTATGCCGAGAAGGCTCGCGACCTCGCGCCCGGACTGCCGTCGGTCAACGACACGCTTGGCTGGATGCTGGTCGAGCAGGGCAAGACGAAGGAAGGCATCGCGTTGCTGGAGAAGGCGAGCGCCGAAGCGCCGTCGCAGCCGGCGATCTCGCTGCACCTCGCGAAGGCGCAGATCAAAGACGGGCGCAAGGATGCCGCCCGCTCGACGCTGCAGGCGCTCCTCAAGACGTCGCCGGGCACGCCCGAAGGCAAGGAGTCGAAGGACTTGATGGCGACGTTGTAGCCGGACCCCTCACGCATCGTCGCGCCGGGCAAGCCACCGCATCGGCGGCTTTCTTTTTCCGGCGCGCCGGCAACGCGTGCGCGGGCCGGTCACAATCGGGGCTGCACGAATGCGTCGCCACCCCGCGCATCATTTCCCGATCGCCTGCCTTCATGACCCCGTCGACCCGCCTCGCCCTCGCCTGCTTTTCCTTCGCCTCCTTCGCCCTCGGCTGGTCCGTCGCCGCGCATGGCGCGTTGCCGCTCGACACCATCAGGTTGCCGCCGGGTTTCACGATCGAACTCGTCACCGATCGCGTGCCCGACGCGCGCGAGATGGCGTTGAGTCCGCTAGTCGAGGGTCGCGCCACGCTGTTCATCGGCAGCAATAGCGCCGGCAACGTCTACGCCGTGACGCTCGACCACGGCCATGCCGCCGACGTGAGGACGATCGCGAGCGGCCTGCAATTGCCGGTGGGCGTCGCCTATCGCAACGGATCGCTGTACGTGTCGGCGGTGTCGCGCATCGTGCGCATCGATGGCGTCGACGACCTCGGGCAGCGCCGTGAACCGGTCGTGGTGACCGACCGCTTCCCCACCGAGACGCATCACGGCTGGAAGTTCATCGCGTTCGGGCCGGACGGCGATCTCTACGTGCCCGTCGGCGCGCCGTGCAACATCTGCGAGCGCGACGACAACCGTTACTACAACATCCAGAAGATCAAGGCCGACGGCAGCGGCCAGACCGTCGTCGCGAAGGGGGTCCGCAACAGCGTGGGCTTCGACTGGAATCCGGCCGACGGCACCCTGTGGTTCACGGATAACGGACGCGACCTGCTCGGTGACGACGTCCCGTCCGACGAGTTGAACCACGTGACTGCCCGGTCCGCCACGCCGCCCAACTTCGGCTTCCCGTATTGCCATCAGGGCGACGTCGCCGATCCGGACTTCGGCAAGGGCCATCCCTGCTCGTCGTTCACGCCGCCGGAAGCGCTCCTGGGCGCGCACGTCGCATCGCTCGGCATGCGTTTCTACAAGCCGACGGCCGACGCGACCGAGGCTTACCCGAACACCTATCGCCGCGGCGTCTTCATCGCGGAACACGGCTCGTGGAACCGGACGAAGAAGAGCGGCTACCGCGTCGCCTATGTGGGCGTCGACGGGGCGAAGGCCGGCAAGCCGGAAGTCTTCGCCGAAGGCTGGCTGCGGGCCGACGAGACGGTTTGGGGTCGACCCGCGGACGTGCTCCCGATGCCCGACGGATCGTTGCTGGTCTCCGACGATCTCGCCGGCGCGATCTATCGGATTCGCTACACCGCGCACTGATGGGGGCCGATGGGACCGGTGCGCGACCGGCGCCACGTGCCGTGCTCGCGCGATGGCGTCTGATCCTCGCACTGGCCGGCTCCCTCGCGCTCACCGCGTGCGCCACGGTCGACCGCCATCCCGTCGACGCGCACGAGGATGCCGCCAACGCGCGCTACGCGTTCCGCCTGATCGGCACGCAGACCTTCGCGCACCGGCTCGCCTTCGGCAGCACCACCGTCGGTGGCCTGTCGGGCATCGACTACGACCCGGTCGACGACCTCTACTACCTGATCAGCGACGACCGCTCGCAGTTCGCACCCAACCGCTTCTACACCGCGCGACTCACGATCGACGCCGACGGCTTCCACGACGCTCGACTCCAGGACGTCGTCTTCCTGCGCCGCGCGGACGGCAGCGTCTATCCGGAGAACGCGGCCGACTCCGAAGCCATCCGCTTCGATCCGGTGACGCGCGACCTGTGGTGGACCAGCGAGGGCGCGCGCAAGCTCGAGCGCAACGAGCGCGGCGAGCCGGAGCTGATCGATCCGTTCGTGCGTCGCTCCACCGTCGACGGCCAGGCGCGTGGCGAAGTGCCGCTGCCGCCGATGTTCCACGTCGTCGCCGAGAACCGAGGACCGCGCGACAACCTGGTCTTCGAGGGCCTGACACTGTCGGTCGACCACCGTTCGCTGTGGGTCTCGATGGAAGGACCGCTGCTGCAGGACGGTCCGATGCCGACGATGGCGGAGGGCGCCTGGGCCCGGTTTTCGCGCTACGACCGCGACGAACCGACCGGCGGCTTCGGTGCCGTGCAAGCGCAGTTCGCCTATCCGATCGACGCCATCCCGTCGCTCGGCGCGTTGACCTCGTCGCATGCGCAGACCGGCGTGTCCGAGATCCTCGCGGTCGACGCGACGCATCTGTTGGTGCTGGAGCGTGCGTTCGCCGTCGGGACCGGGTGGCGCATCCGGCTGTTCGAAACGGACTTCGCGCATGCCGGCGACGTGCAGGCCAGCGATGCGCTCGCCGCGTATCCCGATCACCCCTCGTTCACGCCGATGACGAAGCAGCTCGTGCTCGACTTCGATACGCTCGGCATCCGCATCGACAACCTCGAAGGCATGTGCTTCGGCCCGTCGTTGCCCAACGGCCACCGCACGCTGATCCTCGTGGCCGACGACAACTTCAGCATCCTGCAGACGACGCAGATGCTCGCCCTCGAAATCATTCCCCGATGACTGGCACCGAACCGACGCCTTCGAGCTTCCGGAACAAGACCGTGGCTGTCCTCCTGGCCGCGCTCGGCGGCACGTTCGGGCTGCATCGTTTCTATCTCCACGGCACGCGTCGGCCGCTGCCGTGGCTCTACGTCGCGTTCTGCTGGACGCTGCTGCCGACCTTCGCCGGCTTCATCGAGGCGTTGGTCTTCGCGCTGATGCCCGACGAGAAGTGGGATGCGCGCTGGAACGCGGGCACCGGGCGCACGAGCACTTCGAACTGGTTCGTGATCCTGCTTGCCGGGCTCACTTTCCTGGGCGGCGCGACGCTGCTGATGACGCTGATCGCGTTCGCGATCGGCCGGATGGTCGGGTCCGACGAGAGCTTTTTCTGAGGTTGTTTGCGGTTGACGTTTCGAGCCGTCAATCGAACAGGCGCCGTTGCGGCGACGGCGCCAGCGGCTTCACGAAGCGCGTGAGGTCGAACTGCCTGCGCTCCCGATTGAGTCCATGCCGCGCGCACGCCGCGCGGAAGCGCTTCGCGAACAGCTCCGCCCAGATGCCCTGGCCGGTCATGCGCGTGCCGAACGTCGCGTCGTAGTTCCTGCCGCCGCGCAGGTCGCGGATGCGCGCCATCACGCGCTCGGCACGCAGCGGCAGATGCGTGCGCAACCATTGCTGGAAGACCTCGTCGAGTTCCCACGGCAGCCGCAGCACGATGAAGTGCGCGCTGTGGGCGCCGGCCGCCGCCGCGGCCTCGACGATGCGCTCCATCTCGTCGTCGTTGACGAACGGGATCACCGGCGACACGTTGACGGACACCGGCACGCCCGCGTCGACCAGCGTGCGCACGGTCCGCAACCTTCGCGCCGGACTGGCGGCGCGCGGTTCGAGCTTGCGCGCCAGGTCGTGGTCGAGCGTGGTGATCGTGATCGACGCACGGGTGAGGCCCTGCGCGGCCAGCGGCACGAGCAGGTCGAGGTCGCGCTCGATCAGCGACGATTTCGTGATCAGGCCGAACGCGCTCTTCGTGTCGTGCAGCACCTGCAGGACCGCGCGCGTGATCCGCAGGTCGCGTTCGATCGGCTGATACGCGTCGGTGTTGACGCCGACCGCGATGACGTCGGGCACGTAGCCCGGCCGTGCCAGCTCCTTGACCAGCAGCGCGGCCGCGTTGACCTTGGCGAAGAGACGCGATTCGAAGTCGAGGCCGGGCGAGAGGCCGAGGTAGCTGTGAGTCGGCCGCGCGAAGCAATAGATGCAGCCATGCTCGCAGCCGCGGTAGGGATTGAGCGACAGGCGGAACGGAATGTCCGGCGAGTCGTTGCGCGAGATGATGCTCTTCGCGTGCTCCTCGGTGACGGTGGTCCGCAGCGGCGGGAGCTCATCGGCGGCCTCCGGTCCGTCGGTGGTCCAGCCGTCGTCGAACGCTTCGCGCACGTCGACTTCGTAGCGGCCGCGGACATTGGCGATGGCGCCACGACCCTTGAAGAGCATCGGGACCGCGACCGGCAGCGCCACGATCGCTTCGGCCGTGTCGTCGGGAGCGCGCTGGGCGTCCTCGCGATTGACGTTGCGGGCGTCGTCCGCGGGAATGTCCTTCAGGTTGACAGTGCGCTGGTCTCGACGAGCTGGCATCCGCCGACCTTCCATCCATGGTCGGCTTGTCGCCGCATCGTGAAGAGCGCGCGCCAGACCTTGCCTTCGTCGTCGGTGAGCCGGACGGTCTGAACCCACAGACCATTGGACTGGGTCAGCCGCTCGAACTGGATGCCGGTGGACCGATAGACCGGCTCGTAGTTGTCGCGGACCATCCGCATGAAGCTGTCGGACGATCCGAACCTCCTTTGAATGTCCGGTGTCGCGAAAGCGAACGCGCGTTCCGCGTCGTCGCGGCCGAAGGCGTCGAGTTGCTGCCGGATGGTCTCTTCGATGCCTTGACGATCCGCGGCCGTCAGCCGCTCGGCAGGCGCGGATCTGTCGGCCGCCATCACGGGAGCCACAGAAAACGTCACACAGGCCAGGCACGCACGCAACACGTGTGCGCCGATGCGCATCGCGATGTTCATGGACCGATGCTGGGGCGAATGAGGTTTGGTGAACATTCGTTCAGTATACTCCGAAGCGTATCGCGAGCGCCGCCGCATGTTCCCGGTTTCGCTCGAACGGACGTTCGACGATAATGCGCCTACTCGTCCTGCAACGCACCATGCCCCGCTTCGAGAAGACTCCCCTCCATCCTGCCAGTGCCGTGCTCATCCTGCTCGGGCTCTATTCGGTCGCC
>CAZZWS010000047.1:0-22381 GCA_964657795.1 Beijerinckiaceae bacterium
CCTCGTCTGAACCGGGGGCAGCGGACCGCTCTTCCCAAAAAGAAGAGGCCGGCATGAAGCCGGCCTCTTTCATTCACGCTGCTTCGTCAACCCGATGGGTCAGCGAACGCGCGTTTGTACTGTGATGTCTTCGACTTCGACCCGACGATTCGGCTCGAGACACTTGATCAACGCGGTGCGGTTCTTCTCGGTGCACTGGACGATCGGGTCTTCTTGACCCTTGCCGACTGTGCTCAGGCGCGATCCGGCAACGCCCTTGCTGACCAGATACGTCTTGACCGCCTCGGCACGACGCTGCGAGAGCTTCAAGTTGTACGGCTTGGAACCGATGCGGTCCGTGTAGCCAGTGATCTGCACGTTGGACACTTCCGGATGCGCTTGCAGGACGCTGGCGATATCGTCCAGCTTCGTCTGCGGCATCTTCAGGTCGGCCTTGTCGAACGAGAACAGCTCGGTAGCCGACATCGTCTGCTTGGCGAACACCGGAGCCGGCGGCGCCGGTGGGGGCGGCGGTGGCAGCGGAGCCGGCGGCGGCGGCGGGGGGAGGGCCTGGGCGACACGAACCGGCGCGGCCGGCGTCTTGTCGAAGTAGTAGGTCAGGCCGAGGGTCGCGTAGTTCTGCTCGTCCCGCTTGAACCCGTAGACACCACTGCGCTGGAAGTCGAACACCTTCTTGTACTGCAGTTCAGCCGAGAACTGGTCCGTGAACACGTACTGGATACCGGCGCCGGCGGATGCATACGGCGCGGTACGCGAGTTCTGGAAATTCGGGAGGTTGCGGCGGTCGTTCTCGGCGCCGATACCGGCCGAAAGGAACGGACGGAAGCCATAGAAGTTGTAGGTGTTGCGCGGCGCGAAGAACAGGGCGTTCACACCCGCCGTCGCCTGCTGGATACGGATGCCCTGGTTCTCGTCACGCGCACGCCCGTAGCTCACGCCGACGCGCACGTCCATCCAGTCGGTGATGGCCTTGCCGACTTCCAGTCCGCCCGCGACACCGGTGGAATGCGTACCGAAACGATTGTCGGGGTTGAACATGCCGGCTTCCGGCATGACGTATACCGACGGGTTGTACTTCAATTCCTGTGCGTGCGCGCTCGCAAAGGCGGCGCTCACGAGTGCAGCGCCGACGGCGATGCGGATCTTCTGGTTTCTCATTTGTATTGCTCTCTCGGCATGACGGGGTTCAAAAAAAACTAGATCGCAGTGTGGGGGGTAAAAAATTCCTGGCGATCGGCGCGCAGTCTGAACCGCTGTAGGACGATTCCGAGTCGAGGGTTATTCTTTGTTGCAAGTCAATGAGAATGAACCCGGGATTGTGCGTCTCCGTCCACATCGATATACGACCACCAGCCCTGCAGAACGGGGTGACGATGGTAGCCATGTACCCACGGTTGCGCGATGTCGGTGTAGATGCGGTTGAAGCCGAGCTTCCACGGCGCATAGACCAGGAAGAGCTTGTCGAGCTGACGATAGATCGCCTTGCGCTCGGGCCCGTCCGGCAGATCACGGCTGCGTTCGTAGAGCTTGTTGTACTCGGGCAGGTTGAAACGTGAATGGTTGTTCTGACCGATGCCACCGCCGTAGAGCGTGCCGTAGAACGTGTCCGCGTCCGGCGTGTTGGCCGACCACGCCAGGCCCCACATCATCAGCTGGCCTGCTTTCGACTGCTTGATGAGTTCGGGGAACTGCTGCTTCTGGACCGTCATGTGGATGCCGATAGCGTCCATGTCCTTCTTCCAGATCTCGTCGATTTCCTTGTAGACCTGGGTGGGCTGCGAGTAGCGCTCGATGATCAGCGGCGAGCCGTCGGGCAGTTCGCGATAGCCGTCGCCGTCGCGATCGACGTATCCGAACAGGTCGAGCAGGGCGCGCGCCTTCGCGGGGTCGTACTCGGGGCCAATGCTGTGGAAGTCGGGGTCGTAGTCGGTGGTCCCGGGACCGACCGGCGTCTGCGCGAACAACGCCTGATTGCGGCGGACCACGGTCAGCTCCTCGGCGTTGTCGTAGCCGAGGTTGATCGCGCGACGCAACGCGACCTTCTCGGGCGTGTAGCCGCCGACGATGGGGTTCTCCATCGCGAAGTAGTGGAACGTCACTTCGACGCCCGGATTGCGATCGAGCTGCATGCCGCGCTTGACGAGGTTGGGCGCCAGCTGGTTGTTGGGGATCGCGACGTTGGCGAACTCTTCCGGCAGCCGCTCGATCAGGTCGGCCTCGTCGTTGAGGAACGACAGCCAGCGCGGCTGCGTCTGCTCGATCACGCTGATCTCGACGCGCGGCGTCATCGGCAGGCGGCGTCCTTTCATCCGCGCATAGATGGCCTGCGCACGCGCGTCGCCTTCGGCGGGTTGCGCTTCGTAATAGCGCTCACGATAGGTCGGGTTGGCGGTCAGAACGATGCGCGACGACCGACGCCATTCGGACAGCACGTAGGGACCGGTGCCGACCGGATGCTCCATCGTCTTGTCGGGCGCCGCCTCGATGACCTCGCGCGCCACGGCGCAACTGACGGGGCACTGCGTCAGCGTGTAGACGAAGTTGAAGTTCGGTTTCTTCAGTCTGATCTGCAGTGTGTATCGGTCCGGGGCACGCAGGCCCGCCACGTCGCCGTCGTAGTCCATGCGGCCGGTCTGCAACGCCCGTGCACGGACGTCGTCCATGCCGACGATCAAGCCCTCGACCTGATAGAGCTGCGGCGATTTCACCTTCGGGTCGTACAGACGTTTGAGGCTGTACACATAGTCGGCCGCGGTCAGTTCGCGGCGCTTGCCGCCGAACGCGGGGTCCTCGGTGAAGTAGATGCCCTTCCTGATCTTCAACGTCCAGGTCAGTCCGTCCGGCGAGATGTCAGGAAGCGCCTCCGCGGTATTGGGAATCGTCTTGGCCGGCCTGGCAAGGTAGTCGTATGTCAGTGGCGTATCGAAGATGTTGGCGATGACGAAACCCGAATATAGATCCTGTATCTGCTGGGGATCGAAGCCGGTTTCGGCAATGAGGAATGCATAGCGCAACGTGCCGGGCTTGTGCTGCGTATCGGCCGCTGTCGCCGACATCGATGCCAGGCAGGCGACGACAGTCGCCAGGGCACGGATCACAACGAGGGTTCGCTTCATCGCACGCGGGTTCGCTTGGAGGAGCCCGATTGTAGCGAGCGTGCATCGCCGGGCGCATGGTGTGGCGACCATGGGTCTGTCCGGCGTCAATCGAAGGCATAATCGGTTCGCTGCCACGAGCTGGTCCGGCGGCGACTCCCGCAGACTGTCCAACCGCGCGCCGCACTCGAAGCCAGCCCGTGTTCGCCTACCTCGTCCGTCGCGTCTGGCAGATCATCCCGACCCTCCTCGGCGTGATCCTGCTCGTGTTCTTTCTCTTCAACGCGGTCGGCGGCGATCCCGCGCAACAGCTCACCGGCCTCATCTCGAACCCCGCGCAGATCGCGGCGATCCGCAAAGAGCTCGGGCTCGACCTGCCGGCCTGGCAACAGCTGCTGATCTTCGTCAGGCAGGTCGCGACGTTCGACTTCGGCAACAGCTGGGCGACCAACGAGCCGGTGTCGCACATCCTCGCGACACGCCTGCCCGCGACGCTGACGATCATGGTCCCGGTGCTGATCCTCGACACCGTGCTCGGTATCCTTTTCGCGCTCGCGGTGGCCGTGGTGCGCGGCTCGCTGACCGACCGCATCATCATGATCGTCTGCACGGTCGCGGTGTCGATCAGCTTTCTCGTCTACATCATCGTGTTCCAGTGGCTCTTCGCCTTCCAGCTCGGCTGGTTCCCGGTGCAGGGATGGAGCGACAGCACGATCACCAACCTGATCAAGTACGCGCCGCTGCCGGTGCTGCTGACGGTGTTCGTCAACTTCGCGCCGCAACTGCGCATCTATCGGTCGTTCCTGCTCGAGGAGATCGGCCAGGACTACGTGCGCACGGCCCGTGCGAAGGGTCTGTCCGAGCGCGTCGTGATGCTCAAGCACGTGCTGCGCAACGCGATGATCCCGATCCTCACCAACATCTCGATCCAGGTTCCGACGCTGTTCGTCGGCGCGTTCCTGCTCGAAGTGTTCTTCTCGATCCCGGGCCTCGGGCGTGAAGTCATCACCGCGGTCAACCGCAGCGACTTCCCGGTGATCAAGGCGACCACGGTGTATCTCGCGATGCTGACGATCGTGGTCAACCTGCTCGCCGACGTGATGTACAAGGTCGTCGATCCACGCGTGACGTTCAAGTGATGAGCGACCACACCAGCGTTCCCGCCATCGACGTGCTGCCGCTCGGCGACGGCGAACGGATGATGCCGAACGATGGCCCGATCGACTGGCGCGACGACGCGCGCAACGACGCAGCGGCCCACGGTCCGGCTGCGTCGACCGGTGTCTGGCGTGCCGCGATGAAGCGCCTGTCGCGCGACGGCGTCGGCATGGTGTCGCTGGCCGTCGTCGTGATCTACCTGCTCGTCATCACTGCGGCCGCGCTGGGCTGGGTCGCATCCGACTGGCGCGTGCAGCGCGGTGTGTCGTTCGCGAGTCCGACGTTCCTCGGCCATGTCGAGAACCTCGAAGCCGGGGGGGCGACGGCATCCGGCCAGTCCGCGGAGCCACCGCCCGACCTGTCCGATGTCGATCCGCTCGCCCCCTTCTACCAACGCTGGGCCGCTCTGGTGCCGATGGGGCCGCAGGCTGCGGAGGCGCGCAGTGCGACGCTGCCGTTCGGCGCCGACAAGTTCGGCCGCGACGTGTTGAAGAAGGCGATCAAGGGTGCCCAGGTCTCGATCTTCGTCGGCGTGCTGTCGGCTCTGGTCGCGACCGCGATCGGCGCGGTGCTGGGGGCGCTCGCCGGCTACTTCCGCGGCTGGGTCGACGACGTGCTCGAATGGTTCTACAGCGTCTTCACGTCGATCCCGTACATCCTGCTGATCCTCGCGTTCGCGGCCGTGTTCCGCAGCAATGCGCTGCTGTCCCATGCCGGCATCGCGACCATCGTCGCGGTGCTGGCGCTGACCGGCTGGACCGGCGTCTATCGGCTGATGCGCAGCGAGTACATCAAGCATCGCAACCGCGACTACGTGCGCGCGGCGGATGCGATCGGGGCCTCGCACCTGTCGCGCATGTTCGTGCACATCCTGCCCAACGCGAGCCACGTGATCCTGGTCCAGCTGTCGGTGCTCACCGTCACGTTCATCAAGGCCGAGGTCATCCTGTCGTTCCTCGGCCTCGGCGTGCCGGTCGAGGTGGTGTCGTGGGGCACGATGCTGGCCGAGGCGAACGGCGAACTCGTCATCGGCAAGTGGTGGCAGCTCGTGGCCGCGGGTGCCGGCATGGCGATCCTGGTCACGGCGTTCGCGATGTTCACCGACAGCCTGCGCGATGCGCTCGACCCGAAGCTCAACTGACATGACCGTCGTCCCCGAGTCCCTCATCACCGCGTCGCCCCTGCTGTCGGTCGACGACCTTCACGTCGACTTCAAGGTCGGCAAGGACAAGCGCCATCACGCGGTGCGCGGCGTGAGCTTCGACATCCCGTCCAACCGGACCGTGGCGCTGGTCGGCGAGTCCGGCAGCGGCAAGAGCGTGACCGCGATGTCGATCCTGCGCCTGTTGCCCGACAACGCGACCGTGCGTGGTGCGATCCGCTTCGACGGTCGCGATCTCACGGCGGAACCGCTGTCGTCGATGCGACGTCTGCGCGGCAACGACATCTCGGTGATCTTCCAGGAGCCGATGACGTCCCTCAATCCGGTCTTCACGGTCGGCGACCAGATCGCCGAGACGCTGGCCGTGCATGCGGGCCTGCAAAAATGGATGGGTTCGGGCGTGCTGAGGCAGCGCGTCCTCGAACTGCTCGATGAGGTCGGCATCCCCGATGCGAAGCGCGCGATGGCGCGTTACCCGCACGAGCTGTCCGGCGGCCAGCAGCAGCGCGTGATGATCGCCATCGCCATCGCGTGCAACCCGCGCCTGCTCATCGCCGACGAGCCGACGACCGCGCTCGACGTGACGATCCAGAAGCAGATCCTCGACCTCATCGCACGCCTCAAGCGCGAACACGCGATGAGCGTGCTGTTCATCACGCACGACCTGCAGGTCGTCGGCACGTTCGCCGACGAAGTCGTGGTCATGCAGAGCGGCGAGGTGCGCGAGCGCGGCAACGTGGCCCACATCTTCGGCGACGCGCGCGCGCCGTACACGCAGGCGTTGCTCGCGTGCCGTCCGTCGCTGGCTCATCGACCTGCGCGCCTGCCGGTCGTCGCGGACTTCATGCGCGGTCGGATCGTCGGCGCGCATGTGGCGGACACGTTGCCGGATCGCGTGCCACGCCCGGATGGCGACGTCGTGCTCGAGGTCAAGCGGCTGTCGAAGAGCTTCAGCGTTCGTAGCGGCCTCTTCGGCAGCGTCGACGTGCCGGCGGTCCGCGACGTGTCGTTCGCATTGCGCCGGGGACGCACGCTCGGCCTGGTCGGCGAGTCGGGCTCGGGCAAGACCACGGTCGGCCTGTCGCTGATGCGCCTCAACGACGCGCACGAAGGCGAAGTGTGGTTCGGAGGGCGCGACCTGATGAAGCTGCCGCGTGCCGAACTCACGGCAATGCGGCGGCGACTGCAGATCGTGTTCCAGAACCCGTATGCGTCGCTCAACCCGCGCTTCACGGTCGCGCAGATCCTGCTGGAGCCGATGCGCATCCATCGCATCGAGGCGGACGATGCGGCGCGGCTCGCGGTCGCGACGCGCATCATCGAGCGCGTCGGGCTCAACGCGGCGGCGCTCGGCAAGTACCCGCACGAGTTCTCCGGCGGCCAGCGTCAGCGCATCGCGATCGCCCGCTGCCTGACGCTCAAGCCCGAGGTGCTGATCTGCGACGAGTCGGTCTCGGCGCTCGACGTCTCGGTGCAGGCGCAGGTGCTCAACCTGCTGCTCGACCTGCAGGACGAGTTCGGGCTGGCCTACCTGTTCATCTCGCACGACCTCGCGGTGGTGCGGTATATCTCGGACGACGTGATGGTGATGAATCGCGGCGAGGTCGTCGAGATCGCCGACGCCGACACGATCTATCGAGATCCGCGGAACGCGTACACGCAGCGACTCCTGGCGTCGATCCCGCAGGGCTATGAAGGCGGCGTCGCCGTTTCCTGAAGCGAGTCCAGGCGGTCGAAGACGATCGTCCTGACGCGGCGATCGTAGAGCAGCGCGACGTGGCCGCAGCCCGCGATCGCGATATTCGTGGCGCCGTCCAGGCACGCCGTCGATTGCGGGAAGACGACGTCGTCGTGATGGCTCCAGACCGACGTCAGCGCCGCGCGGCGCAGCCCGCGCCCTTCCTCCTCGTCGCGTGTCAGCGACCGCAGCCAGTCGTTGCCGATCCGCATGTCGCGCGCCGAGCCGGCATTCGCGAAGCGCGCGGTCGAGGTGCCGTGATGCGGCGATCCGAGCGTGATGACGTGGGCCACGCGCGTCGCAGCGATCTGCCGCATCAGCGCCCGCGCCACGAGGCCACCCATGCTGTGACCGACGATGACGACCGGCGCGCCGTCGGGACTCAACGAGGTGAGCGCCTCCTCGACGACCACGACCTGGGTATCGATCGCCGCGAACGGATCGGGCAGCGTGACCGCCTCGCAGCGATAGCCGCGCGACGCGGCGTCGCGCATGAACGAATGCCACACCGCGCGATTGCAGACGTAGCCGTGCACGAAGAGGATCGGCCAACGGTACGCCGCATCGACGACGACCGGTGCGGGACGACGAGCGAGGAACGGATTGGCGAACCACACGCCGCGCACCGACGCGTCGACCTCGGCATCGAACATGCGGATCGCGCGCCACGGCGACAGCCGGTGCTCGCGAGGCACGACGTCGCCGGCGATCCGCGACACGACGAAGTTCAATGCCACGGCCGCTGGGTGGAGTGCCAGCACGGCGGCGATGCCGGCCAGTCCGGAGGCCAGGGCGCCGATCCTCGCGGCGAACAGATGCATCGTCAGCGCCGCGGCGCCGAATGCCGCGGCGAGCGCCACGCACCACAGCCGGCGAAGGAGCTGGGCGATCACCTCGGCGACACCGACACGATCAGGCCGCCGCGTTCAGGCGGCGACCAGGCGCGTGCGCAGCAGGCGGTCGTGGACGAACTGGCGATCGCGATCGAAGCGTGCGTAGAACGGCGGCAGGATCAGCGCCGCGAACAACGCCGTCATGGCGGTCCAGCCGTCGAGACCGAGCACCGCGACCAGCGCGAGCGTCGGCAGCAAGAAGATCCACAACAGCAGATAGCGCGCGATGGCCCGCCCCCAGGTCAGGCGCTGGCCGGTCGCCGCGACGAGCCTGACGCGCCAGGTCTTCATCGCGAGCGTCTGGCCGCCGTGCATCCAGAACCAGACGAAGTAGACGCCGAGGATGGCGAAGAGCCACGCCTGCCGCGCATGCCGCAGCATCAGCGCGTTGCGGCTCTGCGTCAGCGTGTCGAACAGATAGCCGGCGATGAACACGACCGCGAACAGCAGCATGCCTTCGTAGAGCATCGAGGCGAAGCGCCGGCGCAGCGGCGGCGGGGCGACGATCGCGGGATCGCTCGCTGCGAGGTCGTCCCGATGGACGGCGGTGTTCGAGGCCATCGTTGCGTCACGAGGCCGGCTTGGCGGCCGCCGGCGGGGGCGGGGGCGCCACGGATGACGTGGTCGCCGCGGGCGGCACGACGGCGGTGGCGCCCGGCGCGGATGGCGTGACGGGCGAGGTCGCGGGTGCGGAGGCCGGCGGTGCGACCATGGGCGATGCGGCGGGAACCGGCGCCGGTGTCGGTGTCGGCATCGGTGCCGGCGTCGGTGCCAGGATGGGACTGGCGCTCTTCGCCGCGGCCAACGCCGGGTTGCGGACCTTCGCGCCTTCGCGGATCTGCGCGCGACGCGTCACGGTCGCGGCGTTCGGCACGGCGGTCGGCCTGGGCACGATCAGCGCCTTGCCGACCTGCGCCTGGCTCGCCAGTGCCTGCTTCGTCTCAGGGGACAATTCGCGATACTTGCGCAGCAGATCGGCGCGCTGCTCGGGCGGCATCGCATGGATGCGCGCGAAGCTGTCGCGGGCCACGCGTCGCTGATCGGGCGTCAGCAGCGCCCACTCGCGCATGCGTTCCTGGGTGCGCGTCCGTTCGTCGGGCTGCATGCGCGGATAACGGTTGGCGATCTCGACCCACTTCTTCTTGGTCTGGCCGTCGAGACGCTCCCAGTCGTTGACGAGCGGTGCCAGCGCCTCTCGCTGACTCGCGGTCAGCTCCGGCCAGTAGGGACGCTCCGGACGCAGCGAGGACGGGGTCGACGACGCGGGAACGACCGGGCTCGCCTTCGTGACGACAGGCGCTGATGGCGGCGGCACCGCTTTTGCCGCGGTCGGCGCGGCGACGGTCGGTTCGGCGAAATGCGACGGCGTGTCGTCGGCGCGGCCGTTCCCGATCATCCCGAACGTCGACGCCATCAGCCCCGCTGCGAAGACCGCACTGAGCGAGGTCCGGCGCAAGCGACGCTTGCGCTCGAAAGTCATGGGTTCTGCTTGAGGAACGCGTTGAAGCCGTGATCGGCGTAGGCGCTGATCGGCACGTCGTCGTTGAGGACGCCGGAGTCGACGTCCGCGAGGTCCTGGATGCGGCGATCCTGTTCGACCTGGTAGAGGCCGGCCAGGCACGCGCCGACCAGCAGCACCGCGGAGACGACGAGGCCGGCACGCGCGAAGCCGAAGCGTGACGAACGCTCGCCCCCGTCGGCGGTGGCCAATTGCGAGACCGGAGCGCGACGGACCGATGGCGACCGCTGCGCACGCAGCGCCGTCTTCCGCGCCAGCGCGAGTCGCGCCAACGTCGGGGCCGGGAGCATCGCGGCGGATTCTTCGAGGGCCACGCGGACGCGGCGAGCGAACCGCTCTTCCGCGCCAGCGGCCGAAGGCCGTCCGGCACCCTGCGACAGGTCCGCGGTGTCGTTCAGGCTGTGCGAGAGCTTCATAGTTTGATCCCTTTGGCCTTCAAGGCTTCAGCGAGCGCATGCGTCGCCCGGGAACAATGCGTCTTGACGCTTCCTTCGGAACAACCCATGACCGCTGCCGTTTCGGCGACGTCCATCTCTTCCCAGTAACGCAGAACGAAAGCCTCGCGTTGACGTGCCGGCAGACGCTGGATCTCCGCATCGATCAACGACAGCGTCTGCGCGCGACTGACCTCGTCGGCGGCGCTCTCGGCCCGACGGCTGCCGTCCTCGGCTTCGAGGCTTTCCAGGAAATCAAACTCCTCGTTGTCCTTTCCGGTTGACAGGTCGGAGAACAGCGTGGTCCACGTCGACCTGACCTTCTGGCGACGGAACCAGTCGTGGATGACGTTCTGCAGGATGCGCTGGAACAGCATCGGCCATTCCTCGGCCGGCTTGTCGCCGTAGCGTTCGGCCAGCCGGATCATCGCGTCCTGGACGATGTCGAACGCCGACGCGTCGTCGCGGACCGCATAGGCGGCCTGCTTGAACGCGCGGCGTTCGACCGATTCGAGGAATCTGGAAAGTTCGGCGGGACTGGCCATGACAGCGACGGGCTCGGGAATCGCGTCGCTTCGAACGTCGCGCAGGCGGACGGTCGGCGATCTTGATCAAAAGTCGACAATCGTAACAAATGCGCCACAACGGCCGTGGATCGGCGGCGGCGTTTCGCGTCGTCGCCGCGCCATCGCTTGACCCGCCGTCGACCGCTGCGCTATGGTCCGTGCCTCGTTGTTTCCAGACCCCTGGCGCCGTTGGTCGGGGTGCAGCCAAGCTGAACGAAGTGACCGGATGGAGTGCGCAAGCGCGCTCCGTCCGCAGCGTCGACGGTCGATGGGCCCACCTCCGGGCCGTCGACCGGACGCAGTTCGAACCCGCGTCACGAGCGCGTGGAGAGAACGTCCGATCAATCTCCCGTGGACCTTGAAAGGAAGTACCCATGAATACAGTCGCCGACCTCACCGGCGCCGAGATCGTCGTGCGCTGCCTCGCCGAAGAAGGAGTCGAACACGTGTTCGGCTATCCGGGCGGTGCGGTCCTCTACATCTACGACGAAATCTTCAAGCAGGGAAAATTCCAGCACATCCTCGTCAGGCACGAGCAGGCGGCGCTGCACGCGGCCGATGCCTATTCGCGGTCGAGCACGAAGATCGGCGTGGCCCTCGTGACCAGCGGCCCCGGCGTCACCAACGCGGTGACCGGCCTCGCGACGGCCTACATGGATTCGATCCCGATGGTCGTCATCTCCGGCCAGGTGCCGAGCCACGCCATCGGCCAGGACGCGTTCCAGGAATGCGACACGGTCGGCATCACGCGGCCCTGCGTCAAGCACAACTTCCTGGTCAAGGACGTCCGTGACCTCGCGGCCACGATCAAGAAGGCGTTCTACATCGCCAAGAGCGGTCGCCCCGGCCCCGTGCTCGTCGACATCCCGAAGGACATCACCACGCACCTCGCGCCGTTCTCGTCGGCCGACTACGCGACGATGTCGATCGAGATGCGATCGTACAGGCCGGTCGAGAAGGGCCACCTCGGGCAGATCAAGAAGGCCGTGCAGCTGCTGATGGCGGCCGAGCGTCCGATGATCTACGCGGGCGGCGGCGTCATCCTGGCGAACGCCGCCGAGGAGCTGACGCGCGTCGTCGATCGCCTCGAAGCGCCGTGCACGACGACGCTGATGGGCCTGGGCGGGTTCGCGGCCAGCGACCCGAAGCATCTCGGCATGCCCGGCATGCACGGCACCTACGAAGCCAACCATGCGATGCAGAACTGCGACGTGCTGCTGGCGATCGGCGCGCGCTTCGACGACCGCGTGATCGGTAACCCGGAACATTTCGCGCAGAGCTCGCGGAAGATCATCCATGTCGACATCGACCCGTCGTCGATCAGCAAGCGCGTCAAGGTCGACGTGCCCATCGTCGGCAATCTCAAGGACGTGCTGATCGAGCTCGATGCGCAGCTCGAAGTCGCGACGCAGAAGGCCGAACGCGAAGGCCGCCTCGATCGCAAGGCCGACGCGAAGCGCATGGCCGCCTGGTGGTCGCAGGTCAACGAGTGGAGGAAGCGCGACTGCATGGCGTACGCGCATTCCGACGAGCTGATCAAGCCGCAGTCGGTCATCGAGACGTTGTGGGAAGTCACCGGCGGGAACGCCTTCGTCACGTCGGACGTGGGCCAGCATCAGATGTGGGCGGCGCAGTACTACCGCTTCGATCAGCCGCGGCGCTGGATCAACTCGGGTGGCCTCGGCACGATGGGCTTCGGGCTGCCTGCGGCGATGGGCGTGCTCAAGGCCAACCCCGGCGCGGACGTCGCGTGCGTGACCGGCGAGGGCAGCATCCAGATGTGCATCCAGGAGCTGTCGACCTGCAAGCAGTACCACCTGCCGGTGAAGATCGTGAGCCTCAACAACCGCTATCTCGGCATGGTCCGGCAGTGGCAACAGATCGACTACTCGAGCCGCTACAGCGAGAGCTACATGGACGCGCTGCCCGACTTCGTCGCATTGGCCGAGGCCTATGGCCACATCGGCCTGCGCATCGACAAGCCGGCCGACGTCAAGCCGGCGCTGATCGAGGCCTTCGCGAAGAAGGACCGGCTCGTGTTCCTCGACATCATCACGGACCAGACCGAGAACGTCTGGCCGATGGTGAAGAGCGGCAAGGGCCTGACCGAGATGCTGCTCGGATCGGAGGACCTGTGAAGATGGAGACGCTGCCCGGCGCGGCAGGCACGCGCCACATCATCTCCGTGTTGCTCGAGAACGAGGCCGGTGCGTTGTCCCGGGTCGTGGGCCTGTTCTCGGCGCGCGGCTACAACATCGAGACATTGACAGTGGCGCCGACCGAAGATCCCACTTTGTCGCGGATGACCGTGGTCACCGCTGGGTCGGACGAGGTCATTGAACAGATCACGAAGCACCTCAACCGGCTGATCGAAGTCGTCAAGGTGGTCGACCTCACCGAAGGCCAGCACATCGAGCGCGAGCTGATGCTGATGAAGGTGAGGGCGGTCGGCAAGGAGCGCGAGGAGCTCAAGCGCACGGCCGACATCTTCCGTGGCCGCATCATCGACGTGACCGAGAAGAGCTACACGATCGAACTCACGGGCGCCGCCACGAAGCTCGACGCCTTCATCGAAGCCATCGACCGCGCGGCGATCCTCGAAACCGTCCGCACGGGCGCGTCCGGCATCGGTCGCGGCGAACGCATCCTCAAGATCTGATCGTCGCGGCGCGATCCGATCGACCACGATCGATCCGTGCATCGACACGAATCGACTGCTGACCTACAACGCATACAAACAAGGGGAATCGCATGAACGTTTATTACGACAAGGACGCGGACCTGTCCCTCATCAAGGGCAAGAAGGTCGCCATCATCGGTTACGGCTCGCAGGGCCATGCGCATGCGCAGAACCTGAAGGACTCGGGCGGCGATGTCGTCGTCGGCCTGCGCAAGGGCGGGGCGAGCTGGGACAAGGTCGGCAAGGCCGGCATCGCGGTCGCCGAGGTGGCCGACGCGGTGAAGGACGCCGACTTCGTGATGATGCTGCTGCCCGACGAACACATCGGCCAGGTCTATCGCGAGGACATCGAGCCCAACATCAAGAACGGCGCAACGCTCGCGTTCGCGCACGGCTTCAACGTGCATTACGGCCAGGTCCTGCCGCGCGCCGATCTCGATGTCGTCATGGTCGCCCCGAAGGCCCCGGGCCACACCGTCCGCGGCACCTACAGCCAGGGTGGCGGCGTGCCGATGCTGATCGCGGTCCATCAGGACAAGTCGGGTCTCGCGCGCGACATCGCGCTGTCGTACGCGGCGGCGATCGGCGGCGGACGCGCCGGCATCATCGAGACCAACTTCCGCGAGGAGACCGAGACCGACCTGTTCGGCGAACAGACCGTGCTGTGCGGCGGTGCCGTGGAACTGATCAAGGCCGGATTCGAGACGCTGGTCGAGGCCGGCTACGCGCCCGAGATGGCGTACTTCGAATGCCTGCACGAACTGAAGCTGATCGTCGACCTGATCTACGAAGGCGGCATCGCCAACATGAACTACGGCATCTCGAACAACGCGGAATACGGCGAATACGTGACCGGCCCGAAGATGGTCACGGCCGAGACCAAGGCCGCGATGCGCCAGTGCCTGAAGGACATCCAGACCGGCGAATACGCGAAGAGCTTCATCCTCGAGAGCCGTGCCGGCGGTCCGACGCTGCTGTCGCGTCGTCGCCTGATGGCCGAGCATCCGATCGAGACGGTGGGCGCGAAGCTGCGCGAGATGATGCCGTGGATTCGCGCCAACAAGCTGGTCGATCAGACCCGCAACTAGACGACGTTCGTGACCAGGGCACCGTGATATTCTCGATCGATGCCTGTCCGTTTTCTTCCATGCGCGATCGCCTCTTCGTCCCTGACCTGTCTGTTGCTCGCATCGGTCCTGACGCTCGCGGCCTGCAAGCGCAGCGAGCCGCCGGCCGATCCGCTGAAGTCGCAGCGCGATGCGATGGATCGTGCGAAGGACGTCGGCAAGACGATGCAGAAGGGCGTCGACGCGGAAGGCAAGAGGGCGGACGAGGAAGGCAAGTAGTGCGCACACCGTCGTCGTTCCGTCCGATCGGCTGCTGAGATGGCTCGTTTCGCCAGACGACGCGTAAAGGTGACGCGGCAAAAGGCGCTGCTGACGCGGCAGGCGCGCGCGGCGCTGGAAGACCTCGTGTCGCCCCCCGACGCGGCGAGCGGTGTCGCGATGCTGGCTCCCGCGCCGCGTCGACCGCGTGGCATCTACCTGCTGCCCAACGCGTTCACGACAGCCGCCCTGTTCAGCGGCTTCTTCGCGATCGTGCAGGCGATGAACCTGCGCTTCGATCTGGCCGTCTACGCCATCTTCGTGTCGATGGTGCTCGACAGTCTCGATGGCCGGGTCGCGCGGATGACCGGAACGCAGAGCGACTTCGGTGCCGAGTACGACAGTCTCGCGGACATGGTGTCGTTCGGTGCGGCGCCGGCGCTGGTCATCTACGAATGGTCGTTGCGCGGCCTGGGCCGCTGGGGCTGGCTCGCGGCGTTCATCTACGTGGCCGGCGCGGCGCTGCGTCTCGCCCGCTTCAACACCAACCTCGGCATCGTCGACAAGCGCTTCTTCCAGGGCATCCCGAGCCCCGCGGCTGCGGCGCTCATCGCGGGCTTCGTGTGGGTGTTCGACGATCTGCGTTACAACGGCTTGGACTTCGCATGGGCGTCGTGGGTCGTCACGATCTACGCCGGCCTGTCGATGGTCAGCAACTCGCCGTTCTACAGCTTCAAGGTCGTCGACAAGAAGAAGAGCGTGCCGTTCATCGTGATCGTGCTGATCATGCTCGGCTTCGTGGTCGTTTCGAGCGATCCCCCGAAGTGGCTGTTCGCGTTGTTCATGGTCTATGGGCTGTCGGGGCACGTGCTGTGGATCTGGCGTCGCGCGCGCGGCGAGCGGACGACGGTCGTGTCGACGCCAAAATGAACGCGACGCATCGCTTGACCGGCACGCGGACGTCCGTGCTAGAGTCGCTTTCCATGACGCACCACATGTCCGCGCGCATATCCGCGCCTCTGCTACCAATGATCGAGGTCACCCGGGCCCGCTGAGCGTTCACGTCCATCGCTTTCGTCAAACGGCCCGACTGCTCACGCACCGGGCCGTTTTTGTTTTGTCCTCCGATTTTCATCGTTGTCCAGCGCTTCGCTCTCCCGAAAGGAACCGTCATGTTGACGAACCCCGCCACCAAATACCGCGCCTTCCCCCCGATCGGCCTCAAGGACCGTACCTGGCCCGACGCCGTCCTGACCGAGGCACCGGTCTGGCTGTCGACCGACCTGCGCGACGGCAACCAGGCGCTGATCGAACCGATGGATCCGGCGCGGAAGCTGCGGATGTTCCAGACGCTGGTCGAGATCGGCTTCAAGGAGATCGAGGTCGGGTTTCCCTCGGCTTCGCAGGCGGACTTCGACTTCGTGCGGCTGCTGATCGAAGGCGGCCACATTCCGGCCGACGTCACGATCCAGGCGCTGACCCAGGCGCGTCAGCCGCTGATCGAACGGACGTTCGAATCCCTCGTCGGCGTGCCGCGCGCGATCGTCCACTTGTACAACTCGACGGCGCCGATCATGCGTCGCGTCGTGCTCGGGCTCGACGAGGACGGCGTCGTCGAGCTGGCCGTGACGCACACGAAGATGATCCGCGCGATGGCCGACGCGCGACCCGCGACCGAGTGGACGCTCGAGTATTCGCCCGAGATGTTCTCGGGCACCGAGCTGGCGTTCAGCAAGCGCATCGTCGACGCGGTCACCGACGCGTGGGGCGCGACACCCGAGCGCAAGGTCATCGTCAACCTGCCGTCGACGGTCGAGCACAGCACGCCCAACATCTTCGCGGACATGATCGAGTGGATGCATAGGCACCTGGAACGCCGCGACGCCATCGTGCTGTCCGTTCATCCGCACAACGATCGCGGCACCGGCACGGCCGCGGCCGAGTTCGCCGTGATGGCCGGCGCCGACCGCGTCGAAGGATGTCTCTTCGGCAACGGCGAGCGCACGGGCAACGTCGACGTCGTCAACCTCGCGCTCAACCTCTATTCGCAGGGTGTCCATCCGCATCTCGACCTTTCGCAGATCGACGAGATCCGTCGCGTCGTCGAGCACTGCACGCAGTTGCCCGTCCATCCCCGCCATCCGTACGTCGGCGACCTGGTCTACACGTCGTTCTCGGGCTCGCACCAGGACGCCATCAAGAAGGCGTTCGCCGCGCGTCGCGACGGCGACATGTGGGACATGCCGTATCTGCCGATCGACCCGCTGGATGTCGGCCGCAGCTACGAGGCCGTGATCCGCGTCAACAGCCAGTCCGGCAAGGGCGGCATCGCCTACCTGCTCGAGACGATCTATCACCTCGAACTGCCGCGACGTCTGCAGATCGAGTTCAGCCGCGTCGTACAGGCGGTGATGGACGACGCCGGAAAGGAGCTCTCGGCTGCGGATATCTGGAACATCTTCGAAAACGAATACGCCGTCGGCGACGATAGCTGGCGCATCGAGCACGCGAGCATCACCGATCGAGAGCAAGGTCGCGTCGCGGTCAAGGCGGACATCGTCGGACGCGCGGGCCGTATCACGATCGAAGGCGTCGGCAACGGCCCGCTCGACGCGTTCGTCAACGGCTTCAACG
Organism: Beijerinckiaceae bacterium; assembly: GCA_964657795.1. GTDB lineage: Bacteria > Pseudomonadota > Gammaproteobacteria > Burkholderiales > Burkholderiaceae_D > CAHJXF01. Next base: position 17,205 of record CAZZWS010000047.1, read on the forward strand.
AGCGGACCGGCCAGCAGGTCGAGGTGCTCGACTATCACGAGCACGCCGTCGGCGGCGGCGCCCAGGCACGGGCGGCGGCCTACCTGGAAGTCCGCGTCGGCGGGCGCACGCCGCTGTTCGGCGTCGGCATCGACGCCAACATCGTGCACGCGTCGATGAAGGCGGTGCTGAGCGGCGTCCTGCGAAGCTATCCGGATGCGCGTGCGGATGATGGGCTGGTGTTCGGAAAGCATGAGCCGATCGCCGCTTGACGCGATAAACGTTTGATCGAAAAGGCCTTGCTTGACCAAGGCGGCCGAGCCCGGCTATCATCGTGGGCTGTACTTGTTTTTGCTATTTCGTTTCCTTGCCACACCGCGCACGCATCGCGGGTGGCCATCCAAGTCCATAAGGAGAATCCATGCGTCACTATGAAATCGTATTGATCATCCATCCTGATCAGAGCGAGCAGGTTCCTGCGATGCTCCAGCGTTACAAGGGATTGATCACGGCCAAGAACGGCAAGATCCATCGCACCGAAGACTGGGGCCGTCGCCAGTTGGCCTACCCGATCGACAAGATCGCCAAGGCCCACTACATCTGCCTCAACATCGAAGCCGACCGGGCCACGCTCGAAGAACTGGAGCACGGCTTCAAGTTCAACGACGCGGTGATCCGCCATCTGATCGTCACGACGAAGAAGGCCGAGACCGCGCCGTCGCCGATGATGAAGGAAGGCGCCAAGGAAGGTTCGAAGGACGGCCCGCGCGATCGCGAGTCGCGGGAAGATCGTCGTCCCGCGGCCGCACCTGTCGCGGCATCGGCCGCTCCGGAGACGACGACGGCCTGATCGCGCGTGCGTGAACCCGACGTTCCGCTCCGGTCTTCTCCATCAGCAACAGCTTTTCACTCACCGCGACGCTGCTCCAGCGCGACGTGATGCGCTACACGCCTTCCGGACTGCCTGTCCTCGATTGCGTGCTGCATCACCAGTCGGAGATCAGCGAAGCCGGTCAGTTGCGGATGGTGGAAGTCGAGGCGCCGGCGGTCGGGTTCGAGAGCATCGCGCACCGCCTCGCGGCCTGCGGCCTCGACGAAACCTACCGCTTCACGGGATTCGTCGCCAACCGCAGCCGCAAGAGCAAACGGACCGTTTTTCATATCACTCAATTCGAGTCGGTCGACTGACCGATTCACGTATCGCTAAAGGATAGACATGCCATCCCCACGACGCTTCGGCAAAGGTAAAGGCAAGGGCAAGGACCTGAAGAAACGCCAACAGCAGAATCCGCTGTTCAAGCGGAAGCGCTTCTGCCGCTTCACGGCCGCCAAGGTCGACCAGATCGACTACAAGGATGTCGAACTGCTGAAGGACTTCATCCAGGAGAACGGCAAGATCATGCCGGCTCGCCTGACCGGCACGAAGGCGCACTACCAGCGTCAATTGAGCGGCGCCATCATGCGTGCGCGCTTCCTGTCGCTGCTGCCGTACACCGACCTTCACAACTAAGAGAGCGACGATCATGCAAATCATCCTTCTCGAGAAGGTCAACAATCTGGGTGGTCTGGGCGACGTGGTCCGCGTCAAGGACGGCTTCGCGCGCAACTTCCTGATCCCGCAACGCATGGCGCGGCGCGCGACGACGGCCAACATCGCCGAGTTCGCCGGCAAGCGTGCCGAGCTCGAAAAGGCAGCTGCCGAGAAGCTCGCGGCCGCACAGGCGGTCGGCGAGAAGCTGACCGGCCAGACCATCGTCATCAACGCCAAGTCCGGCGTCGACGGTCGCTTGTTCGGCTCGGTCACCAACGCCGACATCGCCGAAGCGCTCGGCAAGCAGGGCTTCAAGGTCGAGAAGGCGCAAGTGCGTCTGCCCGACGGTCCGTTGAAGACGGTCGGCGAGCACCCGATCTCGGTCGCGCTGCACACCGACGTGGTCAGCGAGGTCACGATTTCGGTGGTCGGCGAGCACGTCTGACCGAGACGTTTCGCATGTTTCGAAAGGCCGGGCTCGCCCGGCTTTTTTCATTGCGATGGGTCGGTGCAATGCGCTCCCGGTCCCGCGCCGCACGTGAAAATCCACCGCTCTTCCACCGCTTTCCACAGCTTTTTGCACAGCCTTGCGCACATCCGACCGCGCGTCGCTCGCATATAGTGATCGACCGTTCGGACGTCGCGGAACGGGTGGCCCGCCGGCAGCCAGCGTCCAGGCCCGTATCCATTCGCCGCAGGTCACGGTCCGTGTCCCCGATCACCCTTGAGCATCCAGAATCCCTGCCGATGAACAGCCCCGTTCTGCTGCGTCCCGAGCGAAGCAACGAGACCGCGGTTGCCGATCGCCAGGTCGATGCGTTGCGCCTGCCGCCGCATTCTGTGCAGTCGGAACAGTCGGTGCTCGGCGGACTGCTGCTCGACAACGCGGCGTGGGACCGCATTTCCGACTACCTGCGCGCCGACGACTTCTATCGGCACGACCACCGCATCATCTTCGAGCACATCGCGCGGCTGATCGACCAGAGTCGGCCGGCCGACGTCATCACCGTCTTCGAAGCGCTGACCTCGTCGGGCAAGATCGACGACGTCGGCGGCCTGGTCTACATCAATCAGCTCGCGCAGAACACGCCGTCGGCGGCCAACATCCGCCGTTATGCGGAGATCGTCCGCGGCCGCTCGGTGATGCGGCGGCTGGTGAGCGTCAGCGACGAGATCGCGGAGTCGGCGTTCAACCCGAACGGGCGCGAGACCAGCCAGATCCTCGACGAGGCCGAGTCCAAGATCTTCGCGATCGCGGAAGAGGGCGCGCGCGGCGCGCAGGGCTTCATCGAGCTGCAGCCGCTGCTGGCCAAGGTCGTCGAACGCATCGACGAGCTCTACCATCGCGACAACCCCAGCGACATCACCGGCGTGCCGACCGGCTTCGCGGACCTCGACGGCAAGACGTCGGGCCTGCAGCCCGGCGACCTGATCATCGTCGCGGGTCGTCCGTCGATGGGCAAGACCGCGTTCTCGCTCAACATCGGCGAGCACGTCGCGATCGATCAGGGCTTGCCGGTCGCCGTGTTCTCGATGGAAATGGGTGGAGCGCAACTCGCGATGCGGATGCTCGGATCGGTCGGACGGCTCGACCAGCACAAGGTCCGCACGGGCCAACTGGGGGACGACGACTGGCCACGGCTGACCCACGCCATCGCCAAGATGCAGGACGCGCAGCTCTTCATCGACGAGACACCGGCGCTGAACTCGCTCGAACTGCGCTCGCGCGCGCGCCGGCTCGCGAAGAAGTGCGGCAAGCTCGGCCTGATCATCATCGACTACATCCAGTTGATGGCGGCGACCTCGAACGGCGAGAACCGCGCCACCGAGATCTCCGAGATCTCACGCTCGTTGAAAGCTCTGGCCAAGGAGCTGCAGTGCCCGGTGATCGCACTGTCGCAACTCAACCGCAGCCTGGAACAGCGGCCCAACAAGCGACCGATCATGAGCGACCTGCGCGAGTCCGGCGCCATCGAGCAGGATGCCGACGTCATCCTCTTCATCTATCGCGACGAGGTCTACAACCCCGACTCGCCGGACAAGGGCACGGCCGAGATCATCATCGGCAAGCAGCGGAACGGACCGATCGGCTCGGTTCAGCTGGCGTTCATCGGCGAGTACACCAAGTTCGACAACCTGGCGCGCGGCAGGTAGCAACGGTCGATAGCGACGCTACGGCTCGATGATGCCGAGGTGCCTCGGCCGCGACAGCGCCGCCCACCCGCTGAACGACAAGGCGGGCGCCAGAGCGCCCGCACCAACGACTTGGCTCGACGAAGTCGAGCCACGTGAACGAGTCGCGGCGACGCCGCTCCCGCTTTTCTACGCCATCGGCTTCAACGCCGACAGCCGCAGGATCAGCACCTTCATCTGGTCCGACAAGCGGTCGATCCGTTCCTGGAACGTGTTGAAGAACAGCAGCCCGAACAGCGCCACCGAGATGCCGAGCGCCGTCGCGAACAGCGCCGTACCGATGCCGGCCGACACCCCCGACGGATCGGAGATGCCGGACCGGGCCAGCGCCGTGAACGTGTCGATGATGCCGAGGATCGTGCCGAGCAGCCCGAGCAGCGGCGACGCGGTCACGATCGTGTCGAGCATCCACAGATGCTTGGCGAGCTGCGTCCGCGCATCGATGAACACTTCCTCCGACAGGTCCTCGAGATCGTGCCGCGACTTCACGGTCGGCAGTCTCTCGAGCATGTGCTTGGTCGCCCGCGCCGGCACGTTCTCGGCATTGACCAGCGCGGGCGCGGGCACGGCGCCATGTTCGACCGCATCCTCGAGCTCGCGAGTCCTCTTCGAGGTGGTGCTGAAGAAGATCATCCTTTCGATCGCCACGAAGACAGCGATCGCCAGCGCCGCGTACAGCACGTAGAAGGTGACGTCGTGAAAGAGGTTGAGGTTCATGGTGGGTGCTTCTTTCGGTCAATTAGAACGCAGCGCCGATCGCGACCTGGAACGTGATTGGGGAACCCGTATAGAAAGTCGGGATCTCGGCGGCCTTCGTACCGCCAGCGGTTACGATCGGCAACGCATTGTTCCGGAACGAGTTGCCGCTACCGGAGTTCAGGCTCAAGTACTTCTTATTCAGCACGTTGAAGAGATTCGCGCTGAGGGTCGGCGACTTGATCAACCAAATAGACGGGAACTTGTATCCGGCGCCGAGATTGACCAGCGTGTAGCCGTTGATCGAGTCGTCGTTGACCAGTGTCGAATAGACCTTGCCCGTGTACTTGGCCTGCGCAAAGGCGTAATACCCACCGCTCGCGTATTGCAGATTCAGGCCACCGAGATACTTAGGCGTTCCCGGGTAGGTCTTTCCCGTCGTGGGCAGGAAGATCGTGTTGCTGAAGCGGAAGTCCTGGTCGAGCCGGCTGAGGATGTACGACGCCGAGGCGTACACGCTGAACTCGTTCGTGATCTTGTACTGACCTTCGAGTTCGGCCCCCTTCGACGTGGAGTGGCCGACGTTGTAGTCGGTGCTGATCCCGGTGTTCGGGTCGTACGCGGTCGCGATGCGGTTGTTGTAGTTGACGTAGAACACCGAACCGGAGGCCGTGACGCGATCGCCAGCGTAGCGATAGCCGACGTCGTAGTTGTACGAGTGTTCCTGAATCACGTCCGGATCGCGCACCGTGAAGTTCTGCGTGACACCGTTGACGAT
>CAZZWS010000048.1:0-21773 GCA_964657795.1 Beijerinckiaceae bacterium
GAACCGATGACGGGCGACGACGAAGCAGCGGGACGCCCGCGCCAGATCCTCGTCGTGGTCCGCGACGTCACGGTCGACGCGATCTCCGCCGAGGAGGGCGTGATGCACGATCAGGTCGAGTTCGCCGTCGTCGATCGCGGGCAAGGCATTGCGGAAAGCCTGCAGCCCAAGCTGTTCGAACCGTTCTTCAGCACCAAGTCCGAAGGCATGGGCATGGGCCTCAACATCTGTCGATCGATCGTCGAGTTCCACGGAGGCCGACTGTGGGCCGCGCCCAATCCGGGTGGGGGGACCATTTTCCGGTTCACGTTGCCGCGCACCGCGGACGCGATGCCGGCTGCCGAACGGGGGCGATCGGAGCTCGCGGTCGGCCGCTGAGCCGAAATCCTGCGGTCCGGAGGCGAGACGCTTACAATCGATGCCATGTACCGTGATCCCACCGACACCCGCCGCGACCCGCCGCGCCTGGCCAGGCTCGTCTATGTCGTCGACGACGACGAAGCCGTGCTCGATTCATTGCGTTGGCTTCTCGAGGCCAATCGCTATCAGGTCTCCACGTTCGCGCGGGCCGAAGACTTTCTGGCCGTCTACGAACCCCATCGCACGGCGTGCCTGATCCTCGACGTGCGGATGCCGGGGATGAGCGGCCTGGAACTGCAGGAACAGCTCGTGGCGCGCGGCGCCAATCTGCCGATCCTCTTCATCACCGGCCACGGGGACGTGCCGATGGCGGTCGCGACGATGAAGAAGGGGGCGGTGGACTTCATCGAGAAACCCTTCAACGAGGCCGACCTGCGCGCCTCCGTCGAACGGATGCTGACCTCGGCCGAAAGCGAAGCGGAGACCCGGCGGCGCGACAACGAGCGCGCTGTTCTGCTCGCCCGTCTGACCGCGCGCGAACAACAGGTTCTCGAATGCATCGTCGCCGGCCGGCTCAACAAGCAGATCGCCGACGATCTCGGCATCAGCATCAAGACGGTCGAGGCGCATCGCGCCAACATCATGGACAAGCTCAACGCCAACACGGTCGCCGACCTGCTGCGGCTGGCTTTGACGCGAGGTTGACGGGCCGGCCGGGTTGTTCCAACCCGCGTCGCAGCAAAAAAAACCCCGCCGAAGCGGGGAAAATTTGCCACCCACCCTAATGGATCAGCACGCCCGCTCGCGGCGACGACGGCTTGCGACGAGAGCCGCGCCCGCGACGCCGAAGAGGGCCACGGTGCCCGGTTCCGGTACCTGAGTCGTCGTGATGCTGCGTACCTTGATGTAGTCGTTGACGTTGTCGCTGATCGCGGCGTTGTTGCCGATGGTGCTGATGAACGCGCCGATCATCCAGTACTGCGCCGCCGCAGCGGTGGCCACCATCGCGCAATCGGTCACCGCACCGCACGTGCTGCCCGAAATGTCCAGGACGTTGACGTAACCCCAGTTGCCCGAAGAGACGAGCTGGGCATAGGTCTTCCCCAGCATCGCCGTCGTGGGGTCGCCCGATCCCTTGTAATAGAGCAGCGTCGCGTCCGAGACGCTGTTGTTGGCGGTACCCGCGCCAGGAAATCCGATGGTCAGGGAACTCAGGTTCACCGCGCTCTGGAACTTGAGCAGCAACGATTCGAAGGCGCCGCTGTTGTCGATCGCGTGCTGGTAATCCGGTGCGTTGGCGAGAGTCGTGCAACTCGTGGTGCCGGAACACGTGAACTCGTTGTTGCCCGTCGCGCTCGAGTTGCGGCTCGTGATGGCCAGCGTGTTCTGGCCGCCCGGGCTGTAGGTCGTGACGACGGCGTTTTCGATGGTTCCACCGGCACCGCCGTAACTGCCGCTTCCGTAACCCGTCCCCGCGTAAGCCGAGACTTGCACCGAACTGTTGTAGCTGTTCTTTCCGGAAGTCGCGCCGAACGTCAGCACGTTGCCGAAATAGCTGCCCGTCGCGCGCACGGTCGACGCGTCGCCGGCTCCCTGCAAACCGGCATAGGTGGTGGGACCTGCGTCGGCCGGCTCGCTGTAGGAATTGTATTTGGTATACGACGACGGACTGTCGAACGTGAACGTCGTTGTGATCGGTGTCGCCGTGGCGAAGACCGGACCGCAGACGATCAAAGCCACTGCCGCGCCGATGAACTGGATGCCTCTCATACGAACTCCCTGAATTTTTCTGCGACGCCGATGCGACAGGCGCCTCGTTGATCGATAAAGTGCAAGCAATGTGCCCGAATCGCAAGTCATTGACAGGAATCGATTTTTCCTGATGGCCTCGTACTGGTGGCAAGTTCAGTGGAAGATTTTTCGACGTGACGGACGCGAAAAACGCAAAGACTGCCCCGGCGGCTCACCCCATGAATAGACGATAATCGGCGGCAAATCGATAGAGAACTCCGATGACTGCTCGACTTCTCGATGGAATCGCCTTATCCAGGGCGTTGCGCACGCGACTGGCGCAGCGCGCCGAGGACCTGCGCGGAAACGGTCGGCCGCCTGGCTTGGCGGTCGTGCTCGTCGGCGAAGATCCCGCTTCGGAGATCTACGTTCGCAACAAGGTTCGGGCGTGCGCGGACGTCGGCATTCGCTCCGTTCTCGTCCGCCTGCCCGGCAACACCGATCAGGCGACGCTGCTTTCGCGGATCGCGGAACTGAACGCCGAGGCGACGATCGCCGGCATCCTCGTGCAGATGCCGCTGCCTGAAGGCATGGACGCGGCGAAGGTGATCGAGGCCGTGTCGATCGAGAAGGACGTCGACGGGTTCCATCTGCTCTCCGCCGGAGCGCTCCTGACGGGCCGCATCGACCGCACGGATGCGACGCTCGGCTTTCGGCCGTGCACGCCCTACGGCGTTCTGCGCATGCTGGAAGCGGCGAGCGTGCCGATCGCCGGCGCGCATGCCGTCGTCGTGGGTCGCTCGAATACCGTCGGCAAGCCGATGGCGTTGATGTTGCTGGCGAAGAATGCGACCGTGACGCTCTGCCACAGCGCGACGCCCGACCTCGGCGTCTTCACGCGGACCGCAGATATCCTGGTCGCCGCCGTCGGCCGTCCCGACACGGTCACGGCAGACATGGTCAAGCCCGGCGCCGCCGTCGTCGATGTCGGCATCAACCGGGACGCCGCCGGCAAGCTGGTCGGCGACGTCGACTTCGAGCGCGTCCGCGAGATCGCCGGCTGGATCTCGCCGGTGCCCGGCGGGGTCGGACCGATGACCATCACGATGCTGCTCGAGAACACCATCCTCGCCGCCGAACGCGCGGCGTCCCGTTCCAACTGACCCTCTTCCCGATGCCTACCACGCTGCCGCTCAACCCCCTGCTCGAAGATGCGGACCTGATCCGCTACGACGCCGTCGCGCCGACGCACGTCGTGCCCGCAGTCGACGCCGCCATCGCGGACGCCGAATCCGCCGTCGCCGCGATCGAGCACTCGACCGAAGTGCCGACCTGGGCCTCGTTCGTCGAGCCGTTGACGAACGCGACCGAGCGACTGGGACGCGTCTGGTCCACGGTCTCGCATCTGAGCGCGGTCGTCGATACGCCCGAACTGCGCGCGGCCTACAACGCGTCGCTGCCGAAGGTCACGGAGTTCTGGACCCGGCTGTCTCAGAACACGACGCTCTTCGACCGCTACCGCCGCATGGAAGCGTCGGCCGATTTCGCGGCGCTGCCAGCGGTCCGCCAGCGCATCGTGACTCACGCGCTGCGCGACTTCCGCCTCGGTGGCGCCGAACTGCCGGAGGCCGAGAAGGCCCGTTTCGCGGCGATCGAAGAGGAGTCCGCGCAACTGTCGCAGGCCTTCTCGGAGCACGTGCTCGACGCGACCAACGACTTCGCGCTCGACCTGCCCGACGCGCAGGCGCTCGACGGCCTCCCCGCCGACGCACTGGCCGCGGCTCGCAGCCGCGCCGTCGAAGCCGGCGTCGACGGCTATCGCGTCACGCTGCACATGCCGTCGTATCTCGCGGTCATGCAGTTCGCGACCGACCGTTCGTTGCGCGAGCGCATCTATGCCGCCTACGCGAAACGCGCCTCGGAATTCGGCAAGCCGGACCAGGACAACGGGCCGTTGATCGCGCGCATCCTCGCGCTGCGCGCGGAGGCAGCCGCGATGCTCGGCTACGCCGACTACGCGACCTACGCGATGGTCTCGAAGATGGCGGAGTCGCCCGACGACGTGCTGGCGTTCCTCGAACGGCTGCGCGTCCGCGCACGGCCGTTCGGCGAACGCGACATGGCCGAGCTGGCCGACTTCGCCCGCGAGCACGTCGGCATCGATGCGCTCGAAGCGTGGGACATTCCGTTCGTCTCCGAACGACTGCGCGAACATCGTTACGCGTTCTCGCAGCAGGAGGTCAAGGCGTACTTCCGGGAATCGAAGGTGCTCGACGGGTTGTTCCGCGTCGTGGGCCGGCTGTTCGGCGTCACGTTTCGCGAGCGTGCCGACGCGCCGTCGCTGTGGCATCCGGACGTCAAGTTCTTCGACGTGGTGGATCGCGACGGCGGGCTGCTCGCGCAGTTCTACCTCGACCTCTACGCGCGGCAGGGCAAGCGCAGCGGCGCCTGGATGGCATCGGCGCGCAATCGCTCGTTGCGTTCGGACGGCCGCCGCGAGACACCGGTCGCCTTCCTGACCTGCAACTTCTCGGAGCCGCTGCGGGTGAACGACGACGCGGCCGACGGCCACACCGTCCGCGAAGCGTTGTTCACGCATTCCGAGGTCAACACGCTGTTCCACGAGTTCGGTCACGGCCTGCATCACATGCTGACGCGGATCGACGAGCCCGCCGTATCCGGCATCCGGGGCGTCGAGTGGGACGCCGTCGAACTGCCGTCGCAGTTCCTCGAGAACTTCTGCTGGGAATGGGACGTCGTCGAACACATGACGTCGCACATCGAGACGGGGCAGCCGATCCCGCGCGCGCTGTTCGACCGCATGCTCGCCGCCAAGAATTTCCAGGCCGGCATGCAGACGCTGCGCCAGCTCGAATTCGCGATCTTCGACATGAAGCTGCACAGTCGTTTCGATATCCACGGGGGCCAGTCGATCATGGGGCTGCTCGAAGAAGTGCGTCGCGACGTGGCCGTCTTCAAGGTACCCGTCTACAACCGCCAGCCGCATCAGTTCTCGCACGTCTTCGCCGGCGGCTATGCGGCGGGTTACTACAGCTACAAATGGGCCGAGGTCCTGTCGGCCGACGCGTACGCCCAGTTCGAGGAGGACGGCATCCTCGACGAACGCACCGGCGCCCGCTTCCTCGACGAGATTCTCGGCGTCGGCGGCAGCCGACCGGCGCTCGAATCGTTCGTGTCGTTTCGCGGCCGCAAACCGGATATCGAGGCCCTGCTTCGGCATAATGGAATGGTCGAGGCGGCGTAGCGCAGGTCAGACGCGCCGGGTCCGTGCGGCGCTCATCACGAAGGGAAGAGGCATGACGGCGACGACGATGCGATGGACCCTGGCGGCCTGCGGCCTCGCGTTCGCGGGCATCGCCGGCGCGCAGTACAAGTCGGTCGGTCCCGATGGCACCGTGACGTACAGCGACCGTCCGCCGCCGGCGACGTCGCGCATCCTCAACGAGAAAAAGGCCCCCGAGACCACCACCGCCACCGCAACGCTGCCGTTCGCGGTCCAGGCCGCGGTGTCCAGATATCCGGTCGTGCTGTACACCGGCGACCGTTGCAGTCCCTGCGACGACGCGCGGAATTACCTGCGCAGTCGTGGCATCCCGTTCAACGAGAAGACCGTCACCAGCGACGACGACATCGCGGCGTTTCGCCAACAGTCGCCCGGCGGCACGGCGCCGGTGGTGTCCGTCGGCGGACGCAAGACGATCGGCTTCTCGCAGACGCAGTTGGGCAGCGTCCTCGACAGCGCGGGATATCCCGCGCAGAGCGCGCTGCCGCCCGGCTATCAGAATCCCGTGCCGACGCCGCTGTCGCCCAACACGCGCGTCGCCGGGCAGGCGGTGAGCGCACCGCCCGCGTCGGACGCGCCGGTCCGCCCGACCGCGCCGCCCCCCGCCGCACCGACGACGCCTCCGGGGTTCCGCTTCTAGCGGAATCGCGCCGTCGCCGTGCCGAGGGCCACGTCTCATGCTCAATTGCTCAATTGCTTCATTGCTTTCGCGTCGTAGCGCATGCGCAATCGGTCGTTGCATCGTGAGGCCGCGTCCCTAAACTTCGTTGCTCCGCGAACCACGACCGGTCGCAAGCCGGTCCGTACGTCATGAGCATCGTCGAAGCCGCAGTCGCATCACCCCTCGCATCGCCCCTCGCGTCACCTCTTCTTCGCAGCGCCGCATCGTCCGCCGGCATCCGCATCCGCGCGTTCGACGAACCGCTCGGCGCCGAGGTCATCGGTCTGGACCTGTCACAGCCGCTCGGCGACGACGACTTCGCGCCGATCGTCGATGCGCATCTCGACCGCCACGTGCTCGTGTTCCGTGACCAGCGCATCACGCCCGAGCAGCAGATCGCGTTCAGCCGTCGCTTCGGCTCGCTGCAGATCCATGTCCTGCGCCAATTCCAGTTGCCCGGTTATCCGGAAATCCTCGTCGTGTCGAACATCAAGGAGAACGGTCAGCCGATCGGACTCGGCGACGCCGGTCACTACTGGCATTCGGACCTGTCGTACAAGGACAAGCCCAGCCTCGGCTCGATGCTGCACGCGCAGGAACTGCCGAGCGAAGGCGGCGACACGCTGTTCGCCAACATGCATCTCGCGTACGACACGCTGCCGCCCGATCTGCGTCGCGCGGTCGAGGGTCGCCGCGCCGAACACTCCTATCTCGCGAAGTACGAGGAGTTGCGCCGGCGCAGCCCATGGCGTCCCGCGCTGACCGCCGAGCAGATCGCGGAGGTCAGGCCGGTCGAGCATCCCATCGTGCGCACGCATCCGGGCAACGGCCGCAAGGCTCTCTTCGTCGGCGAACACTTCACGACGCGCATGGTGGGCTTGCCCGAAGACGAGAGCCGCGACCTGCTCGACCGTCTGTTCGCGCACAGCGTGCGGCCCGAGCACATCTATCGCCATCGCTGGCAGCCGTTCGACATGGTGTTCTGGGACAACCGGTCGGTGATTCATCTCGCCGCGGGTACGCCCGACCATCTGCGCCGCCGCCTCAACCGCACGACCATCGAAGGCGACGTGCCGGTCTGAAGACCGCCACGCGACAGTCCAACTCATGAAATCCATCGTGCGTCGCGCGACCGGTGTCGTCCTGTCCGTGGTGATGGCATCGGCGGCCGCACCCGCCCATGCCGAAGGCCAACTGCGCATCGCCGAGCAGTTCGGCATCGTCTATCTGATGCTGCAGGTTGCGACCGACCAGAAGCTGATCGAGAAGCACGCGAAGGTCGATGGCCTCGACGTCAGGGTCGAGTTGATCCAGCTGTCGGGCGGCGCTTCGATCAACGAGGCGCTGCTATCCGGCTCCATCGACGTCGGCGGCGCGGGCACCGGACCGATGTTGACGTTGTGGGACCGCACCGACGGCCGCCAGAACGTCCGTGCGGTCGCATCGCTCGGCAACCTGCCGTACCAGCTGTTGAGCAGCGACCCGGCGGTCAGGGACGTCAAGGATTTCACCGACCGCGACCGCATCGCGACGCCTGCGGTGGGCGTGTCGATGCAGTCGCGGATGCTGCAGATGGCTAGCGCGAAGGCGTTCGGCGACAAGCAGTTCGACCGCTACGACAAGCTGCAGGTCGCGTTGCCTCATCCCGAGGCCACAGCTGCGCTGTTGAAGGGCAGCAGCGACGTGACCGCGCATTTCTCCAGTCCGCCATTCCAGGAGCAGGAGCTCGCCGGCAACCCGCGCGTGCACGTGGTGACGAGCAGCTACGACGTGCTCGGCGGTCCGGCCAGCGCATCGCTGCTCTATGCAACCGAGAAGTATCGCCGCGACAACCCGAAGACCTACCGCGCATTGCTCGAAGGGCTCGCGGATGCCGCGGCGTTGATCCGCGCCGATCCGGAACGCGCGGCCGACATCTTCATCCGGACCAATCGCTCGGGGATCGATCGCGCACTGTTGGTGAAGATCCTGAAGAGCAAGGACGTCGACTACACGCTGACGCCCGAGAACACGCTGCCGCTCGCCGAGTTCATGTATCGCATCGGCGCCATCAAGCACAAGCCGGCATCGGCGCGCGACTACGTGTTCGACGATCCGCACAACGCGAAGGCGAGCTGACATGACGACCGCTTCGATTCTCTTCGAGCGTCACGCTACCGACCCCGACGTACGCGCTCCCAAGACGACCGAACGAGCCATCGCACCGACCACGACGACCGCGACGACGCCGTTGCTGCGGGTCGATGGCGTGTCGCTCGAATACGCTACGCACGAACGCACCGTTCGCGCGACGCATCGCGTCAGCTTCGACGTCCCCGGTGGCGATCGCTTCGTGCTGCTCGGCGCGTCGGGCTGCGGCAAGTCGTCGCTGCTGAAGGCCATCGCAGGTTTCATCACGCCGCGCGAAGGCGCCATCCGCGTCGATGGCGAGGTCGTGACGGGCCCGGGGCCCGACCGCATCGTCGTGTTCCAGGAGTTCGACCAGCTCGCGCCGTGGAAGACTGTGCTTGGCAACGTGATGTTCCCGCTGCTCGCGTCGAAGCGCTGCAGCAAGGACGAAGCGCGGACGCGGGCGCACGACGCGTTGACCCGCGTGCATCTCGCCGAATTCGCCAACGCCTATCCGCACACGCTGTCGGGCGGCATGAAACAGCGCGTCGCCATCGCCCGCGCGCTCGCGATGAAGCCGCGCGTGTTGCTGATGGACGAGCCGTTCGCGGCGCTCGATGCGTTGACGCGGCGGCGCATGCAGGAAGAGCTGATCGAGCTGTGCGACGACGTCGGACTGACCTTGCTGTTCGTCACCCACTCGATCGAGGAAGCGCTGGTGGTCGGCACGCGCATCCTGGTCCTGTCGGCGCGGCCCGGTCGCGTGCGGGCCGAACTCAACGCGCATGCCTTCGGGCTGCACAGCGCGGGCAGCGCCGCGTTCCAGGCGCAGGCCGCGCGGCTTCATGCGTTGCTGTTCGAGGAAGGGGTGGTCTCATGACGATGCTGGCGCCGCCCATTCGTGCGGAGTTCGAGAGACCGCTCGAGCCACTGCTCGACGTCACGCCCGAGCGGCAGCTGCCGTGGTGGCGTCGTACCCTCGACAGCAGCGCATTCCGCAAGACCCTCATCCTCGTGTTGCTGGCCGCGGCGTGGGAGATCGGCGCACGCATCGCCGACAACGACCTGCTGCTGCCCACCTTCATGCAGGTGGCGAAGGCCTTCTTCACGGACCTCGCGAGCGGCGAGCTGATCGACAAGACGGCGCTCTCGCTGGGCTTGCTGCTGAAGGGTTACGCGCTCGGCATCGTCGCGGCGTTCGTGCTGACGGCGCTCGCGATCTCGAGCCGCATCGGCCGCGACCTCCTGTCGACGTTGACGGCGATGTTCAACCCGTTGCCGGCCATCGCGTTGCTGCCGCTGGCGTTGCTGTGGTTTGGACTCGGTCAGGTCAGCCTGATCTTCGTGCTCGTGCACTCGGTCCTGTGGCCGCTCGCGCTCAACATGTTCGGGGGCTTCCAGGCGGTGCCCGAGACCTTGCGGATGACCGGTCGCAACTATGGCCTGCGCGGCATCCGGCTGACCTGGTCCATCCTCGTGCCCGCCGCGCTGCCCGCCATCCTGGCCGGCTTGCGTGTCGGCTGGGCGTTCGCGTGGCGGACGCTGATCGCGGCCGAGCTGTTCTTCGGCGCGTCGTCCGGCAAGGGCGGCCTCGGCTGGTACATCTTCCAGAACCGCAACGAGCTCTACACCGACAAGGTCTTCGCGGGCCTCGTGATGGTCATCGTCATCGGCATGCTGGTCGAGAACTTCGTGTTCGACACGATCGAGCGGGTCACGGTGAGGCGCTGGGGCGTGCAGCGCTGATACGCACGAAGCCTTCGGGGGGCGAACTTGCTAGCCTGCGGCGCATCCGCACCTCGTATCCGCAGGCGCTCGAAGTGGCGCTGCTCGCGATGAGGCGACGCTGGGCGTCGCGTCGTCTCAAGCGCATTTCAAGAAGTGACGAAGCTGCGCCGATGCAGTACCTGAAATCCGTGCGCCTGCATCGGGCGCGCATCCTGCCGGTCCCCAACGGGATGAAGGCTGCGTTCGCGGCCACCCGTGTCGGCTACGAGAGCGCTTCTCAGTTCAACCGCGAGTTCGGCCGGCTGTTCGCCTTGCTGCCGTTGCAGAAGGCCCGGCGCCCGTGCGCGGCTCATGCGCTGCCGGTGTCGCCGGGCTCGGCGACCTTCATATCGTCGCACTGAAGCGACGTCCCATCGGCCCTACACTCGCACTCCCGTCGTCACCGTCCCGACCATCGACCCATGCGTATCGCGACCTGGAACGTCAACTCGCTGAAGATCCGCCTGCCGCACGTTCTGGACTGGCTCGCGCGCAACCCGGTCGAGGTCCTCGCGCTGCAGGAGACCAAGCTCACCGACGACAAATTTCCGGTCGCGGAACTCGAAGCGGCCGGCTACGCGGCGCACTTCGTCGGGCAGAAGACCTACAACGGCGTCGCGATCCTGACGCGCCTCGCATCGTCGATCGAAGGCGTCATCGCCGACATCCCCGGGTTCGAGGACGACCAGAAGCGCGTGCTCTCGGCGACCGTCGACGGTGTCCGCGTGGTGTGTGTCTACGTGCCGAACGGGCAATCGGTCGGCACCGACAAGTACGCGTACAAGCTGCGCTGGATGGCCGCGTTGAAGGACTGGCTCGCCGGCGAGCTCGTCACCCATCCGCGTCTCGTCGTGCTCGGCGACTACAACGTGGCGCCGGAGGATCGCGACGTCCACGACCCGCGCGCGTGGGAAGGGCAGGTCCTCTTCTCGATTCCCGAACGCGCCGCGCTGCAGGCCATCGCCGATGTCGGCCTCGTCGATGCGTTCCGCCTCTTCGAGCAGCCGGCGAAGTCGTTCAGCTGGTGGGACTACCGGATGCTCGGCTTCCAGAAAGGACGCGGCCTCAGGATCGACCACATCCTCGTGTCCGACGCGATGAAGGGCGCCTGCACGGCCTGCACGATCGATCGCGAGGAACGCAAGCGGCCGCAGCCGTCCGATCACGCGCCCGTGGTCGCAACCTTCCTGGCGACGTTCGAATCGTAAGCCGTGCTTATCGATTCATCCGCATCCACTCCACCCGCACGATGTTGCTCGGCAGCAGGACGGGCACGACGTCCTTGCGCGTCACCCACGCGAGCTTCTGTCGATGTAGGACGATGGTGTGATGCTCGCGGGCCTGCAGCGCCATCGCGTCGATCAGCAGCCACTTGCGCTTCACCGGATCCATCTCGACGCCCGCGGCGTCGATCAATCGGTCGAGCGGTGCGTCGACGAAGCGACCGTAGTTGATCGATCCCTTCGCGGTCGACTCGTCGACGCTGTGCACGATCGCGTCCAGGACGTCCTGCGCGTCGGTGATGCTGCCGCCCCATCCGTGGAGGTAGAAGCTGGTGTCGTCGCGGCTCAGCTTCGGGAAGTAGATCGCCTTCGGCATCGCGTTGACGCGGGCGCGGATACCGACGCGGGCCAGCATGCCGGCGATCGCCACGCACAGGTCGCGGTCGTTGATGTAGCGGTCGTTGGGGCAGTCGAGCCGCAGCCCGAAGCCGTGCGGATAGCCCGCCTCGGCGAGCAGGCGGATGGCGGCGGCGGGATCGGCGGGCGCGACCCGTTCGAGCGTCGGGTCGGGGCAGCCGGCAGGAGACATCGCGAGGCACCCGGTCGGTAGCGACTGGCCTCGCATGATCTTCGACGACAGCGCCTCGACGTCGATCGCCTTCCACACCGCTTCGCGCACGCGAAGATCCTTGAACGGGTTGCGGCCGACGACGTCGCTGTCCTCGAGCGCGTCGCGATACTGGTCCAGCCCGAGAAAGATGATGCGGTTCTCCGGTCCTTCCCAGACCCGCAGCGCACTGTCCGAGCGCAGACGCGCGAGGTCCTGCGGCGGCGGGTCCTGCACGAGGTCGAGCGCGCCCGACAACAAGGCGGCGACCCGGGTCGCGTCCGACGCGATCGGCGTGTAGATCACTTCGTCGACGTTGCCTTCGCGGGATCCCCACCAGTCCGGATTGCGGACCAGGACGGTTCGCACGCCGGCCTCGCGCGTCTTCAGCATGTAGGGGCCGGTGCCGTTGGCGTGGCGCGCGGCGTAATTTTCTTCGGTCGACTTGAGATCGAGCGGCGTCTCCGCATGATGAGCGACGCACCAGGCGCGACTCATGATGGAGACCTGGCTGAGATGCTCGAGCAGCAGCGGGTTCGGCCGCTCCTGCCGGAGCTCGATCGTGTGATCGTCGATGCGGACCGGCTTGCCCAAAGCCCGCGCATACTGCGCGTAGGCCGACCGCGTCGCCTGCGCCCGCTCGATGGAGAACACGGCGTCGGCGGCGGTGAACGGCGAACCGTCGTGGAAGCGCACGCCTTGCCGCAACGCGAAGCGCCAGGTCGTGTCGTTCACCGTCTTCCACGACACCGCGAGGCGCGGCACGATCGCCATCGACGGATCGCGCTCGACGAGCGAATCGTGGATCAGCGTGGCGAAGTTCGACGAGACGCTCTCGTCGGTCGAGTCCGGGTCCATCGACAGCACGTCGCCGCGCGTCGACCAGCGCAACGTGTGTATGGATGTGTCGGCCTGCGCTGCCGCCGTGATCGTCACGAGCGCAACCACGCCGATGCGAACGACCTTGCCGATCCAACCCATGTCCGTGGGCCGCACTAACGCACGTCGTCGAGTCCGAGGTCCTGGATCTTCCGCGTGATCGTGTTGCGGCCGATGCCGAGACGTTGGGCCGCCTCGATCCGACGACCCCCGGTGTGGCGCAGTGCCATGCGAATCAGCGTGGCCTCGAACTGACGCGTCAATGCGTCCATCACGTCGTGTCGATCGAGCGCGAGCATGTGCGCGGCCATCCTTTCGAGCTCCACGCGCCACACGTCGTCGGATTGCAGCGTGGGGTCACCACCGCTGGTGCCGCCACCATTGACATGACCGGGCGGCGCGTCGTGACGCGAGCCGTCGACGATCATGGAGCGCGACAGCGACGTGGTGCGCGCCACCTCCGGCGCGATGCCGCGCATCTCCGGCGGCAGATCCTTGATCTCGACGACCTGCGCCGGCGCCATCACCGTCAGCCAGTGGCAGAGATTCTCGAGCTGACGCACGTTGCCCGGGAACGGCAGCGTGACGAACAGCTTCATGGCCGCGTCGGACAGGCGCTTGGACTCGACCCCCAGCTCGCGCGCGCTCTTCTGCAGGAAGCTGCGCGCCAGCATCGGGATGTCCTCGGCCCGCTCGTGCAGCGCCGGCAGACGCAGGCGAATCACGTTGAGCCGGTGATACAGGTCTTCGCGGAACAGCCCCTGACGGACCAGATCCTCGAGGTTCTGGTGCGTGGCCGCGATGACGCGCACGTTCGCCTTCATGGGGCTGTGACCACCGACCCGATAGAAGTGCCCGTCGGACAGCACGCGCAGCAGGCGCGTCTGCAACTCCGACGGCATGTCGCCGATCTCGTCGAGGAACAGCGAGCCGTTCTCGGCCTGCTCGAACCGCCCGCGCCGCATGCTCTGCGCGCCGGTGAACGCGCCGCGCTCGTGACCGAACAGTTCGGATTCGAGCAGTTCCTTCGGGATGGCTGCCGTGTTGAGCGCGATGAACGGATGCGCGGCGCGCGGGCTGTGCCGATGCAACGCCTTCGCGACCAGCTCCTTGCCGGTCCCCGATTCGCCGGTGATCAGCACCGTGACGTTGGACTGCGACAGCCGGCCGATCGCCCGGAACACGTCCTGCATCGCCGGCGCCTGGCCGAGGATCTCGGGCGTGGCCTCGATCTTCTCCTCGATGGCCGCCTCGCGCAGGCTCTCGTCGACCGCGCGACGGATCAGCTCGACCGCCTGGTCGACGTCGAACGGCTTCGGCAGGTACTCGAACGCGCCGCCCTGGAACGCCGACACCGCGCTCTCGAGATCGGAGAACGCGGTCATGATGATCACCGGCAGCCCGGGATACTTGAGCTTGGTGGCCTGCAGCAGTTCGAGCCCCGCGTTGGGCGAGGTACCGCCCGGCATGCGGATGTCGGACACCAGCACCTGCGGCGACTCGGTCTCCATCGCCTTCAGCACGTCGGCGCTGTTGCTGAAGCTGCGGCACGGCAGGTTCTCGCGCGCCAGCGTCTTCTCGAGGACCCAGCGGATCGACTGGTCGTCGTCGACGACCCAGATCGGCTTCATCGTGAAGACCCGCGCGGCATGCCGTGGAGGCGCGCGACGCGGGGGACGAACGTGGGCAGGAAGCAGGTGGTGGCGGTCACTGAGCGAAAGGTCGAAGGCTCGTTGAAGGAAGGCTCTTCCGGCACGCGCATCAAAGCAGCGGTAGAAGAATGCGGAAATCGGTATGGCCGGCGTGACTGTCGAAGTCGATCGCGCCCTGATGCTCTTCGACGAAGGTCTGCGCGAGCGTCAGCCCCAGACCGCTGCCGCCTTCACGCCCGGAAACCAGCGGCAGGAAGATGCGGTCGCGGATTTCCGCGTCGATGCCCGGGCCGTTGTCGACGACATGCAATTCCAGTGCCAGTCGATGCCGGGTCCGCGCGATCGTGACCTGTCGCCCGATGCGCGTCCGCAGGACGATCCGCGCATCGCCCATCGCGATGCGGGGCGCGAGCGCCTGCGACGCGTTGCGGGCGATATTGAGCAGCGCCTGGATCAGCTGTTCCTTGTCGCCACGGAACTCCGGGATGCTGGCGTCGTAGTCGCGGGCGATGACGAGGCCGCGCGAGTATTCGGCCATCATCACGCTGCGGACGCGCTCGCAGACCTCGTGGATGTTGACGTCGCCCACGATGCGCGCCCGTCGATGCGGGGCCAGCAGCCGATCGACCAGGCTTTGCAGCCGGTCGGCCTCCTTGATGATGACCTCGGCGTATTCGGAGAACTCCGGCGTCGACATCTCCATCTGCAGCAACTGCGCCGCGCCGCGGATGCCGCCGAGCGGATTCTTGATCTCGTGCGCGAGGTTGCGGATCAGCTCGCGGTTGATCTGCGTCTGGTCGTGGATCCGTTCCTCGCGATCGATGCGGCGCTGCCGGTCGGCCTCCTGCAGCTCGAACAGCACCGGCGTCTCGAGCTCGTCGTGCAGGACCGTGACGATGCCGTGCACCTCGAGCGGCTCGCGGCCCGGACGATGGAGCGGAAAGTCGAGACGCTTGGCCGCGTATTCGAGGCGACGCGCGTCGGCGAACAGTTCGTCGATCACCGACCCGTTGACCAGCATGCCGGCCAGGCGCTGTCCGATCGCCGTGCGACGCGAGAAGTCGAGCAGCGCCTCGGCAGCCGTGTTGGCGAAGACCATGCACCCTTCCGCATCGAGGATGATGACGGCCGACGTGAGCAGGTCGAGCCCGCTGTAGCGCGTCGCCAGCGGGGCCTGTCGCAACGGCGGACTCATCGCTGCGATCCAGCCGCGCCACCCACCACGGCGAGCCTCTCGATCCGGAACACGCGCACTACGGGACCTTGCTGATCTCGCTACGGATCGAAGCGATGTCGCCTTCGGCGCGGGCGATGTCGGACTTCAGTTGCGCCGTGCGATCGAGGTAGCGCTGGTAGTTGCGCTCGTTGCCCTGACGCTCGGGCTCACCGTTGTTGTACTCGCGCTTGAGGTCGGCGAGCTGCGCTTCCTTGTCGCGCAGCTCGTCTTCGAGGATGCGGCGCCGGTCGCTGTCGCGCGACTTCTGCGTACCGGGGTCGACCTTCGGAAAGCCGGCGGGCGGCGCGACCCTCGATGGAACCTTGGGGCTGGGGATCACGACCGGATCGACGGTGATCTTCGTGCATCCCTTGCCCGTGCCCACATTGCCGTAGACGATGCGTCCCTGCTCGTCGACACACTTCGTGATGTCCTGGGCACGGGCCACGCCACCCGCCGCGGCGAGTGCGAGCGTGACGGCGGCGGACGTGACAAAGACGACGAAGGGACGACCCATCATGGCAAGGAGGACGAAGGCTGCTGATCGAGGGCGAACGCGGAGCGGACGACACCCGTCGTCCATCATACGCGGCGACTCGGCGACGCCCTGTATCAACGTCCCATCGCGGCCCGGCGTGCACAGGCGACGCCGCAAACGACACGCGGCGCCGAAGCGCCGCGCGGTGCTGGCAGAGACCGCTCCTACAGCGAGTAGTACATGTCGAACTCGATCGGATGGGTCGTCATGCGGAAGCGCGTGACTTCCTCGAGCTTGACGTCCATGTACGCGTCGATCATGCCGTCGGTGAACACGCCGCCCTTCGTGAGGAACGCGCGATCCTTGTCGAGATGGTCGAGTGCCTGGTCGAGACTGGAGCAGACCGTCGGGATCTTCGCGTCTTCTTCAGGCGGCAGGTCGTAGAGATTCTTGTCGGCCGCCTCACCCGGATGGATCTTGTTCTCGACGCCGTCGAGACCGGCCATCATCAGCGCGGAGAAGGCGAGGTAGGGATTGGCGGTCGGGTCCGGGAAACGGACTTCGATGCGGCGTGCCTTCGGGCTCTGCACGTAGGGAATGCGGATCGATGCCGAGCGGTTGCGCGCCGAGTAGGCCAGCTTGACCGGCGCCTCGAAGCCCGGCACCAGACGCTTGTACGAGTTGGTGCCCGGGTTGGTGATGGCGTTCAGCGCACGGGCGTGCTTGATGACGCCGCCGATGTAGTACAGCGCGAATTCGGAGAGCCCCGCATAACCGTCGCCGGCGAACAGGTTGTTGCCGTCCTTCCAGATCGACATGTGGACGTGCATGCCCGAACCGTTGTCGCCCACGACCGGCTTCGGCATGAACGTGGCCGTCTTCCCGTACGAGTTGGCGACGTTGTGGATGACGTACTTCATCTTCTGGACCCAGTCGGCCCGCTCGACGAGCGACGAGAACTTGGTGCCGATCTCGCACTGGCCCGCACCGGCGACTTCGTGGTGGTGGACTTCGACCGGGACGCCGATGGCTTCGAGGATCAGGCACATCTCGGAACGCATGTCCTGCAGCGAATCGACCGGCGGCACCGGGAAGTAACCACCCTTGACGGCCGGACGATGGCCGAGGTTGCCGCCTTCGATCTTGAGGCCGGTCGACCACGATGCTTCCTCGGAATCGATCTTGACGAAGCAGCCCGACATGTCGACGCCCCAGCGGACCTGATCGAAGATGAAGAACTCGGGCTCCGGACCGAAGTAGGCGACGTCGCCGATGCCGGACGACTTGAGGTAGGCCTCGGCCCGTCGGGCAAGCGAGCGCGGGTCGCGTTCGTAGCCTTTGCCGTCGGACGGCTCGATCACATCGCAGCTGATGCAGACCGTGGTCTCTTCGCGGAACGGGTCGAGGAACGCCGTGTTGGGATCGGGCATCAACAGCATGTCCGAGGCCTCGATGCCCTTCCAGCCGGCGACCGACGATCCGTCGAACGCATGGCCGTCGTCGAACTTGTCCTGGCCGAAATGCGAGATGGGTACCGAAACGTGTTGCTCCTTGCCTTTGGTGTCCGTGAAGCGGAAGTCGACGAACTTCGCCTCGTTGTCCTTGACCATCTTCAACACGTCCGACGCGGTCATGCTCATCAACAACTCCTGATCGATTTATGGGAGGGGCAAAGCGGGACGGCAACGGACGTGGGCGGACAGCAACGCGCTCCAGCAGGCCGTGGCGGCCAGAAAATATAGCAGCTTCCGGACCAGGGGCTACCCACCGTGCAGAGCCGGAAATCCCGGGTTTTATCCCCCTTCGAGTGCATTCGAGGCGGTACGGCTCCACAGCAAAGCGTCCACGCCTTCAATCCGTGCATCGCGGCTGATCGATCACGCCGACCCGAGAAACTCCGCCTGCAGGTCGTTGAGGAAACGCAGGCCGAGCGCGGTCGGCCGCAATACCGTCGGATCGACCTGCAGGAGCCCGCGACGCTCGGCCGCGTCGCGCGCGGCGGCGATCGCGCCGATCGACAGGCCGGTACGTTCCTCGAAGCGTCTCGCCGGCACGCCGTCGACGAGGCGCAGCGCATTCAGCATGAACTCGAACGGCAGCGCGTCGTCGGCGACGACCACCTCGTCGAACGGCGACTGGCCGGTCGCGGCGCGCGCCAGATAGACGTCCGGGTTGCGGACGCGCGTCTGGCGCACGATGCGATCCGGGAACGAGATCTTGCCGTGCGCGCCCGCACCGATCCCGAGGTAGTCGCCGAAGTTCCAGTAGTTGAGGTTATGTCGCGACTCGCGGCCGGGTCGCGCGTACGCGGACACCTCGTAGCGCTGCCAGCCGCCGAGAAGGGATTGTTCGGTGACCGCGGCATCGATCGCGGCGGCCTCGTCTTCGTCGGGCAGCCGCGGCGGGTACTTCGCGAACAGCGTATTGGGCTCGAGCGTCAGCTGATAGAGCGACAGATGCGACGGCGCGAAGGAACGGGCCATCGAAAGATCCGCGGCCGCGTCGACCGCCGACTGCCCCGGCAGCCCGTACATCAGGTCGAGGTTGACATTGTCGAACGTCGTGAGCGCGACCTCGACGGCACGCCGCGCTTCCCCGCCGTCGTGGATGCGGCCGAGCGCCTTCAGGAAGCGATCGTCGAAGCTCTGGATGCCGACCGAGAGACGGTTGATGCCGAGCGCGCGATAGTCGGCGAAGCGACCGGCCTCGACGGTGCCAGGATTCGCCTCCAGCGTGATCTCCGCGTCCGCCTCGAGCACGAGCCGCGCGCGGACTTCGGACAGCAGACGGTCCATCGCCGCGGGCGCGATCAGGCTCGGCGTGCCGCCCCCGATGAAGATCGCGTGGACGCGGCGACCCCACACCTGCGGCACCACGCGATCGAGGTCGGCCACCAGCGCGTCGACGTAGGCCCGCTCGGGGATCGCCGCGACGCCGCCCAGCGGCTCGTGCGAATTGAAGTCGCAGTACGGACACTTCTTCACGCACCATGGAAAGTGGATGTAGAGCGTCAACGGCGGCAGCGTGGTCAACGTCCGGCGTGACCCAGGTCTGGTCAGGTCGACGACCTGCGTCGTGCGACGCGCTGCGCCGACGGGAACGATCGGGATCATCGATCCGCCCGTTCCGTCGACGCGTAACCAGCACCTCGCAGGCGATCGATCATCTCCGCCGTCGCCCGCGCGCGATGACTGATGCGGTTCTTGGTCTCGCGGTCGAGCTCGGCGACGGTCAGCCCGAGTTCGGGCAGCAGGAAGTGCGCGTCGTAGCCGAAGCCCTCGACGCCGCGCGGCCGATCCACGATCACGCCGTGCCATCGACCGAACGTGACGATCGGCTCAGGGTCGTCGGCACGACGCAGCAGCACGAGGCAGCAGAAGTAGCAGGCATCGCGTCGCTCGTGGCGCGCGAGCGCCTCGACGAGGCGTGCGTTGTTGGCGCGGTCACGCGTCGCACGGTCCGCGCCGTCGGGAGCTTCCGCGTAGCGTGCCGAACGGACGCCGGGCGCGCCGCCGAGGGCGTCGACGCAGAGCCCCGAGTCGTCGGCCAGTGCAGGCAGTCCGCTGGCCGCGCTGGCGTGCCGGGCCTTGGCCAGCGCGTTCTCGACGAACGTGACGTGTGGCTCGTCGGCTTCAGGGATGTCGAGATCGACCTGCGCCACGGCATCGAAGCCGAGCGGCGCGAGCAACACCGCGAACTCACGGAGCTTGCCGGGATTGTGCGTGGCGACGACGAGGCGATGCATGACGGGAGCGATCGGCAAACCTCGATTATCCCTCGTCGCTTCCCTTACACTCGCCCCGCCCTTCGCGCAGTCTCGCGCTTCACCGCACTGTCACCGCACCGAACCTTCGATGATCGTCGTCCATCACCTCAACAACTCCCGCTCGCAACGCGTCCTCTGGCTGCTCGAGGAACTCGGCGTGCCTTACGAAGTGAAGCGCTACCAGCGTGACCCGAAGACGATGCTCGCGCCGCCCGAACTGCGGCAGGTGCATCCGCTCGGCAAATCGCCGGTGATCGTCGACGGTGAGGGCAACGATGCGGCGGTGGTGGCCGAGTCGGGCGCGATCGTCGAGTACCTGCTCGATACGTACGGTGCCGCGGGGCGACTGCGGCCGCGAGCCGGCACCGCGGACCGGCGACGTTTCACGTATTGGCTGCATTACGCCGAGGGCTCGGCGATGCCGCCGCTGTTGCTCGCGTTGATCTTCGGTCGCCTGCCGAAGGGACCGATGCCGTTCTTGATCCGGCCGATCGTCAAGGCGGTCGCGCAGAAGGCCCTGGACGGCTTCATCGCGCCGCAGATCAGGAAGCACCTCGACTTCATGGAAGGCGAGCTGAAGCAGCGTCCGTGGTTCGCGGGCGACGCGGTCTCGGCGGCAGACATCCAGATGAGCTTCCCGCTCGAGGCCTACGCGACGCGCGGCGGCCTCGACGCGAGTCGGCCGGCGCTGTGGGACTGGCTGCGGCGCATCCATGCGATGCCCGCGTATCAGAAGGCGATCGAGGTCGGTGGACCGTATCGGTTGATGAGCTGATCGCGTGGCTTCAGCGGACCGCGCGCGCGGGCTTGCGGACTTCCTTGCGCTCCTCTTCGCGCCCGTCCTCACGCCCATGCTTCTTCGCGCCGATGCGGCTTTCGGTGCCGGCCAGCAGCTTGGCGATGTTGGCGCGGTGGCGATAGACGATCAGCGCGCTCATCACGAGGATGGCGCCGCCGATGACGTCGAAGCCGACCAGCAGCGCGTAATAGAAGGGCGCGAAGATCGCCGCGATCAACGCGGCCAGCGACGAGTAGCGCAGGAAGACGGCGATGACGATCCAGGTCATCGCAGTCGCGAGGCCGAGCCACCACGCCAGCGCGAACAGGATGCCGAGCGCGGTCGCCACGCCCTTGCCGCCCTTGAACCCGAAGAACACCGGCCACAGATGGCCGACGAACACGGCGAGCGCAACGGCGGCGACACCGGTGTCGTCGATGCCGAAGCGCCAACCGAACTCCATGACCAGCGACACCGCGAGCCAGCCCTTGAACGCGTCGAGCAACAGCGTGGCGGCGGCGGCGCCCTTGTGCCCGCTGCGCAGCACGTTGGTCGCTCCCGGATTGCCCGACCCGAAGCTGCGCGGGTCCGCGATGCCGGCGACGCGGCTCACGATGATCGCGAAGGGAATCGACCCGAGCAGGTAAGCGACGACGACCGCGACGACGTTCGCAACCAGCGTGGAGACGAGTGGGTTCATGCGGCGTCCATCATCGCGCAATGCACCGCCTGCGCGGCGATCGCGTCGGTCAGCACCGCCGGTGCGAGTCCGATCAGATACCCGCGCCGGCCGCCGTTGATGTAGATCGTGGGCAACGCGAGCACGCTCGCTTCGACGTAGGTGCGCATCGCCTTGCGGGTGCCGAACGGCGAGGTGCCACCGACCTGATACCCGCTATGGCGCTCGGCCACGTCGGGCTTGCAGGGCGCGATGCGCTTGACGCCGATCGCACGGGCCAGCGCCTTCGTCGAGACCTTGCGGTCGCCGTGCATCAGCACGACGAGAGGCGTCGTCGACTCGTCCTCCATGACCAGGGTCTTGACGACCGCGTGCTCGTCGACGCCGAGCTCACGCGCCGAGACGGCCGTGCCGCCGTGCTCTTCGTAAGGATAGGGATGCTCGGTGAATGCGATGCGCTGCTCGCGCAACCAGCGCGTCGCCGGCGTTTCGGACACGTGCACGCTCTTCGACATGACCGGGATTCCCGCAGTGGAGACCATCGCAGTGAAGACCCTCGAAGT